>JBDTLV010000032.1:0-44624 GCA_039934615.1 Tahibacter sp.
TCGTCTCGATCATGTGCACCGGGATGCGGATGGTGCGCGCCTGGTCGGCGATCGAGCGGGTGATCGCCTGGCGGATCCACCAGGTGGCGTAGGTCGAGAACTTGTAGCCGCGGCGGTATTCGAACTTGTCGACCGCTTTCATCAGACCGATGTTGCCTTCCTGGATCAAATCAAGGAATTGCAAACCGCGGTTTGTGTACTTCTTCGCAATCGAGATGACCAGACGCAGGTTGGCTTCGACCATTTCCTTCTTCGCGCGGCGGGCTTTCGCCTCACCGATCGACATGGCGCGATTGATTTCCTTGATGTCCGGCAACGACAGGAACAGGCCTTTCTCGATGCCGATCAGCTTTTCCTGCTCGCTGACGATCTCGTCCTTGTGGGCACGGATGCCTGAAGACCATTTCTGCTTCTTGCGAATCAGTTCTTCGGTCCAGTCGATGTTGATCTCGTGGCCCGGGAATGCACGCAGGAAGTCCTTGCGCGGCATCTTCGCCTGGCGGATGCACAGATCCATGATCAGACGTTCGTGATTGCGGATGTTGCTGACCACTTCGCGCAATTTGCGCACGAAGCTGTCAATCATGATCGCCGGCAGCTTAAGCTTGAGGAACGCTTCAGCCATCTGCTCGCGCAGCTTCTGCGCTTTCTTGTCGGCGAGGCCGTTCTTCTCGGCGGTCTTCTGGAACTTCGCGTAAAACTGGCGCAGTTCGTCGAAGCGGCGTGCAACCTCGACCGGGTCGGGACCGGTTTCGCCGGGGCCGGCTTCTTCGCCGTCAGCGCCTTCCTCGACTTCGTCGGCCACAGCCGGGACCGGCGCGTCGACGTCCGCTTCGAGCATCGCTTCGGTGATCGCAGGTACGACCGGTTCTTCAACATCGAGGAAGCCGGCAATCACTTCGGACAGGCGCCGCTTGCCCTCGACGTGCTGGTCGTATTCCTCGACCAGCAACTGGATCGACCACGGGAAGCTGGCGAGTGCGCTCTGCACCGCGTTCAAGCCTTCCTCGATGCGCTTGGCGATCGCGATTTCGCCTTCGCGGGTCAGCAGCTCGACCGTGCCCATCTCGCGCATGTACATACGCACGGGGTCGGTGGTGCGGCCAACTTCCGCGTCGACAGCGACGAGCATCGCGACGGCTTCTTCGGTCGCGGTTTCATCGTCGGTCACCGTGGACGGCGCGTCCGGCGTGAGCATTTCGGTATCGGGTGCAACTTCATGCACCTCAATGCCCATGCCGTTGATCATGCCGATGATGTCTTCGATCTGTTCCGGATCGACGATGTCGTCGGGCAGGTGATCGTTGACTTCGGCGTAGGTCAGGTAGCCCTGCTCGCGCCCCTTGACGATCAGGAGTTTGAGGTCGGACTGCTGCTCCTGAGGAGTGTTTTCGATGGCCATGAGTAGTTGAGTGCCGGCTGGATGCAAAGACTGGGGATTATAGGAAGGCTGTCAAGGACGGTTCATTTAGCGCCTGTCTGTTCGCTAAGCGACAAACGGCGCTGGATTGCGTCAGGGCACCTGCAACCAGAAGGTCACGGGGCCATCGTTGACCAGATGTACCTGCATATGGGCGCCAAAGCGGCCAATTTCTACGGGGGCATGCGCTTTTCTGGCTATTTCGACCAAACGGTTGAACCAGTGTTCCCCGGCGGCGGGTGGCGCAGCACGGGTGAAACTCGGGCGCATGCCGCTGTTGGTGTCGGCGGCCAGCGTAAATTGGGAAACCAGCAGCAGGGCACCTCCCGTATCGCTCAGAGACCGGTTCATTTTTCCGTCGGCATCGGCGAACACGCGATAGCCGAGCAGACGTTGCAACAGGCGCTGGGTCTGGGTTTCGCCGTCGTCCGGCTGTACGCCAATCAGCGCCAGCAAACCTGCATCGATCGCGCCAACCGAGACGCCATCGACCTCGACTCGGGCACTGCTGACACGCTGGATCAGGGCGATCACGGGCTACCTCGGGGACGGTCGGAAACGCGCGATCCTGCGCAAGCATGGCGGGGCGGTCAATCACGCCGGTAAGATCGGTGGTTCCTATGCGTTGGTACGTCGCCATTGTTTTCCATCTGTTGCGCCTGACCGGGCGCCTGCCGCTATCCGTGTTGCACCGGACCGGCGCAGGCCTGGGCCGTGTGCTGTGGTGGTCGCGTGGCCGCTTGCGCCGCCATACGGACATCAATCTGTCTCTAGTACTCACGCAATACGATGAAGAACAACGTCAGCGGACATCGAAACGAACACTGATCGAGACCGGCAAGTCGATCACCGAGATTGCAAAAATCTGGGGCGGCGGCGCACAAAAGGCGTTGGCGCTGGTGCGAGAGGTGGAAAACGAAGCATTGTTCACCGCTGCGCTGGCCAGCCGACAGGGCTTGATCATTGCCGCGCCGCACCTGGGTTGCTGGGAACTGTTGAACCTGTGGCTGTGCAGCCGTACCTCGCTCGCCATCGTCTATCGCGCACCGCGTTACGCGGAGATCGAACCGTTGCTGATCGCCGCACGCGGTGAACTCAAGCCCGAACAGGTGCGCGCCGAAGGCGCCGGCGTACGCACTTTGTATAAACGGCTACAAAGCGGCGGCGTGGTCGGCATCCTGCCGGACCAGCAGCCCAAGCAGGGCGACGGCGAGTTCGCGCCCTTCTTTGGCGTTCAGGCACTGACCATGGTGCTGGTGTCGCGCCTGGCCCAGCGCACCGGCGCGACCGTGTTGTTTGCTTTCGCCGAACGGCTGCCAGGCGGAATGGGGTTCCGGATCCGCTTTCGCGCCGCGCCGACGGGGATTGCCGATACGCACTTGCCGACCGCCGTGACTGCGCTGAACGCCGGTGTCGAAGCCTGCGTGAACCTCGCGTTCGAGCAATACCAGTGGCACTACAAGCGCTACCAGTACCGGCCCTCGCCCGAGCAACGCAATCCCTACTCGCGCCGGAATCTCACCAAAAAGCCTTAGACCGCTCGGGTTCCCTACCCTGCATCGCGTACTCGCGCGAGGGCGGCTGGAACCGCGCCGTTCCCGATCGCCTGCACGGCGGCTACACCACGCGATTCCAACCTCGCGCTCTGCCCGCACGATCTGGTGCGGGCGGCGTGCATGACGGCGGATGCCACGCCGCCCTGTCGTACTGGACGCGCATACGGTGCGTGACGCCATCCCCCGTTCGCGGGATGGGCGCGGCGGACGCCGCGACCTAGCATCACGACTCGCCAGCCCGCATCGCGCACCGGCATTCCGGGGGGAATCCACGATGACATCGATCAGCATCGCCCGCGTCCGATCGCAACGCAGCCGTGGCACACGGATGCTCGCCGTGCTGCTGTTGCTCGGCGCAACGGCACTCGGCGCCCTGCTGCTGATGCCGACGGCGCGGGACCTCGTCACGCCGGGTGCGGTGATCGGCAGCGATACGCCATTTGCCTATGTGGCGGTGTTTCCCCCGGCAACCCGCAGCGACGAGATCGAGCAATGGCGAGCCCAAGTGCTGCGCGTGCATCGCGTGGCCTGCACCGGCGCGCGCGCCTGCGTGGCGCGCAGCCTGCGTCTGTCGGGCATCGGCAAGCGGGGCCAGGAAACCCTTGCCTTCGACCTGATGCCGGATACGCCGCCAGACGAACGGCGCGCAATCGTCGATACGGCGCTGGTCCTTGATCCGCGCGTGCTGCTCGTCGAAAACAGCAGCGCCAACGCGGCAATTCGCTAAACAATTCCACCTTTCCTTTTGTATTAAATCAGCCACGGAGTGTCGGACATGCTGCGTTTCGTTTCAGGTCGCCACCGGTTCGTTCGCGTTGTCGTCGCATTGGCATTGACGATGGTCGGCATGGGCTCCGCCCAAGCCATTTACCAGAACGGCGGCTTCGAGCAGAACAACTTTTCCGGTTGGACGATCGGCGGAGGCACCAACCCGGCGCTCTCCGGCGTCGCGCCATTCACCGGCGCGAATGTGCAGATCAGCGCCGGTGCGCCCGGTCCCGCAAGTATCGTCGGCGCAGTTGCGGACGCACGCGCGCCATTGCTGGTGCTGCCGCGCGTGGGCACTTACACGGCAAAGATCAACGACGAAGCGACCGGCGCCTTGCTGACCACGCTCAAACAGACCGACACGGTGACTGCCGCCGACATCGATCCCACCGATCACCTGCCGCACCTGCGCTTTGCTTTTGCGCCGGTACTCGACGATCCCGCACATTCGCCGCAGCAGCAGCCGTACTTCTACGTCGTGCTGCGAAATGTGGCGGACAACTCGGTGCTGTTCGAGCAGTTCGCCTACTCGGGGCAGGCTGGTGTCACTTTCCTGTCCGGCGCCGGTTCGTGGAAATATCTGCAATTCCAGAATGTCGACGCCATCCTGCCCGCGAACGCCGTGGGCCAGCAGGTTGAACTGACCGTCATCGCCGCAGACTGCTCGCTCGGTGGACATGGCGGATATGTATACGTCGACGGGTTTGGTTCGGCCCCGGTCGGCGGCGGTGGCGGTGCTCCGACGACACCGACTGTCGTGCCCGCGCTGGATCGTTCAACGCTGGTGTTGCTGATGGTGTTGATGGCCGGCATCGGTGCGCTGGCCTGGCGCCGCAGCGCCTGAAAGTCGGGTCTGGTTTTTCCGTGACACGCGGGTGAATTGAATCAATCGGCACGGGAATCAACGATTCGGCTGATCGACCAGGATGCCGAGGCGCAGCGCTTCAAGCGTCGCCTCGGCGCGTGTGCCGACGCTGAGCTTACGGTACACCTCCTTGAGGTGGCTGGCGACGGTGTGGCGCGACAGCTGCAGCGCGGCACCCGCTTCCTGCATGGTCAAGCCCTTCGCAATCAATCGCAGTACCTCGGTCTCACGCGGCGTCAACGGCGACGCGGGAGCGGGCGACTGGTCAGCGGGCTGAAAATGCCGCAGCAGGCGTCTTGCGATCGATGGCGACAACGGCGGCTGGCCTTCCGCGATGCCACGCAGCATCTGCGCGAGCACTTCGGGCGACTGGTCCTTCAGGACGTAGCCCTTTGCGCCGGCGCGCAAGGCGGGAAATAAATGGGCGTCGTCGTCAAACACGGTTGCGACGATGCACAACGTAGCCGGCGACGTACGCTGCAGATGCTCGATCAGATCCACGCCGCTGCCGTCAGGCAATCCCAGATCGATGAGCGCCAATGGCGGTGGCGGTTCCAGCCATGCGCGGGATTGGGCCAGACTGCCTGCGCAATGCACCACGATGCCGGGAAAGGCGAGTTCGAGCGCGCGACACAGCCAGTCACGACTGCCCGCCAGATCATCAACGACGAGGGCGGTGGCGGGCACGGTCACGCGCGTTTTGCCACAGTGCCGGGTAGTGGAAAACGCAGCAGAACCTTGGTTCCGCCGGCCGTGCCTTCGGTCCAGCGGATGTCGCCGGCGAGTTCTTCCGCGCGATGGCGCATGGAACGCATGCCGGTTCCGCCAGCAACGACGCCGCGATGACCGTCGTCGGTGAGTTCCAGCAACAGATCGCCACTGCGCACCGCCAGGCGCACGCGCAGCGCCCGGGCGTGCGCATGTCGAATCACATTGCTTACCGCTTCACGAACGATGCGTTGCAGATGCAGCGATTGTTCGATCTGCAGTGCCGGCTCCGGCAGGTCACCCTGTTCGTCCCAGATGAGATCGATGGCAACGTCGGCGAGGCGCTGACGAACTTCGGTGCGGATGTCGGCGAGCGCGTCTGCAAGGGTGCCAGGAGTGGCACGCGAACGGCTGACCACGTCGCGCAGGTCTGCCAAGATCGACCGCGCACGATCGGCTTGCTGCGGAGACTCGGCAGTGTGCACAAGTCCCAGAAGCTTTGCGCCGAGATCATCGTGCAAGTCGTTGAAGATGCGCTCGCGTTCCTGGGCCGCGCTTTGCAATTGCAACACGTTCTCGCGTTCCATGCGGTCGCTGGCGAGGCGCGCGAGCACCTTGCGCTGTGCGATCTGCCCCCATCGCCAGCGCCAGAACAACGCGATCAGCAACAGTCCCTGCACCGCGATCACGGCGAACGCGAGCGTCACGGCGCAGGCGCCGGCTGCATCGCATCGGCCTTGGCACGCATGCCCAGCTTGCGGTACACGAAAGCAAGACGTGTCGCGGCGGTGCGGCTGCGCTCATGCGTCTCTCCGTATTTATCCACCAGTGTACGATGCGCATTTTCCAGTGCGTCGCGTGCCTCTGCCCAACGCTGCAATTGCGCCAGGCATTCGCCGCGGTTGCTGCCGATGATTGCGAAATACGGATGGCCAGCCTGCAGGTGTCCTGCCATCCAGCTCTGCAGCACATCAAATTCCTCCAACGCTTCGGCGGTGCGGTGTTGCTTCATGAGCAACATCGCGAGATTGTTGCGCGGGCCGATGGCCTCGGCGTCGGCCGGGCCACCGGCGGTGGATTGCGCGGCGATGATGCTGCGCATCATCGCTTCCGCATCGGACAGCTTGCCTTGGTCTTCGAGGGCGTAGGCCAGCACGTTCTTCGCGAGCAGGTTGGGCGCGGCGTTGTCTTCGCCGCGCAATCGCCGCGCTTCAATCACATCGCGGATCCGCGCGATGCCTTCGTCGGCCTGGCCCGCCTTGACCAGCGACGAAGCGAGCGCTTGTGCACTTTTCAAGGTCACCGGATGCGTTACGCCAAGCACGCGTTCGCGCGCCGCCAGGACGTTGCGGAATTCGGCCAGCGCCTTGTCCTTGTCGCCGGCTTGCTCGTAAAGCGCACCGAGCAGATTGCGCGCGGCCAGCGTCTGCGGATGATCCGGGCCAAGGCGCGCCACGTGCTGCGTCACGCTGTTCTGTGCGACCGCGGTGGCTTCTGCGTAGCGGCCATCCAGACGCAACGCGGAACCCAGCGTAAGTCCGATCACCAGGTCCTGCCCGTTGTCCAGCGGTCCACCAGACTGCACGCGCTGCAGCAGCGTCTGCAATGAGGCTACAGCGTCATGCGGCTTGCCCTGCAGGATGAGACTCTCGGCCTGCGCCAACTGCGCATCGACGGCAAGGTCAGTGGACAATGGCGGCGTCTGACGCTGCAGCAGTTGCAACAATGCAGCATCGCCCTCGGCATACTTGGCTTGCACGAGCAACGCGCGTGCATGTCCGAGCACCAAGCCATCGGACTCGCCAGGAGCGAGGGTCGCGCTGCCGTTCAGGGCACGGGTATACAAAAGATCGGCGCGCGCGGCATCACCCAATTTCAAATAGGTGGCGCCGAGGGTGCGCGAGAGGCTCGCCTCGGTGGCGGGTGTCAGCGCTGCCTTGGCGAGTTCCTCCGCGGCCGCGTCGAGTACGTCATGCACGGTGAGGTCTCGGCCGAGGGTCTTTTCCGGATCGGCCGAGGTCAGCATGCGTTCGAGAAAGCGGTTGACGGCCGCCGCTTCGGCAGCACGCGCGTCCGCGTCGCGACGAGCGACGGCTTCCGACCAGGCGTAGCGCAGGGATACGACGCTGGCGACGACGAGCGCGAGTGCGACCAGTACGGCCGCAGCCGAAACGACCCGATGTCGACGGATGAAGCGCGCGCCGAGATAGGTCACGGTCGGCGGACGCGCATCCACCGGACGGTGATCGAGCACGCGCTCCAGGTCGGCGGCAAATTCGGCGACCGAGGCGTAACGGCGCTCGGGCGCAACATCAAGCGCCTGCATGACGACGGTATCGAGATCGCCACGGGCGGCAGGCGCGATCGAGGCGAGCGTGGCAGGTGTTTCGTTGCGGACGATATCCACCGCTGCAAAAAGTGTTGAAGTGGACAATTGCGGATGCGGCAGTTGGCCGCCAATCAGCTCGTAGGCAATCACGCCAAGACTGTACAGGTCGCTGCGCACATCGATCGCGGCCGGACTGCCCGACAGCTGTTCCGGACTCATGTACGGCACGGTGCCCAGAATCTGACCGGCCTGAGTCATGCCCATGGCGTCGTCTTCGCGCAGCCGTGCGATACCGAAATCGAGAATTTTCGGTTGCCCCTGCGCGTCGACCAGGATATTGCCGGGTTTGAGATCCCGGTGAATCACGCCGCGCCCGTGCGCGAAATGTATGGCGCGGCAAATGGCGATCAGCAGGTGCAGGCGTTCCGCCAGCGGCATGCCTGTTTCGCGCGCGTGATGGATGAGGTCGCGACCCTCGACATATTCCATCGCGAGCCATGGCACGCCGATGCCGCTGCGCAAGTCTTCGCCGGTCGCGTATAGCCGTGCGATGCCGGAATGTTCCAATTGCGCCAAAAGTTCCGCTTCGCGACGAAAGCGCAGTAGCGCGGCACCCCCGAGCGAAGAAACCACCTTGAGCGCTACCTGCCGTGTCGGCTGGAGTTCCTGGGCAAGGTAGACGCGCCCCATGCCGCCCTGCCCGAGCAGGCGCAGAATCGCGTAGGGGCCGATGTGTGCCGGTGTGGAAGCGCCCGCTCCGCGGGGCGGCTCGATCGCCAGGGTCGCCGCGGATGCTCCGCCGGTATCGTCCGCGTTCGCCGCTGATTCGCCCACGCCGTTCCCCCGACTAGTCTGCGGCTTTTTGCAGCCGCTGCAGAAACACGCGCATTTCTTTTTCCGCCTGGCGATCTCCGCGCGCCGCCGCAGCCGCGATGCCATCGCGATAAGCCTGCATTGCGCCGCTCGAATCTCCGACCTCGGCCAGGCTGCGTCCAAGCAGTTTCCATGCCGCGGAATACCGCGGATCGAACCGCAGCGCCTCGCGGCATCGTTCGACCGCCGCGGCAGGCTTGCCCGCACTCGCCAGCGCCGACGCCAGTGAATAACGCAGCAGGGCTCCATCACGCGGGCTGTCGATCTGCGCAGTCAAACGCTGCACCAGACTCGCGCCAGCGGGAGCTTCAGTCATCGCGTGCCACCGTTTTCACGTCGACACCCAAGTCACGCAACTTTCGATACAAGTGCGTCCGCTCCATGCCGACCATCTTCGCCAACTTGCCCACGCTGCCACCCGCTTCCTGCAGCTGGCGCAGCAGATAGATCCGTTCGAACTGTTCACGCGCCTCGCGCAAGGGCAGCCCGAAGTCGATTTCGAACCCGTCCGTGCGCGCCGCGCGACCGGTCAGCGGGCTGGCGGCACCGGTTGAATTGGCAAGTGCCTGTTCGACTTCAAACATTTCCACTTCGGGAGAAGCCCCCAGGATCAACAGGCGCTGCACGATATTGCGCAACTCGCGCAAGTTGCCCGGCCACGTATAGTTGCGCAGGCGATTCTGCACCGCGACGGAAAAATGCCGATACGGCAATTTGTCGCGATTGGAAAAAAAATCGGCGTAGTGACGCAGCAGCTCGGGCACGTCTTCAACGCGTTCGCGCAGCGCTGGTACGCTGAGCGGCACGACGCGCAGCTGGTAGTAGAGTTCTTCCCGGAAACGCCCAGCCGCGACCAGCCCTTCAAGCTCTTGCGCGGTCGCCGCGATCACGCGCAGGTCGAGCGGCACCGATTCGCGACCGCCACAGCGGATCAATGCGCGACGTTCCAGAGTCGAGGACAGACGCAACTGCAATTCGGGGTCGAGTTCAGCGACCTCGTCGAGGAACAACGTTCCGCCATTGGCCTGCTCCAGCAGACCGTGCTGGACGCCGGTGGCGTCTTCCGCGCCGAACAGCGCCTGGGCCGCATGCTCGCGCGCAATCGAGCCGGGCGCAACGGTCACGAAAGGACGCTCGCGCCGCGCGCTGCGATCATGCATCCAGCGCGCGAGTGACTCTTTGCCGCTGCCGGGTTCACCCTTCATCAACAACCAGGTGTCATGTCCGGCCAGGCGCTCAAGCTGGCTGCGCAACGCGTGCATGACCTTGGACCCGCCGACCGGCTCCAGCGGTATCGGCAGTTGCCGCTTCAGGCCTTCGTTTTCGCGCTTGAGCCGGCTGGCTTCGAGGGCACGTTCGACGGTCAGCAGCAGCTTGGCCAGCGAAATAGGCTTTTCCACAAAGTCATAGGCGCCGAGGCGAGTCGCTTCGACGGCCGTTTCCACCGTGCCGTGTCCGCTGATCATGATGACCGGGCAGGGCAGCCCGCCGCGTTCGGCCCACTCCCGCAACAGGCTGATACCGTCCAGATCGGGCATCCAGATGTCGAGCAGCACCACGTCGGGCCGCAGCCGGCGGCGCGCCTCACGCGCATCGGTAGCATTCGCGGCCACGCTGACCTGAAACCCTTCGTCTTCGAGGATTTCCTTGATCAGGTTACGGATGTCGGGTTCATCGTCGACAACGAGAATGTGACCGGTGGCCATGCTGCACCTGTTGCGAAAACGCGACGCAGCAGCATACCCGATCGGGCACACGCCGGTGGATGACCGTCCTTCGCCTCAGCTCGTGCCGCCGTCAGGGCTGGCTGTGGTAGCGCCAGTAGTTCGGCGGGTACAACTCGGTTCGCTGGAGTGGTTCCGCCGGGGTTCCGCCCGCCTCGACGGCGGCGAGGGTACGGGCGTCCCAAAGCACCAGCCAATGCGAGCGGAACGGCTGGATCAGGGCGGCAAAGCGCCGTGCAGCTGTGGACGGGCCGCGGTCACCGCGCACAATCACACCATCGGGGTGCTCGGCAGCCCAGGTCGCGACGTCGTCCTTGCGCAGCTCGGCGATCCGGCCGTGCAAACGACCAATGAAGTGAAACTGCCCTTCGTAGATTCCGACGATGGCGATGGGCTTGTGCTGCGCCTGAGCGCGCGCCAGCGCGGCCGAGATCGGTCGAAGATCGAAATTGTGGAACAGCGAATAGGCGAACAAAGCATGCAGTGTCGCAGCGCCGAGCAGGGCCACGGCGGCAATCCGTTTCAGCTGCGTTTCCGCCCGTTGCGCCGGGGCGAGCAGGCACAGTGACAGCACGGCCAACACAACGCCAAACCAGGGTCCCAGGCTTGCGGCATCGTGCAGCCAATGCGAATGCAGCCGTCCGCTGGCGAGCCAGACTGGCAACATCATCAACATCACGGCGAAGGCGAGTCCTGCCAACGCCAAAGGCCACGGCGACCAGACCACACTGCGCACATCAGACACGGCAGTGGAATGCGACGCGCGACTCAATGCACGTGCGAGCAACATGGCGGCACCGGGCAACAGCGGCAGCAAATAGTAGACCTGCTTGCCCGATACGAGGCTGAATGTCAGCAGCGTTGGCACGAGCCAGGCGATCAGGAAACGCTCCCCGTCGCCAAGCGGCCGCCGATGCACCCAGACCGCCCGCAACAAGCGCGGCCAGCCGATCCAAGGAAACAGCAAGATTGGAATGACTGGCAGGTACCACCAGAGCGGGCGGGCGTGGTCGAAGCTGTCCATCACGCGACCGGCGGTCTGCATGAAGAAAAGTTCATTTCTGTATTCTGCGCCGCCAGCGAATCCGGCCGGCAGGGCCCAGGCAAGCAGGAGTGCGAAGCCACCGAGTAAAGCCAGGCTTCCGCTCAGGAACCAGGCGCGCCGGTCGGCGCGCGCGTGCTCGCTCCACCATGGACCCAGCAGCAGCGGAAACGCAACTTGCAACAGCATGACCGGGCCCTTCGTCATCAGGCCCGCACCGACACAAAGCGCAAATCCCAACCAACGAGGTTTGCCCGCGAGGCAATACAAGGCCAGTGCGACCCAGAATGCGAGCAGCACTTCGTACATGATCTGCAGGCCGAACAGAAAACTGTACGAGAGCGCGATCAGGAACCACGGTACAAGTCGCGCCACCGCCGGACGAAAGTTGAAAACGCGTCGCGCGAGCGCGCTCGCCGCCAGCAGCCAGCCGGCCCCGATCAGCACTTCGAGCACGCGTGGCCAGATGTCATTGACGCCGGTCAATGCCCAACCGGCGTGGATCATCCAGAACAACAGCGGCACTTTATGGCTATAGGGTGCGCCGTTGATATGCGGCACGAGAAACTCGCCGCGTTGCCACATTTCCCAGGCGACCGCGAGCGTGCGTGTCGAATACAACGGCATGGGGCCGTGCTGAAAAATCGCGAACAGCGCGACGGCGAACCACAGAATCAGCCACGCCGGCGGATAGATTTGACGACGAAACAGCGCAGGCAACATCGTGGCACGTCAGTCCCAGGGGGCGCGCAGTGTAGCTGAGCACGCGTCGCGGCGTGCGCGACGAGTTGTGGCGCGCTGGACGCTCAAGCGCCACGATCCTTCAGATCGCGACTCCGTGACCTTGCCGAGCCGCCGGCACGACAGCCACGCGAGCAAACCGTTGCCTCAGGTAGCGCGCGCCAGCATCGCCCGCACACGGGCTGTCATAGCGTCGGCGAAAGGTGCGCCCTTTGCCTTGGCCAGAACCCGGTGATATTCGGTCAATAATTCATGCAGCTCGGGCTTCGTGTAGCAGCGTTCGAGTTTCAGAGTAAACAGGAATGCGCGCAAACCCAAAGCGGCGACAGCACTTTCATTCAAGAATTGGCGCGCGAGCATCAATGGCGAGATGACCACATCGGTCGCGTCGTGATTCGACGACTCGTTTGCAGCAACGCCCAATGCAGCGCCGGTGGGACTCTTGACGACCTCCACAAGGCCGAGTTTTACCAGTTCAGCAAGGATCTGATCGACGTCGCCGATCGTCTGGAACTGTTGGCGCAACTCGGTGACCGCGTGTACCCCATGGATAGCGATAAGCAGGAGCCGGCTACGCGCATGCAGCTTGAGACGGCGTTCGGACAGTTCGCGCAAACCAGCCGCGGTCTTGACGGGCAATTCGGTATCGCGCACGAGATGCTCCTTCGCTTTCCCTGGGTTCATACTGGTGCGTATGCAAATAGCCGGCCGCACGGGGACCGCGTTTCAATGGTTCACGTTTTGCCGAATGGCGCTACAAGTCGACGCTTTTGCCCAGCACCGAAAAGGGTCGCCTCAGCGCAAAGCGCCCGACTGAGCTTCGTTGCAGCACTTTAGTCCAGCGGCAGTCGCAGCCGGAAACACGCGCCACCATCCGCGGCATCGTCGGCGCGTATCGTGCCCCCGTGCTCTTCGACGATCTTCTTCACCACCGCCAGTCCCAGACCGGTGCCACGGGCTTTGCTGCTGGTGTAGGGCTCATACCAACGCTCTCCGAACCCCTCTGGCAAGCCCGGACCGTTGTCCGTTACGGCGAGCTCGACAAACGCGCGGCCGCCCTCGTCGATGCGCCGCGTACTGACCTCAACACGCGGCTTGCTGCTTTCACCAATCGCCTCCAGCGCATTTTTCAACAAATTGTGGAGAAGCTGGCGCAAACGCCCAGCGTCCGCGCGCACCATGAGTTCGTCGTTCGCGAAACGCCGGGTCAGTTGCAGACGCTGGTCGTTTTCATACAAATCCAGTACCTCTCCAATCAGTGCGTGCAAGGCCAGCGGGCGCGTCGACAGCTGGGGCGGCCGAGCGTAGTCGCCAAATGAATTGACCATTGCCTTGAGCGCTTCCACCTGGCTGACGATCGTCCGGGTTGCGCGATCCAGCACATCCGTGTCGTCCGGTGGCAGTCGACCGATGAATCGCCGGCGCAGACGTTCGGCAGCGAGCTGGATTGGCGTCAGCGGATTTTTGACTTCGTGCGCCAGCCGGCGTGCGACTTCTGCCCAGGCCGCATCGCGCTGCGCGCGATTGAGCAGGGTTAGATCGTCGAACACGGCAATGTAGCCCGCGTCTTCAGCTCCTCCGGCCATCAATTCCGTGCCATGCAATAGCAACACCCGGCGCTCGCTGTCGCGCTCGATGACGATTTCCTCACGCCAATCGCGTGCGCCTTCGCGCAAATGCCGTTGCAGCGAATCAAACAACGGCGCGAGTGGCGGCTGATCGTGTCGCATGGTGGCAATCGCCTGTCCAATCTGGCGCGCCACGGGCACACCGAGGATCGTCTCCGCGGCGCGATTTGCCGTACGCAGAATGCCATTGCGGTCGATGCCAAGCACGCCGGCGGAAAGGTGCTCCAGCACCGCCTTGAGATACGCGCGCTGCGCTTCCGACTCTTGCGTACTGCGCTGCGCGCGTGCGCTCGCACGTTCGAGTTCGCGCTGCATTTGATTGAAGGAATTGAGCAGGAAGCCCAGTTCATCGCGGCTGGCAACCGGCAAAGGCGTGTCGTAACGCCCCGCGCCGACTGCGCGCGTGGCCGCGGCCAGTCGCCCGACGGGTGCCACCAAGCGGCGTGCGACGCCAAAGGCCGCGAGCAGGGCAAAGAGTACCGATAGCATCAGCACAAAGGTCAACACGAGGGTAAAGCTCAGCTTGAGCGAACCACGCAGAAACTTCAGTCGCTGGAAATCAAAATTCGCGCCTTCTATACGTTGTGTCAACGGGCGCAATTTTTCCGGAAGGGGGAACAAAGCCTGCAATGTACCCGCGTAGGCGGCGCCGTCGCCGACCTTGAGCAGCACGCGCAGCATCAGAGCACCGTTGATCGGTTCGGCGCTGGCGTAACGGCCAGCACCGGACATGCGCATCAGGCTGGTAGCGTCCGGAAACGTCGGCGTGAGAAAACGGGAATCGGAACTGACGGTCGCCAGCACCGTTGCGTTGTCGCCGAACAGAGTCAATTCGGTCGCGCCCAGGGCCTCGATTGCGTCGTCCATGTGCGCCTGGCGTTCGGTCGCAGGAAGCTTCGCCAACTCTCCCGCCAGGGCGACGCTCGATTGTTCCGTGGCGCGCAAGCGCTCGTCAACGTAGAGGCGGCCGATTTCCAGGGCGTCATCCAACGACTGTTCGAGGCGCACGTTAAACCACGCATCGACCGTCGCATTGAGAAAATTCAGTGCAAAGCCGTAAACCACAATCACCGGTGGCAGCGCCAGCAGCATCAGCATGGCCAGCAGACGGCGGCTCAATCGAGCACCCGGCGCCTCGCGCCGCACGTCACGCACCAGACGCAAAACGCGCTGGCCGATCACCACGACGAGTACCAACAGGGCGGTCGCGGCGAAACCGAGCATCCACGCGTACCAACGGCCGAGGCGATTGCTGCCGGCGGCCGCGTCGTCGGCCAGCAGCAATGCGCACATCAGCAAGGCCAACACCGCCAGTGCGGGCAAAGCGCGGCGTGACAGCCACGTCAAGCTGATGCGGGGCATGACCAAATCCATTCTGCGCGATCCTGGTGCCAGGCGCTGAGCACCAGCGCCGGAAGGCGCAATGCGCCCGGCAAGCCAGCTCGATCGAAATCAATGCGCAGCCGGTAGCGCAAAGACTGCGCGTCTTGGACCGTGCCCTCTGCAGCGGGGCCACATCGCATGGCTGCGTCCACCGGAATTTCCAGGTGCCCCAGCGCCGCGATCGCCGCGGCACGCACGCCAAAGCTTTGCATCGCGCCCTGTTCGACGTCGCGTACCTGATAGCGACGCGTCAGTGGGAAATATCGCAGTTCCCGATGCCGCTCGATCGATGCGATACCCGCGTAAGCACCGAACCAGCCGCGTTGCTGGGCATCCAGTTGCAGGCGCAATGTCAGCGAGATGCCATGGTCGAGAGCTTCAAGCATTTCGGCGCTGGGCCTCCAGTCACCTTCAGCGGCGAGCCAGCTGCCGGTGCCACGCTGTTCCAGTCGTGCCGAACTCAGAATCATCTCGGCGTGATTTGCATCGCGCGCGCAGCCGGCCACCGCAATGGCGGCCAGCACATTGGATAAGATGCTAAATGGCTTTTTCCAAAACCGCATAAAAGAAACCGTCCATTGCATCGTCGCCGGGAAGGTTCTGTCGGCCAGCACCATCGGCGTGGCCAAATCGATGCGGTATGACATCAAGCGCCCGAGCATCGGGGCTGCGCTCGAGAAAGCGAGCGATCTGGATGGAATTTTCCCGGCGCAGGATCGAACAGGTCGCATATACCAGTCGGCCACCCGGCGCGAGCAGGCGCCACAGGGCATCGAGCAGGTGCGCCTGCTGCTGGGTAAGGGCAGGCAGATCGCTGGCACGCCGATGCAGGCGGATATCCGGTTGGCGCCGGATCACACCCGTTGCGCTGCACGGTGCGTCGAGCAGGATGCGGTCGTAGGCCTTGCCATCCCACCAGGACTTCGGCTGAGTTGCGTCACCGGCCCGGACCTCTGACTTGAGGCCCAGACGCATCAGCGAGTCGCGAATGGTCGGCAATCGCTGCTCGTCGCGATCCAGAGCCAGTACTTGCACATCCGCGCGCTCCAGCAGATGGCAGGTCTTGCCCCCCGGTGCCGCGCACGCGTCGAGCACTCGCAGTCCGGGTCGCAAATCGAGCAGCTCCGGTGCGAGTTGCGCCGCAGCGTCTTGTACCGAGAACCGACCTTCGGCATAGCCTGGCAAACGCGTGACGTCGGTACTGTCGGCCAGTACCAGAGCATCTTCAACCCAGACGTGTGGCTGAACCGGATGGTCGGCCGCGGCCAACAATCCGGCCAGTTCACTGCGCTGCCCACGTCGCGTATTGATGCGCAACGTCAGAGGCGCCTGCGCGTTGCTGGCGGCGAAGATCGATTCGGACCGTTCCGGCCAGTCAGACTCGATCGCATCGATCAGCCAGTGTGGAAAGGCGTGGCGTGTCCCCACCTCCGTGTCCAGCGCACTTTCAATGCTGCGCCGTTCGCGCAGGAAGCGACGCAGCACGGCGTTGACCAAGTTTGCGAACTTCGGCTTCCGCAGGCTGCGGGCCGCCTCGACAGTGGCGGCAACGGCAGCGTATTCCGGAAGTCCCATGATGGATATCTGTACAAGTCCCAGCACTAGCAGCGCGTGGATTTGCGGCTCGCGCTGACGCAGCGACTGGTCCATCAGTCGATCCAGAGCGGCATCGAATCTCAGCCACCAGCGCGCACCATCGTGCAGCAACGCGGAAAGCAGGGCGCGATCGCGGGAATCAGCCAACTTTTTCGAATTTTCCAAAAAAGCGCCGCGCAGCGAAACACCACCGCGGGCAATCCGATCAAGTGACTGGGCCGCGACGGCGCGCACGTCGCTCATGTCGCGCTGCCGCGAAGGTCGGGGCGCGCATTGAGGAAATCCTGCACGGCCATGCGTCGACCGCCGGCCCGTTGCACAAGCCCGATACGCAGCACGCCGTTGCCTGTGGCCACGTCGATGCCGACCCGCGTTGCCGCAACAATACTGCCCGGCGCTGCATCGGCAGGCCGGTCCAGGACGCTTGCGGACCACAATCGCAGGCGCTCTCCGGCGATGTCGGCTTCAGCCACCGGTGCGGGATCGAAAGCGCGAACCTTGCGCGCCAGTTGTTCGGCGGGCTCACGCCAATCCAGCAGGGCTTCGCTTTTTTCAATTTTGTGCGCATACGTCACGCCATCGTCAGGCTGAACGCTGACGGCAGGCCCCTGACGGGTCTGGGTCAATTCCTGCAGCGCACTTCGCAGCATGTCGGAGCCCAGAACCGCCAGTCGGTCGTGCAGCCCCCCGGCCGTCTCCGCGGCGCCGATCGCGAGGGATTCACGCGCGATGACCGGACCGGTATCGAGGCCAGCCTCCATGCGCATCAGGCAAATCCCGCTGATCGCGTCGCCTGCAAGGATCGCGCGTTGGATCGGCGCGGCACCACGCCACCGCGGCAGTAGCGATCCATGCACGTTCCAGCAACCGTAGCCGGGAATGGCCAGCACCCGTTCGGACAAGATCAGGCCATAGGCAACCACCACGATCAGATCCGGCGAATATGCTGCAAGTCGGGTCCGCGCTTCGGCGCGGCGCAACGATTCCGGTTGTTCGACCGGTATTCCCGCGTCCAATGCGGCCCGCTTGAGCGCGCTTGCGGCGAGCTTGCGGCCACGGCCTGCGGGCCGGTCTGGTTGCGTATAGGCAGCCACCACGTCGCAGCCGGCAGCAATGCACGCATGAAAGCTGGGCACAGCGAACTCGGGTGTCCCGGCGAACACCAGGCGCAGGCGTTGGTTCATGCGCAAAATCCTAGGCGGACGCAGCGCTACGGCGTTGTTTCTCGAGCTTTTTGCGCACCATTTCGCGCTTCAGCGGCGATAGATAATCCACAAACAAACGCCCCTGCAAGTGATCCATTTCGTGTTGGATGCACACTGCCAGCAAGCCATCGGCATCCAGCACGAAGCTGGCTCCGTCGCCGTCCTGCGCTTCGACCGTGATGCGGTCGGCACGCTCGACGTCGGCAAAGATCCCCGGCACGGAGAGACAGCCTTCCTGGTAGACCTGGATTCCGTCACGCGCGGTGACACGCGGATTGATCAAAACCCGAGGCTGGTCCTTGCCTTCGGACACATCCAACACCAGCAGTTGCCGGTGCACGTTGACCTGGCTAGCCGCGAGGCCGATTCCCGGAGCTGCATACATCGTTTCGAACATGTCGGCGATCAGGCGTTTCAAATCGGCGCCAAACTGGTCGACGGGCTGTGCCTGGGTGCGCAAGCGGGGATCGGGGAATTCGAGAATCGTCAGTATCGACATGGCCTGCTTCCGGGGGCGCAAACTGCGGGCCGGTTGGCGAAACAGCGCCCCGACTCCCGCGTAACATGCCGAAATTCTACGCGGAATCGAGTCTGGCGGGGGCTGGGCTGCAAAATTGTCGGCGTCCGAGGGAGTATCGGGGCGACTTTCCGTGACTGGTAAAAAAACGGTGATTTGCTCTCGCAATTTGTTAGGCTACACTCACAAGGCCCTTGGGGAATCAGGTAATTGGCAGCCATGCTTAAAAAACTACCTGCACTTTTTGCTGGACTGCTTCTCGCCTTCGTCGCCTATGCGGCGGCGGACGCCGAGTTGCGCGCCGACCACCCGGACAGCTATGTCGTGCGGAAGGGGGACACGCTCTGGGACATCTCGGCGCGCTTCCTCAAGAAACCATGGCTCTGGCCGGAGGTCTGGCAGGCAAATCCGCAGATCCAGAACCCTCACCTGATCTATCCGGGTGACGTCATCAACTTGGCCTACCTGAACGGGCACACTCGCCTGACGGCGGAGCGCGGCCTGAATGGTCCCCAGGTTCGAACCGAACCGCTGGAAGATTCGATCAAGCCCATTCCACTGCGCGACTTGAGGAGCCTCCTCAAGAACATGCGCATAGTGGACGAGGCCACTTTCAAGAATCTGCCACATGTGGTGGCTATCGAAGAAAACCAGTTGCGCGGCGTCAACGGCAATCTGGTCTACGTGCATGGTCTCGATGCGGCAGCTCCTGGCAGCCAGTTTGTGATCGTGCGGCCGTCGAATGTGTACTACTCGATGCCGCCGGAAGAAAAGGGCGGTCCACCGTCGACTCATGCGCGTGAGCTTGATACGACGCACGGTCAATCGAAAATGCTCTGGCATCACGGGCCGAGCGAGTTCAGCTTTTTGGGCCACGTCGAAGTGCTTGGCTATGAAGTGATGGTGATCGGCCAAGGAAAGTTGACCAAGGCCGGCACACCCAGTTCGTTCCTGGTGACCTACTCCGACATGGAGATTCGCCAGGGCGATCTGATCATGCCCGTCGAAGACAAGCCGTACGACTCGCAATATCTGCCGCATGCGCCGAAAACGGTTCCTGCCGAGTTCAGCGTACTGGCCTTTACCGATGCGAACGGCGTGGTTGGTCCCAAGCAGGTCGTGGCCCTGTCGCGCGGCAGCCAGGACGGAATCGAAAACGGCCAGACGTTCTCCATCTATCATTCAGGCGAGACGGTCAACGACGACTATCACTATGCCGATGGCAGCGTGAAAAAGTTTGTCCATCCACGCAAGTCCAAAGTCACCTTGCCCGAAGAATTCATCGGTCACGTGATGATCTTCCGCACCTTCGACCGGGTGAGCTACGGGCTGGTGATGGACGGCATTCGTCCAGTTCACCTGCAGGACAGCCTGCACGCGCCGGAATGACACGCGGGGTTTGAACCAATCAAGAAACGGCGCGGTCATCCGCGCCGTTTTTTTATCTCTACACATTGAGTCCATGTACAAAAGCGACCGCAGCACGATTGAGACCCAGGCTTGGCTAATCCTGTTGCGCGCGCCGATGCTGGGTGGGGTCAGTCTGCGCAGACTCGTGCTGCGCGCCGGCGGCGCGGCGATGGCATTGGATCAGATCGAATCCTTACGCCGGGAAGTCGCGATTTCGCCCGAAACGCTGGCATGGCTGCGCGCGCCCGATGCCGCACGGATCGCGGCGGACATGGAATGGCTGGCCGCGGACCACCATCACCTGCTGACGTGGTCCGATGTCGACTTTCCCGATTTGCTGCGAGAGATCGGAGCGGCGCCAGCCGCCTTGTTTGTTGCCGGCGATCCCAGTCTATTGTGGCGACCTCAGGTCGCGATCGTCGGTGCTCGCAGCGCTACCGCAGGCGGTTTGGCCAATGCGCGTAGCTTCGCACGCAGCCTGAGCCAGGCGGGTTTCGTCATTACCAGCGGGCTTGCGGATGGCATCGACGGTGCGGCCCATACCGCCACACTCGATGCGCAAGGCGGCACCATCGCCGTGATGGGGACCGGGCCGGATCTCACGTATCCGCGCAAGCACCGTGATCTGGCCGCGCGGATTGCCAGCAGCGGCGCACTGGTGACTGAATTCAGTCCCGGCGTGGCCGCCCGCAGCGAATCGTTCCCGCGCCGCAACCGCATCATTGCGGGATTGAGCCTGGGAACTTTGGTTGTGGAGGCCGGTTTGCGGTCTGGCTCTCTGATTACCGCGCGCTTGGCTGGTGAACAGGGGCGAGAGGTCTTTGCCTTGCCGGGCTCGATCCACAATCCTCTGGCGCGAGGCTGCCATCAGCTGATCCGCCAAGGCGCGCGTCTCGTCGAGTCCAGCGACGAACTGATCGCCGAACTGGCGACACTGGCGCAAGCGCTCGGTGATCGCCTGCGCCAGCATCTGAGTCCGCAGTCGGCGCAGCCAAGGTCGGAAACCTCGACAGTCGCAGCAGCCCCGCGCGACGCGGACTACCTGCGCGTTCTCGACGCGCTTGGGCACGACCCGGTCAGCGTCGACGAACTTGCGCAGCGCAGTGCGCTCTCGATTGCGGCCCTGTCGTCCATGCTGCTGGTGCTCGAATTGGAGGGCGAAGTCAGCAGTGCCGGCGGAGGGCGTTACCAGCGCTGCTGAACGGCTTGCTGGCCCCACGGCTTGACAGGGCGCGGCGCCGTGTGTGCAGGATGAAAAAGAACTGGCCCGGTGCCGGACCCCGAAAAAACCTGAATTCATCGCGGCGGTTTCACGAAAAGCGCCCGTCAAACGCGCAGGACGCGCAAGGAAAACATGGCCAAGAACCTGCTTATCGTCGAGTCGCCCGCCAAGGCCAAGACGATCAACAAATACCTCGGCAAGGACTTTACGGTCCTGGCGTCCTATGGGCATGTACGCGATCTGGTGCCCAAGGAAGGCGCCGTACAACCTGAGCGCGGCTTTGCGATGAACTACGCGGTCATCGAGAAAAACGAACGCCACGTCGACGCAATCGCCAAGGCGGCGGCGAAAGCGGAATCGCTGTATCTGGCCACCGACTTGGATCGCGAAGGTGAAGCCATCAGCTGGCACATCAGCGAGATCCTGCGCGAACGTGGACTGCTGGAAGGGCGAAAAGTACATCGTGTCGTTTTTTCCGAGATCACGCCCAAAGCGATCAAGGAAGCCGTCGAGCATCCGCGTGAATTGTCTCTGGACCTGGTCAATGCGCAGCAAGCGCGACGCGCGCTGGACTATCTGGTCGGATTCAATCTTTCACCCGTTCTGTGGCGGAAGGTACAACGCGGACTTTCGGCAGGACGCGTGCAGTCACCCGCCCTGCGCATGATCGTGGAGCGCGAGGAGGAGATTGAGGCGTTCAAGGCGCGCGAATACTGGAGCATGGACGCCGATCTTGCACACGGCCAGCAGCCGTTCCGGGCGCGCCTGTTACGCCTCAATGGCAAGAAGTTTGAACAGTTCGACCTGACCAACGCGAGCGACGCGCATGCGGCGCGAGACGCATTGCTGACAGGTGCGCGTGGCCAATTGGTGGTTGAGGATGTGCAATCGAAGGAGCGCAAGCGCCGCCCGGCAGCGCCTTTCACGACGTCGACACTGCAGCAGGAAGCGGCGCGCAAGCTCGGTTTCACGACCAGCCGGACGATGCGACTTGCGCAGCAGTTGTATGAAGGCATTGCGCTGGGCGATGAAGGCGTGGTGGGTCTCATCACCTATATGCGTACCGATTCGACGAGTCTGTCGAACGACGCGGTCACCGAATTGCGCGATGTGATCACCAGCGACTACGGCAAGCATGCTTTGCCGGAACAACCCAATGTGTACAAAACAAAATCGAAGAATGCCCAGGAGGCGCATGAGGCGGTGCGCCCCACCTCGGCCCTGCATCGACCCGCAAGCGTGTCCGCATTCCTCTCGGATGAGCAGCGCAAATTGTATGAGTTGATCTGGAAGCGGACGGTCGCATCGCAAATGCTGCATGCCACGCTGAATACCGTATCCGTGGATTTTGCCTGCGGTGACAAATCGGCTTTCCGTGCCAGCGGCACGACTGTCGTCGATCCGGGCTTCCTGGCCGTATACGAAGAAGGCAAGGACCAGAAGAACGAGGAGGACGACGACGAAGGGCGCAAATTGCCGCGTATGGCAATTGGCGACAAGATTCCGTTGACCGATATCCTGGCGGAGCAGCATTTCACGGAACCGCCGCCGCGGTATTCGGAAGCGAGCTTGGTCAAGACGCTCGAGGAATACGGCATTGGCCGACCGTCGACGTATGCCAGCATCATCCAGACCCTGCTCGGGCGTGAGTACGTCACGCTGGATAGCCGCCGCTTCCGACCCAGCGATGTGGGGCGAGCGGTTGCGAAATTCCTTAGTGGACATTTCACCCGCTATGTTGACTACGATTTCACGGCGAAGCTTGAAGACGAACTTGACGCGGTAAGTCGCGGTGAGGAGGAATGGGTTCCTCTGATGCAGCGGTTTTGGGCGCCGTTCAAGTCCTTGGTCGACGAGAAAAGCGAATCAGTGGATCGCTCGGAAGCAAGTGGCTCCCGCCTGCTGGGCGACGATCCGAGCAGCGGCAAGCCCCTTTCGGTGCGGCTCGGTCGCTATGGTCCTTTTGCCCAGATCGGCACCAAGGAAGACGAAGACAAACCAAAATTCGCAAGCCTGCGTACCGGGCAGAGCATGCACACCATTACGCTTGCCGATGCGTTGGAATTGTTCAAATTACCGCGCGACATCGGCGAGGCCGAAGATGGCGAGACGATCAGCGTCGGCGTCGGCCGATTTGGTCCCTTCGTCAAGCACGGCAAGATCTATGCGTCGCTGAAGGCCGAAGACGATCCATACACCATTGAATTGCCGCGTGCCCTGCAGCTGTTGCGCGATAAGGCCGAAGCGGCTGCCAATCGGGTGATCCAGAGTTTCCAGGACGGTGCAATTCAAATCCTGCGTGGCCAATATGGACCCTACATAACGGATGGAGCGAAGAACGCGCGCATGCCGAAGGAGCGCGAGCCCGAATCACTGACTGAGGCCGAATGCGTCGAGTTGCTTGCTGCCGCCCCGGTCAAGGCCAAGCGCGGAGGCCGCTTTGGAAAGAACGGAAAAACTGGGAAAAATGCCGAAGCGAAACCAGCCGCAGCGAAAAAAGCAGTGGCCAAGAGCGTGACGCCGAAGAAGACCGTGGCGAAGAAAGCCGCAACGAAGAAGACTGCGGTGAAGAAAGTCGCGAGTAAATCAGCGGCAAAAAAGACCGGCGTACGCAAGAGCGCCGTCAAGACGGGAACCTAGGTCGACAAAAATGCCGCCTGCGACGATACCACCAGCTGGCGCACGATCCGACGCGGAGACGCTCGTGGTCGCAGCCGATGTACTGCACCGCGGCGGTGTCGTCGCCTACCCCACCGAGTCGGTCTACGGGTTGGGTTGTGATCCGAGAAATCGAGATGCTGTCGCGCGCCTGTTCGCCGTGAAGCAACGCCCACCCGATCGGGGAGTACTGTTGATCGCGGCGAACTTCGACCAGATCGCGAGCTACATCGAGCGGGATTTGGTGCCATTCGCAGCAATGGAGCGGGTTCGCGCCAGTTGGCCCGGGCCGCATACCTGGGTGCTGCCGCGCAGCGAAGCGACGCCATCGTGGATCGCCCGCGGGCAGGCAGGTATCGCTCTGCGCGTGACGGCGCATCCGCTCGCCGCCGCGCTTTGCCTGGCATTCGGTGGTGCCATTGTCTCTACCAGCGCCAATCGACACGCAGATCCCCCGGCGCGCAGCGCCGCCGCGACGGTGGCTTACTTCGGATCGGAGATCGATCTCGTCATTGACGGATTGGCGGGGGGGCTTGAGAGACCGACGCCAATCCGCGACGCTATCAGCGGGGAATATCTGCGATCCTGACGGCCGGGGAGGCTGAATGGTGAATCGCTGTACCACCGGACACCGTATCGCGCCGGCGAGTCGTCAGCCTGCGGGCGGATTGGTCCGCGGGAAACAGCATCCGCCAGCTGATCTCGTTCGATTCAATGCGGCGACCGAGCCATAGCAAAAGAGCAAAATGAAGATCTTTACAGGGGGGAAGAGCTGTGTCGATTGCCATTCCTGAGTCGACCGGCGCGTCGACGGGACCGACTCCATTGGTTTGCGGGGCGCCGGACCGGATCATCGCGACGTACGCCGGCGCGGCAATTCGCCAGGACCGTTTTGTTGCCCACGTCACTGCGCTGGCACGGCGCCTGCCGAGTGCAACGGCTGGCGTGAATCTGTGCGAAGACCGCTACGCATTTTTGGTGAGTTTCTGTGCCCTTGCGGTCGCGGGACAGATTAATTTGCTGCCACCGTCCAGAGCTCCGCAAAGCGTGCTGGAAGTGATGAACGCACATCCTGGCTGCTATGCGATCAGCGACCAGGATCTGGCCGAGCCCCCGCCGAGATTCTGGCGGATGCCGCCCCCACAGGATTCTGTCGCGAGCGACGGGATAATTCCCGAACTACCGCCAGATCAAGTGATTGCGATTGGCTATACGTCCGGCTCGACCGGGGTACCGAAGGCCAACCCAAAGACCTGGGGCAGCTTCACTCGCAGCACCGCGCTGAACGCGCAGCTGCTGACCCAATTCAGCGTCTCGTCGCATTTGGGAATTGTTGCGACGGTTCCTCCGCAGCACATGTACGGCCTTGAAACATCGGTGCTGCTGCCCCTTCGATCCAACTGCGCAATCCATGGCGCCAGGCCATTCCTGCCCGCCGACGTCGCCGATTCGCTGCATGAAATATCCGAACCCCGCCTGTTGGTCACGACACCGGTCCATTTGCGTGCCCTGGTCCATTCAGCGATTTCGATGCCGCCGTTGAATGTCATCATCTGCGCGACCGCGCCGCTTTCTGCGGATCTCGCGCGCGCTGCGGAAGTCCGTTTCGGCGCGCCGGTGCTCGAGATTTTCGGCTCGACCGAGACCTGCATCATTGCGAGTCGGCGCACCGCCAACGAAGAGACGTGGCAAGCGTATTCGGAGGTGGTCCTTCGCCCACAGCCGGACGGCACTCAGGTGGATGCTCCCTGGTTCGATACGCCTGTGATACTTCAGGACCTTGTGGAATTGTTACCTTGTTCGCAATTTCGCCTGCGCGGCCGGCATGCGGACTTGCTGGAAATCGCGGGCAAGCGCGCCTCGCTGGGTGACTTGACCCGACGCCTGCTTGCGATCGAAGGCGTAGTGGATGGCGTCGTGTTTCCGAGCGGAACCGACGCATCCGGCGTGCGCAGGCTTGCGGCGCTCGCTGTCGCACCGACCCTCAGCACCGCTCAGATCCTCGATGCGCTGCGCCAGTCGATCGACCCGGTGTTTCTGCCGCGCCCGTTGCGCAGGATCGACGCGTTGCCGCGCAATGAAACCGGCAAGTTGCCGCATGCGGACCTGCTGGCCGCCCTTCGTCGCTGACAGCCAACTCACCGTACGTGCAAGCGATCTCAGGACCATAACGCGCGAATTCGTGACAGGCTACAATTCGCGCCCTTCGCCCTTCCACGCATCGCGCGCAACTGCAGACCCGGCATGAAAATTCTAGTAATCGGTTCAGGCGGTCGCGAGCATGCGCTCGCCTGGAAGTTGAAGCAGTCCGTTCGCGTCGCCGAAGTGATCGTTGCACCCGGCAATGCGGGAACAGCGAAAGAGCCGGGCGTGCGCAACGCGAACGTCGGCATGACAGACATCGATGGTTTGTTGGCGCTTGCGCAGCGCGAAAAAGTCGACTTGACTGTCGTCGGACCCGAAGCGCCACTGGTCGCCGGCGTGGTCGATCGCTTTCGCGCAGCCGGATTGCGCTGCTTCGGCCCCCGCCGGATCGCCGCGCAGCTGGAAGGCTCAAAATCCTTCGCCAAAGACTTCCTGGCCCGGCACAACATTCCGACCGCCCGGTATGCAGTCTTTGCGGAGCTCGCTCCGGCGCTGGCCCACGTTCGCCGGCAAGGCGTGCCAATTGTGATTAAGGCCGACGGACTCGCTGCGGGTAAGGGAGTTATTGTCGCATTGACCTTGGCCGACGCCGAGCAAGCCTTGCACGACATGCTGGGCGCAAAATCCTTTGGAGCCGCCTCTGCCCAAGTCGTCATCGAGGAGTTTCTCGTTGGTGAGGAAGCCAGTTACATCGTCATCAGCGATGGAAAGCGCGCTCTGCCGATGGCGACCAGCCAGGATCACAAGCGTCGCGATGAAGGGGATCTCGGTCCGAACACGGGTGGTATGGGCGCGTATTCGCCGGCTCCCGTTGTCACCCCGGAAGTCGAGCAACGCGTTCTGCGCGAAGTGATCGAACCGACGCTTAGAGGCATGGTGGCCGAAGGCGCGCCGTTCATCGGTTTCCTTTATGCCGGATTGATGATCGACGCGAGCGGCGCTCCCAAGGTGATCGAATTCAATGTCCGTTTCGGCGATCCGGAAACTCAGCCGATCATGCTGCGTTTGCGCAGCGATCTTGTCGAACTCATCGATGCGGCGCTGGATGGCCGCCTCGAGCAGATGCAGCCGGTATGGGATGAGCGACCGGCCCTCGCCATCGTGATTGCGGCGCCAGGTTATCCGGGTACCGTCCATCTGGGCGACCCGATTGACGGCCTGGATGCCGCCACTACGCCTGATGTGAAAATCTTCCAGGCAGGCACGCGACTTGACGAACTCGGAAGAACCGTCAGTGCGGGAGGGCGTGTCCTTACGGTTTGCGCATTGGGTGAGGACATCGCCGTTGCGCGTGCACGCGCCTATGAGGCCATCGCGCCGCTGCATCTGGACGGCAGCTTCTATCGACGCGACATCGGACACCGCGCATTGCAGCGTTCCTGAAAGTCCTCATTCGCGGGGCTGGACACGCACAATTCCAAGCCCCGCAAACAATGGAATCTTTGTACTTTACTGGTGCTCCGCAGCTGCCGCCTCCGCCTCTACGCGCAGTGGCGGCGGTTTGAAATACGGGTGGTCGGCCGGCCAGGGCCGATCGGGTGCCTGCTTGGCCTCGAAGCGTTTGAAAAAGTCCCGGTACGGTTTTGCGGCCGGTTCGCCCCCGTCGCGCACGGTGGAAAATATCGCACTTCCCTGCAGTTGAACGGCATCGTCAAAGCGACCGGCGGCCGCGGCGGCGAGCGCCAGTGCCTCGGTATTCGCCGGCGTCGGAAGTTGTGCATAGAGGCGCTTGCCATAATCCAGCGCCATGCCACGTTCCGTTTCACCGGTCCCGGGGCAGGTACTTGCAAGTCTCACGAACAATTGGGTAAGACCCGCCTGGCGCGGATGCTCGCGCAGCGCCGTGTCGATGTCACGCAGCGCCTGGCTGCAATGTCCGGCGGCCACTTCAGCCGCGCTCAGGCGTGCCTGATTTTCCGGTTTGGCCGGCTCCAGCTGCAGCAATTGCCGGTACTGCTCTACGGCCAGCTCTGGCTTCCCGGCGCGCATCAGATTGTTGCCAAGCAGGCGCCTTGCCTCAGCCAGTTTCGGGTCGGACGCCAGCGCTTTCTGGTAGTCCGATCGCGCAGCACTTTCATCACTATTGATTTCGGAGACCAGGCCGCGAGTCAGGAAGAGCAGCGGATTGTTACCGGAACGGCGCATTGCGGATTCGAGGCGCGTACGTGCGCCACCGCTGTTGCCTGCCATCGCGTCAACCCGTGCGTAGAGCGCGTTCAACGCCGGATCATCCGGATTGGCCTTCAGCGCGGTGTCGAGCTGGGCCCGCGCAGCAGTATATTGATGCACACTGATAAAAAAGACGGCCTGATCGAGCGGATCGGCTGGCCCGGCCTTAGCCGGCGCATCAGCAGTCGCGGCCATGACGTCGCTGCTGCTCACGCCGGCCGCCAGCATATCGGTCAGCCGGGTCGGCACCTTTCCCGCCTTGCTGCGGGCTGCCGCGGCCGCTGTCGAATTGCCCTTCGCCGTATAGGCGTCAGCCAGTTGAGCGAAAGCGAGGCTTGCGTTCGGATCAAGTCGGGTCGCTTCCTCCAGTGCGGCGACGGCGTCGGCAGTGCGTCGCTGCTTGAGCGCGATCTCGCCACGCAGCGCGTGCAGGCGCGGTTCGTCCTTGGCCTGGACGATTCCATCGTCAACGAGCTTGCGAGCGCGCTCCAGCTCGTCGGCCTCGATCAGGACAGAAACCAGCGCAACACGGATCGGTACGTACTTGCCGTCCTGCGCGAAAGCGCGCTCGAAATAGTCGCGCACCACTGCCGCGGGCTGTCGCCCTTGCGCCAACACTCCCTGCAGATAAATCCAGCGGCCGTCGCCGGGCGCACTCAGAGCAGCGGCGTTGGCCATGGCGACTTGAGCAATCTCGACCAAACCCGCCCTGGCGTAGCTGGCACCTATCTGTGCAAACGCGTCGGCCAGCGGCGGCCCGACAAGACCCCGCTTGACCTTTTCGAACTCTTCGCGCTCCGTCTGCAGTGTGTCGGCGCGTGCCTTGTCCATGTGCGAGAGATCAGGCTGCGGGAGCGGCTTGAGCAGCGCTTCTGCCGCCCAAACAGAAGCGACGGTGATCGACAGAAGAAAGGCCAGAACCAGGCGCGACGGATTCATGAGAGGACGAACTCCTGCGACCGCCAACGGCCGCCATGCGAAGGGGAAAGGCGCGAGTTTACGTGGCTCAGCTGAACCACGCGCAAGTTGGACGTAAAAAGGGGGACTCAATCTGACCGAATTGCGCGTCGCCCGACGGGCGACCGATACGCCGCCTGCATCCCACTGGGCGTCGGGGCGTGGCGCTTCCCTTAGGCACGGCAGGCTCTGGTAGATTCTCAGCCGACTTCAACGCGCAGCAGGCTTTCCATGTCCGGTTCCAATCAGTTCGCATTGCTGAGCTCGCGGCGCTTCGGACCCTTTTTCTGGACCCAGGCACTCGGCGCGTTCAACGATAACGTGTTCAAGAATGGGCTGGTCATTCTGGTGAGCTTCCAGACAGCACTCCTGACCGTTGAACAGACCAACCTCTATACAAATCTCGCGGCGGGGTTGTTTATCCTGCCGTTTCTGCTGTTTTCTGCGACCAGCGGACAATTGTCGGACAAGTACGACAAAGCACGGCTCGCACAAATCGTCAAACTGCTGGAGATCGGCATCATGCTGGTCGGCAGCGTCGGCTTCGTCTATCACAGCATTCCGTTGCTGCTGGCGATGTTGTTCATGATGGGTCTGCATTCCACGTTGTTCGGCCCCCTCAAATACGGTCTGTTACCCCAAGTTCTCGACAGCCAGGAGCTTGTGGGTGGCAACGCGCTGATCGAGACGGCGACCTTCCTGGCAATCCTGGTCGGGACGATTCTGGGCTCGCTGCTGATCGGCGTCGAAGGCAGCGGCCCCTGGCTCGTTTCCGCGGCAACGGTACTCATCGCGATTGCAGGCCTTGCCTGTTCCCTGGCCATGCCGAAAGCCCCTGCTCCGGATCCGCAACTGAAACTCAACTTCAATCCTTTCAGCGAAACCTGGCGCAACCTCGGGCATATCCGCGGCAACCGCAGCGTATTTCTGTCATGCCTGGGCATCTCCTGGTTCTGGTTTTTTGGCTCGATTTTCATTACCCAATTGCCCAACTACACAAAGGTAGTCCTCGGTGGCAATCCGGGTGTCTACACTCTGCTGTTGACAACGTTCTCACTGGGCATCGGCATCGGATCCTTGTTGTGCGAGCGACTGTCCGGCCACAAGGTCGAGATCGGACTGGTACCCTTCGGTTCGATCGGAATGACCCTCTTCGGCGTCGATCTGTATTTCGCCAAACCGGATCTTTCGGCGAGTCACGAGTTGGCGGTTGGTGCCTTGCTGAGTCAGCCCTGGATGTGGCACGTCCTCGTCGACCTGCTGCTGATGGCGATCTTCTCGGGTTTCTTCATCGTGCCGCTGTTCGCGCTGATCCAGCAACGCTCGGACCCAACGCGTCGATCCAGGGTCATTGCGGCGAACAACATTCTCAACGCCTTGTTCATGGTGACCGCGGCGGGACTCTCTGCACTACTGCTGAACGCGGCTGGACTGAGCATTCCGAAACTGCTGCTCGCAACGGCCCTGATGAATGCGGTGGTTGCGATCTACATCTACACGCTGGTGCCCGAATTCCTGATGCGGTTCCTGACCTGGATTCTGGTCAATACCTTGTATCGGATCAGAGCCGAGGGACTGGAAAACATACCTGACGAAGGTGCTGCGTTGCTTGTCTGCAATCACGTCAGTTTCATGGATGCACTCATTGTCGGGGGAAGCGTGCGCCGACCGGTGCGATTCGTCATGTATTACAAGATATTCAATATTCCAATCTTGAGTTTTATCTTCCGCACGGCCAAGGCGATTCCCATTGCAGGCGCCAAGGAAGATCCGGTCTTGCTGGAACGGGCGTTCAACAGCGTAGACGAAGCGCTCGCTGCGGGCGAACTGGTGTGTATTTTCCCGGAAGGGGCACTGACGCGCGATGGTGAAATCGCGCCGTTTCGAAATGGCGTCGAGAAAATCCTCGCGCGTCGGCCGGTACCCGTCGTTCCGCTGGCACTGCGCGGCCTGTGGGGATCGGTTTTCAGCCGGCGCGACTCAGCCCTGGGTCGCTCGCGACTACCTCGACGGTTCCGCTCCAAGATTGGCCTGGCCGGTTCACCAGCGCTCGCGGCAACAGAGGCCGATGCCGCCGCGCTCGAAATCAGGGTTCGCGCACTTCGCGGCGAATGGGCCTAGTCGGTGAATGATGGCGTAAAACGCCGGCTCTTGCTGCTTAGCGTCTCCGCCGGAGCCGGACATGCGCGAGCTGCTGATGCGATCCGAGCTTGCGCAGAGACCGAGTATCACGCCGAGGTTGCGCACTGGGACGTGATGGACCACGTTTCTGCAGCATTTCGTGCTTTATACACAAAGTTCTATTTGCGCCTGATCGAACGCCACCCTTTGATCTGGGCTCAGCTCTACCAGATTACCGACCGGACGCCACCTGATGCGCCGCTTCAACGCCTGCGACGCATCGTGGAACGCCTGAATGCGCGTGCACTCAGAGAGGCAATCGCGGCCTTTGCTCCCGACGCGGTGATATGCACGCATTTTCTGCCCGCCGAACTGCTGATGCGTGAGCGTTCGCGAGGGCGCTTGGCGTGCCCCGTCTGGGTCCAAGTGACGGACTTCGATCTGCACGCTCTGTGGGTAGTTCCGAATATGGACGGATATTTCGCGGCTAGCGACGAAGTCGCTTTCCGCATGCGGGCACGAGGTTTACCGTCGGAACGCATCCATGTGACCGGTATTCCAATCATGCCGCCATTTGGGCATCCGCCGGACAGACGCGAATGCGCGCGCGAAGCAGGGCTGGATCCCGATCGCCTCACTTTCCTGCTGATGAGTGGCGGAGCGGGAATTGGCGCTCTCGACGAGGTCGCGGCGGAGCTGCTCGACCTGGATGAAGATTTCCAGATTGTTGCCCTGGCGGGACGCAATGCGCGGTTGCAGGAGGCGCTGCATGCGCTGGCGCAGCGCTATCCGAAACGGCTTTTTCCACAAGGTTACACCCACCAAATTGAACGCCTGATGTGCATCGCCAATGTGGCCATTACCAAGCCCGGTGGATTGACGACGGCCGAATGCCTGGCGATCGGCTTGCCGATGATCGTGCACGCGCCAATACCCGGCCAGGAAGAACGCAACTGTGACTACCTGCTGGAGCACGGTGCAGCGCTCAAGGCCGTCGACCGGGTGGCGCTGCGCTACCGGGTGCTTGAACTGCTGCACGACCCTACACGGATTGAGGAATTAGGGCGCCGTGCGCGCTTGCTTGGTCGACCCGACGCCGCGCGGCGCGTTCTGGAGCGCGTGTTCAGCAGCTGACCATGCCGACGGCCAACTGCGCGCACTCAAGCGCCACATTCAAGGCGGTCAGCGTCCGACACCGCCGAGTACGAGCAAGGCCGCTACGGCGAGCCAGACGATCAGCACCCTGACCAGCAGGTGACGGGCGTCGGATAGTTCGACCAACGGATCATTGACGTCTTCCGCGTAGCCATCGCCCGCAATGACGTCGGCATCCACACTGGCGCGCGCGATCGCTGACAGAAAACCCAGATCCAGACTGAAGTAGCCCTTGCCTTGCGAATCGTGATAACCACGCCAGCTGTGCAGTACGGCATCAAAATCGGAAGCGACGGCGAGCGCGAGCGCCATCAAATGCGCGGGAAACCAATCTAGCAACGACGCACCGCGCAGTGCCCATTCGCGCCCTTGTTCGGACTGAAAGCTGGCGAACGCACCGTCGCGGCCCAGCAACTGCACCAAGCGATAGAGCAGCGCTCCACACGGACCCAGCGCGAGAAACCAGAAAAGCACACCAAACCAGCGCCGCAGTGCAGCACCAAATGCCGCATCGACGAGACTCGGCGCATCAAACGCGAGCGGTGGCGCGTTGTCATCGACGCGCAGCTTTTGGGCGGCTTCAATGCGGCGATCGCTGTCGGGTGCCTTGATGATCGCGTCGATGTCTTCGCCCAGATCGCGCGGGCCCCAGCTGAACCACAGCACACAGAGCGCGAACGCGAATGAAAGCAGACCGTACAGCCAGCCGTGCAGTCCCCATTGCAACAATGCGCACAAAAACACAGGTATGCCGATGGCGAGGACCGTTTGTGCCCCCCCGTGGACCTGCGCCAGGACGGCCAGCCATACCCGCAGCCGACTGAAATCGCGCATCCGCGCAAGATCGGGCAATCCCTGTGCGAGCGCCAGTACGACAATCACCGCGAGCAGCTTGATAGCCATGGTGTGGTTGCATGGAGAGGTGCGGCGATTGTAGCCGGCGCAGCCTCCGATACCAGCAGGTTTGGCACGCTCCCCGCAACAATTCGACGTGTCGCGATCGGCGGCGGCGATTTCCAGCCGCGTTGACTCAGGTTTTTTGGGGCAGCCAGGGTTCGTCGTGCATCAGGGATTGCAGATCCAGCCCAGCTGCTTCAAACAGCCAGTGTTCAATCAGGCGATGCGAAACGGAGAGCGGCGGCGGCAAAACCAAGCTGCGCTCGCGCAAACCAGAAACGATGTCATCGACAGAGAACCAGCGCGCTTCCGCAAGCTCCGCACCCACATTAATGGTCGGGTTTTCCGCCCGCGCAGTGAAACCCAGCATCAGCGAGGCAGGGAATGGCCACGGCTGTGACGAGTGGTAGTCGCACTCGGCCACACTGACGCCAGCTTCTTCGAACACTTCGCGGCGCACCGTATCTTCCAGCGTTTCACCGGGTTCGACGAACCCGGCCAGCGTCGAATAGCGCCCTTCGGGCCATCCCGGCTGACGTCCCAGCAGGCACGCATCCCTCCAGCTCACAATGACGATGATCGCAGGATCTGTACGGGGAAAGTGCTCAAGTGCACAATCGGTATTTGTGCACACAGCCTTGTGCCCGGCCGAGGCCAGTCGCGTGGGTGAACCGCACGCGCCGCAGAATCGGACTCGCGAATGCCAAAAGAGGAGCGCGCGCGCGTAGGCGAACAAACCCGCTTCAAACGCCGAAAAACTCAAGCCAGCGCTGCGCAGGTCGACCCAACGCGCGTTATGACGCTGCGCTAGGTCTTCTTCCTGATCGGATGCCGCCGCGTGTGCGAACCAAGCGATGCCGTTCGCATCCCCGAGGTATGCAGGACCGTTCTTCTGCTCATGGATTTCCAGAGAGCTGGCATGGACCTGGCACAATGTTCGGCGTTGCGCGTCTGCAAGCGCGCGACCATCTGCCCGCAATACGATGCATCGCGTTGCCGGAGCCTGTGCGCGATCCACCAACCATTCCGAGTCATCTCGCCGTTCGGCCATCCGCTCCAGCGCCAATGCGGCGAATACATTGGCGCGGCTACGAATGCTCGTGCTCATCGCGCCGACTCAAATGGTGAACGAGGAGCCGCAGCCGCAGGTCGACTTCGCGTTGGGATTGCGAATCACGAACTGTGCACCGGTCAGCGATTCGGAATAGTCGATCTCGGCGCCCATCAGGTATTGCAGCGAGAGGGGATCCACCACCAGAGTGACCCCGTCGTTGGTAACAGCCAGATCCTCTTCCGACTGTTCTTCATCGAAACTGAAACCGTACTGGAAGCCGGAGCAGCCGCCGCCGCTGATGTAAACACGCAACTTCAACTGATCGTTGCCCTCTTCCCGGATCAGCTCACGCACCTTGTGCGCGGCAGCGTCGGAAAACTGCAGCGGTTGTTCGAGGTCAGTCAGATAGCTGGGAATTTCGTTCATGCGATGCGCTCGGGTAATGCCTTACAAGGCTTGCATATGATGGCGCCGTCGTGCGATTCAAGCTTGCGCGGGTTCCACCGTCGCGGGTGCAGGCGCTGTTTCCGGGGCAGTCAGGCGCTTGGGCGCGTCACCCTGGTGCACCATCTTGCCATTTATCTGCGCGCCTGCCGCCATTTCAAGTAACGCATAGTACACATTTCCCTCAACGCGTGCTCCGCCGGCGAGTTCGAGCCGCATTCCAGCATAAACGTCGCCTCGCACCGCGCCGTTGATCACGACTCTCGGCACATGAATTTCGCCATGCACGGCGCCCTGTTCGCTGAGGGTCAGGGTCGCTTCCGCACCTTCCGCACGGACTGTGCCTTCCACGGTGCCTTCAAGATACAGCGCGCCAGTAAAGGTCAAGTCGCCGCGGATCACCGTGCCCTTGGCGATCAGTGTCGTATTGCCGAAAGGTACATTTTTTTTGCTATTGAACATTGCTGCTCTCCTCGGTTGCCTGTGCTTCAGCCCAGGCGAACCCCTGTTCGACACGCCCGCCTTCACTGCCGGAGTCGACAACTACCTTGATCCGGTTGGGCGAGAATCCATCCGGCAACATCACGGTGCCGGATACCTGCTGAAAATACTTGAACGAAAACGGCAAGCCGGCTGCGCGTGCCGCGTCGGCCAGATCACTCCATCCCAATGTCTTTAGCTGCCCGCCCATCACGCCATCGATGGACAATTGTACTTTGCCATCACTGACCTGTGAGCGCTTCACGTTTTGTGTCAGGGTCACGGTCACGTTCCATGCACGGGAATTCTTTACGGACGCCACGCGCACGGAGTGCACTGCAAGTCCTTCGCGACGCGCGCTGCCCCCCACGAGTCGGCTATAGAAGGCCAAATCAGCCCTCAGCCCAGCAATCTCTTCTTCGCGTTCGCGCAGGCTCTGCTGGAGATCCGAACTCGCGACCCGATCGACCTGGTCGGCGCGCTCCAGCACGGCGACATGCTGCTTCAGCGATTCGCTCTGCTCCTGCAGCGCCTTGAATTCTGCGGGATCCGGGCCAGTGCGTTGAATTCGCGAAAAAAACTGGATGGACAGGATAGCGGCAGCGGCGACGCTGAGCAGCCAGCACGCCGCAAGCATCAGCACGCGCCGCCGAAGCCGCGCCGGCTCATGCTCTCGAACCACCAGTTGCGGATACGGAGTCGTGCGCGCCATGCGATTGGACCGGTACGCGCCACGTCGTGGCGGGATTTGCAAAGTGCCGGCCTTATATCCTTGACCAACAACGTGGTCAAGCGGAGGAGCATTGCCGGCCCGCTATACTAAGCCTCCGCCCAACCCAAGACGACCCATGCTCTGGCTCAAAGCGCTGCATGTCATATCTGTGATCGCATGGCTGGCGGGTCTGCTGTACCTGCCCCGTCTCCTGGTCTATCACGCCGAAGCCACCGAAACGCTGGTGCGGGAGCGCTTGAAGGTCATGGAGCGGAAACTGCTCGTCATGGCCCATCTCGGGGCGACGCTAACCGGCTTATCCGGATTCGCGACATTGCTCAGCGTGCCGGGCTACCTGCACAGCGGGTGGTTGCACGCGAAGCTGGTCCTGGTATTCGCGCTATATGCCTATCACGGTCATCTCTCGCGACTTGTGCGTGAATTCGCGGCCGACCGCTGCGTCCGTTCTTCGCGCTGGCTGCGCTGGTTCAACGAACTGCCATTTCTGCTACTGATCGGTATCGTCATATTGGTGGTTGTCAAACCATTTTGATCATTTTGATGGGACTGTCAGCAATCTGGACTCGGCCAATCGGGTGACGTCCGCACTACGCCGCGTATTGAATTGAAAGGAATAGCGTCACGCGGCGCCGGCTCCAGGCCGATGGCATGGTGCGTGCTATAGTCTTCCGAGCCGAGGTGAAACGCGGATCTCACCGATGTCCAGCAAGGACGACTCCCAGCAGAATGCGGAATTGCGCCAAGCCTTCTTGCGCCATCTGCCGAAACGCCTCGATACCTTGGTTCGACGCGGCTTGCGGCAAACGCGTGAAGGCTGGGATATCAATTCCCTCAGTCTGATTTTTCGTGAAGTTCAAACCCTCGCTGGCGCTGCCGGCCGATACGGATTGCTCGACCTGGGCGAAAAACTGTTCGCCCTTGAGACCACGTTCAGCGGATACGTGGAAACCGTATCGATACCCGATTCAGTCCAGTCGCAACCGATAGCGGCCTTGCTCGAAGAAATTCGGGCACTGTCGCTGGTGCAAGCTGCGAGTTCACATCTGGCGGGCGTGCGCACCGTGTCCGAACAGGACATTGAGCGGAGTGAAAACGGGTTTCCGCTGCAGTTGGTCGCGCCTCAGGAATACTGGAAGCGCTTCGTTGACGTGACGGTCAGCAATGTCGTGCCGATCCGGCCCGACATCATCGCCGCTTCACTGCGCTCGGCCGCACCTGTCACCGAGAGCGTGCCGCTTGAGCCGACCGGCCTCGAAAAGTCGGTGGTTTCCACCACCAAGGTCGACGCGGAAGCTCCGGCCGTCGATTCGCCCATCAAGAGCCAACCTGACCCTCCGGCAGCTTCGGTTGTGCGCAGCGGCGCAGCCCGCAAGGTGTATCACCTCAGCGATGGCAGCCCGTTGGCGTGTGAAATTGATCAGAAACTGGAAATGTCCGGATATGAGCTCGCATTGCTCGACAATACCGACGAGTTGAGCGAAATGATCGCGGCGATCCGACCCCATCTGGTCATCGTTGACGCACATTTCCTAAACGAGCTCGAACACGTCGGTTCGCTGCTCAAAGCAGCGCGTGCTCGAGCCAACCATCGCATTGCGATGCTCGCACTTTCCGAGCAGGGCGACCTCGATGTGCGCTTGCGGGCGATGCGTGCGGGCGCGGACGCCTTTATCGCGTTGCCTGCGCTGGCCAGTGATGTGATGGCACGCATCGCGGAGCTGACCGAAGCAGGCAGCACTGATCCATTCCGCGTTCTCATCGTGGAAGATGACCGCTCCCAGGCAATTTTTGCCGAGTCGATTCTGCGCAAGGCAGGCATGCTGACCACAATGGTCACTGACCCTCTGAAGGTGCTCGATGAACTCGAGCGGGTGGCCCCCGACTTGATTTTGATGGACCTGTATATGCCGGGCTGCGATGGCATGGAATTGACGGCCATCATTCGGGAACGGGAAGCCTTCATTTCCACACCGATCGTGTTCTTGTCCGGCGAGCACGATACGGAAAAGCATTTCGAGGCGCTTAACGCTGGCGGCGATGACTTCTTGTCAAAACCCATCCGCCCCAAGCACCTCATTTCAGCCGTGACAAATCGCCTTCGACGCGCGCGGCATATCCAGCGCCGCAGCCAGAATCAGAACCCGCGCGATCCGGTCAGCGGCATGTACGACCGCGTCCATGTGCTCGATCGGATGAATGCCAAACTCGCAGCGGAAGAAGCTATCGCGCACCGCGGTGGCGTGATGCTCATTGAGCTTGAGGAATCAACCTCGCTGCGGGAACAGATTGGACTGATCGGTTTTGATCAGCTGCTGGGGCAAATCGGCGCGTTCCTCGCCGCACATGTGGACAGCAGCGAGTTGGTCGCGCGTTTCGGCGATGCAAGTTTCGTCATGTTCAGTCCCGACCGCGGTATCGCCGATATGCAAACCCAGGCATTGGATCTTCGCGACCGAACCGCCAGAGAACATTTCGACATCGGCACGCGGCAGTTACACGTTGGCCTTGGCATTGGCATTTGTGCTTTCGCGGCTGCCCTGGGCGACGCCGGAGCCATGTTGAATGCAGCTGAGCGGGCAATGGTTGAGACGCGCAAGCGCGGGGCAGGCCCCGTAGGCGTGTACGGTTTACGCCCCAGCGGGGAAGCTTTGCTGGTGGAAAGCATCCGGGACGCATTGCGAGCCGACGCGTTTCACCTCGTATTCCAGCCGATTGCCGCTCTGCAGGGCGACGACGACGGGGACGCGGAAGAGCAGTTCCAAGTGCTGCTACGCCTGCGCGGCGATGACGGGAAGCTGCTGACTGCCAGCGAACTGGTTCCCCCTGCCGAGCAGGCGGGACTGATCGATGACGTCGACCGCTGGGTGGTGGGTCGCTGCTTGATGGTGCTTTCTGAGCGTGCACGTCAGTCACGACCAGTCCGCCTGTTCGTCAGTCAGTCATTGGCGGCCATACGCGATCCCACGCGCATCGGGTGGTTGCGACAGCAATTGGAGACGCGGCGATTGGCGGGGGATCGACTGGTGCTTGAATTCCGCCCCAGCGACGAACCGGACGCAGTGGCGAAGTTGGCTGAGTTCGCAAAGAGCCTTGCTCCGGTGGGAGTGGGTGTCTGTCTGGCCGGACTCGAACCTGGCGAAGCGGGCTTGCATGCCATTGAGACCATCAGCGCCGGCTTTGTGAAGATTTCTCCACAATGCCTAGGGGATCGAAGCGCCGGATTGCGCGATAATCTGCGTCGGCTGGTGCATTATGCGCACGAGCGAGGTCGACTCGTCATTGCACCCCGCATCGAAGACGCGCAAAGCGCTGCATTGTTGTGGACAGTCGGCGTCGACTACATCCAGGGAAATTTCGTGCAGCACGCCGCGCAGGATCTCGACTACGATTTCAGGGTCGCTGCATCGTGATCCCGTCGAGAATCGAAGCGCCGCGTTGCCTTGGGGAGCAAATGAAATCGCATAGTCCACGCTTGTTCGCCGGTCTGCATTCGTTGGAAATCGTCAAGTGAGGGCGATGCCAGATTGGCTCAAACCACTTGCTGGGCCGCTGGCATGGGCGGGCCTGTTTCTCGCGACGATTTCTTCGTTGCTCATTGTTGTCCTGCTTCCGCCACCCTTGGATTACTGGATTGCCCCCCTGCCGTTGATTGCAGTCGCGCTGCTGGCGCCGTCTCTCAACCGCCGCGATGCCACGGGGACTGGAACTTCGATCGCCGCGCCGCAGGCAGCGGCGCTCCCGGCTCGAGCCGGCGTCCCGGCCGATGCTCAAGGTCTTCTTGCCGAGCTCGAAGCACTTCGTCACGTGCAAAAGGATCTGGTCAAAGCCAAGCAGGACGCCGAAGCGGCGATGATGTCCAAAAGCGAATTTCTGGCCACTATGAGCCACGAAATCCGCACTCCGCTGAACGGAATCATTCCCTTGCTGGATATCGTGCTGTCGACGAAGCTCGGAGTCGATCAGCGTGACTACCTGATCACCGCGTACAAGTCTGCGCGCGAACTGCTTCGGATTGTAGACGACATTCTGGATTATTCCAAAATTGAGGCCAACAAACTCGAGCTCGAAACCGTAAGTCTCAATCTTCGCGAAATCCTCGACGCAGTCAAACGCTTGATGGAAAAGAGCGCTGAAAGCAAAGGACTGAGCCTCAGCGTCGCGATCGAACCGGCAGTCAGGCTGGCCGTTCGCGGCGATCCGGTTCGATTGCGGCAGGTGCTGACCAACCTCGTGAGTAACGCAATCAAATTCACCGAGCGGGGTGCGATCAGCATTCGGGTCAGCAAGCGTGGTGAAACGCGCACGCACAACGAAGTCCTGTTCCAGGTTCAGGACAGCGGCCTCGGCATTGCGCCGGAAGCTGCGGAAAAACTGTTTCTTCCATTTTCGCAGGCGGATGCGTCAACGACGCGTATCCACGGTGGAACTGGCTTGGGGCTCGTGATCTGCAAACGCATTGTCGATTTGATGGGCGGCAAGATCGGCGTCAAGTCCGAGCTCGGCAAGGGCTCGGTGTTCTGGTTCAGCGTGCCATTTCTCAAGGCACACGGGGACGTCGCCAGCGTTCGTACCGATTTGAGTGGCGCACGCGCGCTGGTCGTCAGCGACGATGCCGCGTTCAACCGTCGCCTGGGTGGATTCTTTTCCAGCTGGGGCGTGCAGCAGCTGTCGACCAACGTTGCCGCTGAAGCACTGGCAAAGCTCCGGAACGCAGCCCAGATGGGCGAAACGTGGGCCTTTGACCTGCTGGTAATCGATCTTGCCAGCATGCGCGGAAATCCCGTCGCACTGCTCCGAAATGTCACTCGCGAGCCTGCGTTGGAGTCCGTCCGCTGCCTGTTTGTCGCAAGCGGCGAAGCGCCGACGGAACTGCAGGAAGACCAACGGGCCGCACTGATTTCTACCGGCTACTCCGAAAGCGATTTGCGCACAGCGGCGTACCGTTTGCTAAATGTGCAGGAGACGATTTCTACCCGTGGCACACCACAGGCGGCGATCGTCGACATCAGCGAGGCGGAGTTGCCGATCGATGCAGGCGCCGTCCCCGTTGCTCCTCTCGCGGGTCATGTGTTGCTGGTTGAGGACAATCCGGTCAACCGCCAGGTGGCGCAACGTATCCTCGGTCTGCTCGGTCTGAGCCTGGAGTCGGCTGAGAATGGTAAAGAGGCGATCGACAAGCTCGACAGCAGAAATTTCGATTTGGTCCTGATGGACTGCCAGATGCCCGTGATGGACGGATATACGGCTACTCGGGTTCGACGAAGTCGGGAAGCAGAAGGTCGCTCGACCCGGGTCCCGATTATTGCCATGACAGCCAATGCGATGGCGGGAGACCGTGAAAAGTGCCTGGCTTCCGGGATGGACGAATACTTGTCCAAACCGTTGAATCGGGGTCTCCTGGAACAAACGCTTCGGAAATGGCTACCGAAAACCGCGCGGTCGCGCGAAGATGCGGGAACACCGGCCATCGTGCGGCCTAGCGCGCCCTTGCCGGTTGTTGCCAAGGCAGAGTTTGGCACGTTGGCGCTTGGGATCGGAACAGAACCAGTCAATCCCCTGGGTCAGCGGGATGGAGCCGCGCTTGATCAGGAAATCGTTCGTGACCTGCTGGACGTGATGGGGGAAGAGTTCACCGACCTGGTCAATGTCTATCTTGAGGACACACCGAAGAACTTGGCCCTGCTTGAGCAGGCGGCCGCACGCGGCGATAAGAACGGGCTCATTGCCCCGTCCCACTCGTTGAAATCCACCAGCGCCAATCTAGGCGCGATGACACTGGCAGAGATCGCCAAACGCATCGAACATGAAGCCCGTGGCGGAACTCTCGGCGACCCCCAACCAGTGGTCCGCGATCTGGCGAGAGAATACGGACGCGTTTCCGCAGAGCTTAAGCATCTGCTCGCACGCAGCGGCGCCTAACACCCTTGGTCAATCGTCGGAACTCGCGAATTCAGCTGCCGATCTTGGTCTGCAGGTATGCGACATTGCCGAGCTGTCGGACGAGCCCCAACTGCGTTTCCAGCCAGTCAACGTGCTCTTCTTCGGATTTCAGAATGTCCGAAAACAGGGCGCGACTGACGTAGTCGCCGATTTGCTCGGCATACGCTATTGCCGCCTTCAAATCGGGGATCGCGGCGTATTCCAGTTTTAGATCGCACTCAAGTGCCTCGATCGCTGATTCGCCAATCAAGAGCTTGCCCAACTGCTGCAGGTTTGGAAGTCCGTCAAGGAAAAGAATTCGCTCGATCAGACGATCAGCGTGTTTCATTTCGTCGATCGACTCGGCGTATTCGTGCTCCGCAAGTTCTTTGTATCCCCAGTTCCTGTACATGCGCGCGTGCAGGAAATACTGGTTGATGGCGGTCAACTCGTTGTACAGGGATTTGTTTAGGTGCTCGATGAGCTTTCCGTCGCCTTTCATAGCCGCACTCCATACAGATGTCGTACGGAACTATAGCTCTATGGAAAATTCGCGGATGAACACGAATCGCACGCAACTGAATTTTCGCGCTCGAAAACTCTACGCAGCGACAGCAAGAGGAACCGGAAAACGCACGGTCTTGCGAGGTTGAGAATCGCGAAGCAATTGTTCGGCAAATTCTGCGCAGCTTCCGCAGCCACTTGCGCAACCGGTCCGCATGGTCAGCTCAGCCAACGACCCGACGCCCGCCGATGCGGCTTCGCGTATTACCTTGTCGGTAATGCCGTGACAAATGCAAACGTACATGGGGCCACCCATATCAACGAGTCGGCGCTATTCCACTAGAAATGCGAATGATTGTCAACAAGATTTCATTCAGGCGGTCACGCCAAGGCGGCAATGGGATCCGCGCCGCTCGGCAAATCTCCCACACTGAGCCGGCACATGGACTCGACCATGGGGGCGAATTGACGCAGAGCACGCTCATACACCTGCCGCTTGAACATTACGACATTGGTTGCCGGATACCAAAAATCGACCCAGCACCAGAGATCGAATTCTGGTTTTTCTGACGCGTCGAGACGCAAATGGGCTTCCTCTCCGACAAAACGCAGCAGAAACCAGACCTGTTTCTGACCTATGCACATTGGCCGCTCATTGCGGCGCAAATAACGCCTCGGCAGCCGGTAGCGCAGCCAGCCAGGCGTCGCGCCCAACACTTCGACGTGCTCGGCACCCAGACCAGTTTCTTCATTGAGTTCGCGATACATTGCCTCAAGCGGCGTTTCGTCGCTCCGCATGCCGCCTTGTGGAAATTGCCAGCCGTCGCGATTGATGCGGCGAGCCCAAAACAACCGGCCGTCGTCTCGCAGCAGAATGATTCCGACATTGGGCCGGTAACCATCGGGGTCGATCACGGTCCAACTCCACAATACAGATTGGGTTTGATTCTTCCACGCTACTGAGGCGCCAGCAAGGCTAGCCTGCCAGTTGCTCCTTGACACAATGGCCGGCCGGATTACAATGCCCGCCCCACTTCGGGCACGATGCGGTTTTGTGGCTAGGTAGCTCAGCCGGTTAGAGCGCGGCACTCATAATGCTGAGGTCGGCGGTTCGATCCCGCCTCTAGCCACCACTTCCGATCTGCCCCGGCGCTCCGGCGAGCGCCTCAACGGCGCCCGCACGCGATGGAAATTTTCAAGATTTTCCAGATCGAAGCGGCGCATCGCCTGCCTGCTGTCCCGGACGGGCATAAGTGCTCCCGTCTGCACGGCCACTCATTTCGCATCGAGGTGCATGTCGCAGGTGATCCGGGGGAACAGACCGGCTGGATTATGGATTTTGCCGATTTGAAGGCTGCATTCGCGCCGACTTTTGACGCCTTGGATCATCGCTACTTGAACGATGTGGAGGGCTTGGACAATCCGACAAGCGAAAATCTCGCTGTCTGGATCTGGCAAGACTTAAAGCCGCGCTTGCCCGCATTGAGTCGAATCGTCGTGCACGAGACGTGCACCTCTGGCTGTGCGTACTGCGGTCCTGGGTCCCAAGGTTCGGGTTAACATGCGCTTCTGGTCATCGAGGCAATTGAACATGCGATCGCTTTGGATTCCCAAAATTCTGCTGGCCCTCGCCTTCGGGAACGCGTCGGCGGTCATTGTCGGTGGCACGGATTTCCCAGAACACGCGAGCGTCCCGGGAGTCGGCAACAATCTGCACTTGTCTGGCGCGGCGGTGCTCGACCGGAATTTCGTGCCGTTCTATGTCGGCGCGTTGTATGTCCCGCTTTCGGTGCGGACCTCGGATCAATTGCTGTCCGGCTTGAGCCCTTGCCGGTTCAATCTGGTCTGGATGAGCCCCGCCCTCGATAAGGACCGGGTGAAGGAATATTGGCGCAAGGCCTTCAACGATGCTGCTGGGCCGGAGCAGGCACGACGGCTGACCGCGCAACTGGATAGATTGCTGGCCGTGTTCAATGGCGCAACTCATGGCCAGGTCGTTCTGTTCGACTACATACCTGACGCTGGCATGCGCATTTATGTCGATGACCGCCCTGCGGGCCAGCTTCCCGGGGTCGAATTCAATCGCATCCTTCTGTCGATTTGGCTCGGAACTACGGCCCCGCGCGATTTTCGGACGGCTCTACTGGCCAACCTCGACGGAAAATGACGCGTCGCGCCATTCAATCGAAATTTTATTTAATTCTTTTAAATCAATGCTCGAGACAACGAAGACCTTCTTCGTTTATCTCTCGTTGCTAAAAGATGTTGCGCCGCAACAAATCCTCTGATAAGCTTCTCACATCATCCTTCAACCCGCCTCAGAGGGCAGCCAACATGATCGAACAGTACAACAACCAAATGATGGCCTTCAGCAAGAGCTTTGCCGATGCCGCTTTCAAGG
>JBDTLV010000033.1:0-43848 GCA_039934615.1 Tahibacter sp.
TGAGGCTGGCGGCTTTGGCGGTGCCGGCGAGCCACGCGGCGCGGGTTTTATCGACGGCGTCGAAGCGCGCGGAAGTTGCCGCCGTTGCGAAAGCCGGGATGCCGGGCTCGTGCAGCCAAGCCTTGAATTCTGCGTCGCTGACCTTGCCGGGGTATTTTTCCAGAAGGTTCTTTGTCGCATAGGCGACAAACTGGTCGGTATCGATGCTCTGGAACGCGAAATGATCGAAGTAGCCGCGCAGGAAGGTGTCGAAGTTCTCGCGTCCGACGCGCTGTTCGAGGAAGGACAGGAACCACGCACCCTTGATGTAGGCGACATCGGAGAGGCCTTCGTCGGGATCGCGACCGGTCAGCGGCGGCAGTGCCAGCACCTGGTCCGCGACAGGCATGTCGGCCATTTCCTTCCTGAGGCCAAACTGGCCGATCACGGCTTCCATGTCGGCCTGCTCGCAACCGTACAGCGCTTCGGTCAGACGATGCTCGACATAGCTGGTGAATCCTTCATTGAGCCAGATGTCTTTCCAGCTGGAATTGGTGACCAGGTTGCCGGACCAGGAATGCGCCAGTTCATGCGCGACCAGGGAGACCAGGCTCTTGTCGCCGACGATCACGGTGGGAGTCGCAAACGTGAGGCGTGGATTTTCCATGCCGCCGAATGGAAAACTCGGCGGCAACACCAGGATGTCGTAGCGGCCCCAGCGATAGGCGCCGTAGAGTTTCTCGGCCGTGGCGATCATCGTTTCGGTGTCGGCAAATTCCGCGGCGGCCTTGTCGACCGTCGACGGCTCGGCGTAGATCGCGCTGCGCGGTCCGGTGGCTTTCGCGGCGAGGTCGCCGACCGCGATCGCCAGCAGGTAGGACGGAATCGCCTGCTTCATGCTGAAGCGAAAATCGCCATTGAGGGGATGCGCCGTGTCGTTGTCCGCGCTCATTGCTGCACGCAGGGCCTTGGGCACGGTGATGTGCGCGGTATACGTGAAGCGCACGCCGGGAGTGTCCTGTAGCGGCACCCAGGAACGCGCGTGGATTGCCTCGGACTGCGAAAACATGAAGGGTTGCTGCTTGCCGGCAGTCTGGGCCGGCTCCAGCCACTGCAGGCCGGATGCCAGCGGCGAGGTTTTGTACAGGATGCGGACTTTTGCCGATTGTTGCGGCAAGCTGATCGTCAGCGGCGAACCGAGAACCGCGTCACGTTCCGCCAACTGGAACTTCACGTCGGTCGCTTTGCCCTTCGCATCCAGCGCCTGAACCTTGCTGATGCTCAGATCGCGAGTGTCCAGGTGAAGTTCGCGCGCGGCTTTGTCGTGCCAGTCCAGGCTGAGCTCGGCGCTGCCGGCGAGTTCCTTGCGCTCAAAAGAGACAGCGAGGTCCAGAGCCAGCGCGGTGATGCGCACCTTGTCCGGTTCGGCGCTGGAATGCGGGTCAGCGGCGGCCTGGACCAGGCCTGTGGCCAGAATACCGGCAAGCAATGGAAGGCGGATCAGCAGGGACATGGCGGGCTTACCATCGGGAAAACCCGAGTATGCCACCCGGCCCGCGTCGGTTCATCTCCGGGCGAACAACTTTGTTGCGCGAAGTTTCCGAGCGGTTGGCATTGATTGGACGAAACTGGACAAATAACTAAAGCTGCATAACTCCTAATGCTGCACTTCGCTTATAGTGCACCTGTACATACAGGAGATTTATGGTGCCGGACCGGAATGAGCCGCTGCAGCAATTGCTGGTCGCACGCTCAGCGGCCGAGCTGTCACGGGCGGTATACCCGATCGTCGCGGCGCACGGGTTCGGGCACTGGATGTACGCCCTGGATCTGCCGGTTTTCGAGGGACGCCGCAAACCCTTCGTGCTGGGCAATTTTCCACCGGCCTGGGTGGATCGCTATTTTTCCCACGATTACCAGCGCATTGACCCGCTGATCGCCCATTGCCGGGCGCATGCCACGCCGTACTTCTGGCCGCCGGCGGAACTGGCGCACAAACCGCGCAGCGAGACCGATACCAGCCCGGTGCGGCGCCTGTTCGCCGAAGCGGCCTCGTTTGGACTGGTCTGTGGCGTGAGCATCCCCTTGCACGGCCTGGGTTGCAATTGGGGCTTTGTATCGTTTGCCAAGGACGCGCTGCTGACCGAGGCGGTGCTGAATCAGCATGCGGCCGAGCTGCATCGCCTCGCGCACTTCATCCACGAAGCGGGCCATACGCACGCGGCCCGCGCAGAGGCGCCCGATACGCCGAATCTCACCGCGCGGGAAATTGAATGCCTGCATTGGGCGGCGGCCGGCAAGACCAGCTGGGAAATCGGTCGCGTGCTCGGAGTCAGCGAGCGCACTGTGGTATTCCATCTGCAGAATGCCGCGCACAAGTTCGGGGTCAGTGGACGCCAGCCGGCGATCGCGCGGGCGATCGCACTGGGCATGATCGAATCCTGACGCGGCGCCTCAGACGCGGTAGCCGCGGTGAATCGCCACGATTCCGCCGGTGAGATTGCGCACTTCGACCTTTGCAAACCCTGCGTGTTCAAGCATACCGGCCAGGGTCGCCTGGTCCGGATGCTTGCGGATCGACTCGGCCAGATACTGATAGCTCGCCGCGTCCTGCGCGAACAGGCGGCCCAGTCGCGGCAGCACCTGGAACGAATGGAAATCGTAGAGCGGCTTGAGCCATTCGCTGCGCACGCTGGAAAACTCCAGGATCAGGGCTCGACCACCGATCTTCAGCACGCGATGCATCTCGTTGAGCGCGCGCTGCTTGTCTGTCACGTTGCGCAGTCCGAACGCGATTGTCACCGCATCGAAGCTGCGATCCGGGAACGGCAGCGATTCGGCGTTGATCTGTGCATAACGCAAACCTTGCACAAGTCCACGATCCGTGAGGCGATCTCGGCCGACCTTGAGCATTGCCGCATTGATGTCGCCGAGAACAATTTCACCCTTCGCGCCGACCAGGGGCAGCAGCAACGCGGCGATGTCGCCGGTACCGCCGGCCAGGTCGAGCACCCGGTCGCCAGCGCGCACGCCGCTGATGGCGGCGAAATGGCGCTTCCACAGGCGGTGGATGCCGAACGACATCAGATCGTTCATCAGATCGTAGTTGGAGGCGACTGAGGAAAAGACTTCGCCGACGAGGCGCTGCTTCTCCGCGACGGGAACGTCGCGATAACCGAAATGGGTGGTGGGCTGCTCGCTCATGCGGCGCAGTTTACACGATGGATTGCGCGACCCGCCTGGGTGCGGCGACATGTCCGTACCCGCGTGGATTCAGGCGTCGCGGCTCATGCCGGCCGCTTCCATCGCGGCAAGATAGGCCTGCCAGTGCTGCTCCTGATTTCGCCCCAGTTCGTGCAGCACGCTCCAGGAAAACAGACCGGTGTCGTGGCCATCGTCAAAGCGCAGCAGCACGGCGTAGTGGCCAATCGGCTCGATGGCAGCAATGTTCACATTGCGCTTTCCGCCGACCAGCACGCGCTGGTCGGGGCCATGGCCCTGCACTTCGGCGCTCGGCGAATGGGTACGCAGGTATTCGCACGGCAAGCTGAACACCTCGCCGGTGTCGAAGCTGACTTCGAGTCGGTGCGAGGCGCGGTGCAGGGTGATGTCGGTCGGTTTCGGGACGGCGCGCATGCGCTTTGGCTCAGCGCGCGGGATCGGTCTGCACGACACGCGGTTCGAGCGGGTCCGACGGCGTGCCGGCGACGCGGAACAGCGTGTCCATATAGGCCGTGCCGAAGCCGATTGAACCGATCTCGGCGAATTCGTAATCGCCGGTGTCCGGATACCAGCGCGCGTTCGGATCGATTTCGCGCAGGGTCAGGGCATCACTCTCGATCCCTTCGAGCTTGCCGATGTAGCTGGCCTCGCCGGTTTCTTCATCGAGCATGTTGATCGAGATGACCGGCGCGACGGCGGCGGCGCAACGCGCGATGACAGACCAGTCGTCGAGCTGGAAACCCGGCGGCGCGCGCAGCTCCTCGCCGTTCAGCACGAGGGCTTTCTCAACGAATTCGCGCGAGGGATCTTCCTCGGCGTGACTGACGTCGCCGAGCGCAATCGCCAGGAACCCATCGAAGCGCATCGAGTCGGAGACTTCCGCGATCAGTACGAACTCGGCGGACAGATCGACAATGTAGCCGTGCACCCAGCCCGGATCGATGCCTTCGCGCTTGACCCGCACCGGAATGCGCTGTTCCTGCGCTTCACGCAGATAGGCACGCGGACCGCGCGCCTTGAATTGGACGATGTTGCTCATGGGTTCATTGTACCTGCCGCCGCCCGTCCCGTCGCGGCATGGGGCGGCCACGGCGTCGGACCGCCCTGTGTCGATTTCGCTGTGGACTCTCTCTGCGCGACGCAAGTTCAGCGCAGGGCTCGACTCTGGAATCGACCGCCTCAGCTTGCCGGTGCGCTGGCCGAACCGTGCAAGCCGTCGATTTCGACCAGCAATTCGGCGCGGCAGATATCGCCGAGCAGAACCAGTCGCGCGACCTCGGGCGGCAATCTGCGTTGCAGCTCTCGACTGACCGGCTCCGCGTCGGCGGCGTGCCGCACATACGCCTTCAGTACGCTGGAGCCGTCGAAGCCGTCGCGATGGCCGGCACTGGCGCGCAAGCTGTCGAGATTGGCAAACGTTTCGTCCAGTTGTGCGGCCAGATCGCCCGTGTGCCGCGATGCGTGGCCGACTACCGCTGCCGTCCCGGAAATGTGCAATTGTGGCGGAATCGTCGGGCCCAGCGTGGCACGCGCGAAGGTTGGCGCGGTCGGGCCGTATTCGCGCGGATAGCACCAGGCGCTGACCTGGCGTGGATTCTCCACGCTGACGCCCGCGCTGCGTGCCGACAGCCAGTACAACTGCAATCGGCCGACACCGTCGCTGCGGCCAATCGCGCTGGCCGCCGGATAGGTCTGCGCACCGATCTGCCCCATGCCTTCTGCTCGACCGACGCAGAACTGCTTGTAGCGCTCGGCGTCGCCAGCGCCGTGGTTGATCGCCGCCAGGTAGTTCCAGATGCGCAGCAAGTGCGGCCAGCGCCGGCTGCGCAGAAAATCCGCCATGGCGCGATAGGCCAGGCTGCTGGCCGATCGGATACCACCGTGCTCGACTTCGTCGATCTCGATCGCTCCGAACAGGTAGTCGGCGCTGGCCGCCCAGCGGATCAATCCGTCGCGGCCGTGCTCGACGGGTCCTGGCACCTGCCAGACTTCGAACGGCGCCTCGCCCTCGCAGGGTTGCAGACCCACGCGCAGGTAGCGCGGATCATCGCTGGCGGGCGCGCCGTCGCCGAAGCCCAGCACCGCGAGCAGATCGTCGCGACCCAGCAGTTGTGCGAGCCCGGTGCGCGCATAGCGGACACTGAGCGGTGCCAGCGGCGTCATGCGCGGACTGCCGCGCGCGCAGGCGTCATCGGGCGTGAATCGAATCGATAGGGCATCGGTTTTTCGGGTTGGCAGTCCGGCTGAGCCGGCGCAAAGGGGCGCCATGATACACTTGTGTGCCCTGCGGGCCGCAGCGGGATCGGCATTCATTGAATCCGGACCGACCGGCCTGCCCTGCATCTAGCGCGGAAAATTCCATGTCGCAACAATCTCCTGCCGAGCACGAGCTCGCCAATCTGCTGGTCGAAAGCCTCAATCTGGACGGCGTGACGCCGGAACAGATCGATCCCGAAGCTGCCCTGTTCGGCGGCGACCTGGGCCTGGATTCGATCGACGCGCTGGAAATTGCGTTGGCCGTTTCGAAGAAATACGGCTTCCAGCTGCGTTCGGACAACGACGAGAACAAGCGCATTTTTTCCTCGCTGCGCCATCTGTCGGCGCACATCGAGCAAAACCGGGTCGGCTAGTCGCGCCTGTCGCAGCGCGCGACTCTGGTTGTTTCTGCAGAAATACCTTCGTATACCGACTCAGTGCGGATCCTGCGGCGTGGTTCCGCCGCTGAAGTCCGTGCGGATCTGACGTCGCCGTTCACGCAGATCCGCCCACCAGCGACGCGCGTCGAAGAGGCTGCTGAGCGCGTAGACCAGCTTGAACAGGTACAGACGCAGGCGCACCGGCTGGCTGTCGAAGACATCCCCCGCGAGCATCGCGATCACACCCTCTTCAAGCCGCCAGTTATTGCGTGGCGCTCCGAACAGGCGCCCCATGACCGGCGCGTTGAAGCGGTAGATAAACCAGGAAAACACGCGAATCCCGCGCCGCAGGCGGCGTTCCAGCGCGCGTTGCAGAGCGGCTTCGCGATGTGGTTCACGCAGGATCGTGTCGACCGCCTCGGCAGCGTGCTTGCCGCCGCTCATCGCGAGATAGACGCCGGAAGAAAACACCGGATCCACGAACACGAACGCATCGCCAATCGTGATCCAGCCGGGTCCGGCCATGCGCGTTGAGGTGTAGGAATAGTTGCCGGTGACGCGCACATCGGAGATCAGCTCCGCCTGCTGCATGCGCGCCCACGCGGCCGGCATGCTTCGCAACGTATCCAGCAGAAACGCTTCGGTGCGGCCGCGACGTTGCTTCAGATAAGCCGGAAAGCACACGCAACCGATGCTCATGACGCCGTTCTGCAACGGAATGAACCACGCCCAGCCGTGCGCGAAACGGTAAATGCTGATATTCCCGGCGTCTTCGCCAGGGCGCAATTCGACGCCACGGAAGTGGCCGAAGATCGCCGCGCTCTGATGCGCACTGTTCTTGCGCTTGAGCTTGAAAGCATTGCCGAGCAGCGTGTCGCGACCGGTCGCATCGAGCACATAGCGCGCGCGCACCTCTTGCGGACGATCGCCGGGGCCGCGCGCCGTCGCCGAGGCATGCAGGGCCGGCGCGAACCGGATCGATTCCACGCGCATGCCTTCGCGCGCGTCGACCCCATGGGCGCGCGCGTTTTCGAACAGCATCTGGTCGAACTCTTCGCGTTTGACCTGGTAGGCATGCGGCGGCGTATCGCCCAGTGCGCGGGCGAATTCGAAGGTCTGGTAACCGCCGTCGGCCTTCTCGAAATCCGCGCCGTTCTTCTTCACCCCGATCGCGCGCAACGCCTCCATGGCGCCGAGTTCCTCGACAATCGGCATGTTCGCCGGCAGCAACGATTCGCCAATGTGGAATCGTGGATGATGCTCTTTTTCCAGCTGCACGACTTTCCAGCCCCGTCGGGCCAGCAAGGTGGCCGCGGTCGAACCGGCGGGACCTCCGCCGACGACCAGCACATCGCACTCCAGCGGCTCGGCTGACTCCGGTTGATCCTCGCGCATCGCAATCCTTCAGGGTTCGGGTGACGCCCAACAAGGTCATATAATGACTGGATGCGCGAATCTTTGAACCTGCTGGCGAAAGCGGCGCCTGACGTGCTCCGGCGATTGACGGACGCAGACCATGCGCGATGAGCAGGGCCTGTCGCGACGCTGGGGATTGCGCGGACTGTTGCTGGCCTATCCGCTGCTGCTGATTGGCGCTCTGCTGAGCCATAGCCCCGCGCTGTCGGCGGGTGCAGGCCTGGTCCTGATCAGCCTGCTGCTATGGCCCGCGCTGGTGCGGCGCAGCCGCATCGCGATCGCACTGTGGCTCGGAGCAATCGGCGCTGGCGCCTTGCTGGCCTGGCGTGGGCACACGGACTGGGTGCTGCTGTTGTTGCCCGTGGCGATCAATGCGGCCCTGGCGGGGTTGTTCGCGCGTACCTTGCGCACGGGTGAGCGTCCGCTGATCGCCCGGGCGATCCTGGCGATCGAGGGCGAGGAGCGTCTTGCACTGCCCGGCATTGCCGGCTACGCGCGGCGCCTGACCCTGGCTTGGAGCCTGCTGCTGGCGTCGCTGGCCCTGCTCCTGTTGTTCGCGGCATTGTTCGCCAGTCCGGAAGGAATTCTTGAAAGCGCCGGCATCGCGGGCGCGTTCGGCCTGCCGCGAAACAGCGTGGTCTGGGCCGGACAGCTAGGCGTGTATCTGGCCGTCGCGGGCTTCTTCGCCATCGAGTTTGCATTCCGGCTCTGGCATTTTCGCCATTTGCCACATCCCACGCTGCGCGAGTTTGTGCACAATCTTGCCAAGAACTGGCAGCGCGTGTTGCACGATGCGCCCGTTCCACCTCCACCCTCGTACGCCCAGCGGGATGTGCCATGATCGATTTGTACTACTGGCCAACGCCGAACGGCCACAAGCTCGTGCTGTTTCTCGAAGAAGCCGGCGTGGACTACCGGATCCAGCCGGTGAATATCGGCAAGGGCGCGCAGTTCGATGCGGCCTTCCTGGCGATCTCGCCCAACAACAAGATTCCTGCCCTGGTCGACCACGCACCGGCAGATGGTGGTGCGCCGGTATCGCTGTTCGAGTCGGGGTCGATGCTGCTGTACCTGGCGGAGAAGTGCGGGCGTTTTATCCCCGCTGACCTGCGCGGCCGAGCCGAGGTGCTGCAGTGGCTGTTCTGGCAGGTCGGCGGACTGGGGCCGATGGCCGGACAAAATGGACATTTCAACGTTTACGCGCCGGAACACGTGCCATACGCGATCGACCGCTATACCCGCGAGACCAATCGACTGTATGGCGTGCTGAATCGCCGCCTGACCGGCCGCACGTTCATCGCGGGTGACTATTCCATTGCCGACATGGCCTGCTATCCATGGATCGTGCCGCATGCGGCACATCTGCAGGACCTGGCGGATTTCCCCGCATTGCGACGCTGGTTCGACACGATCGCCGCGCGCCCTGCAACGATCCGCGCGTACACGAATGTCGCGGAAACGTACTCGAAAAACACCAAGCCGCTCAGCGAGGACGAACGCAGGATCCTCTTCGGACAAACCGCCGCATCGATCAAAGGCTAGACCTCCATGACCCGTTCCGAGCACCAGATCCAGCAAGCAACGCGTTTTGCACAGTTGCACAAAGCCGGCAACCCTCTATTGCTGTTCAATATATGGGACGCCGGCAGCGCGCGAGCCTGCGCCAGCGCCGGCGCAGCGGCAATTGCAACCGGGAGCTGGTCAGTCGCGGCGGCGCACGGCGTCGCCGACGGCGAAGTGCTGCCGCTGGCCCTGGTGATGGCGAATCTGCAGCGCATCGCCGATAGCGTGGACCTTCCGGTCAGCCTGGACCTGGAATCCGGCTATGGCAGCACCGCGCGGCAGGTTGGCGACAATGTCGCGCAGGCCATCGCACACGGCGCGGTGGGAATCAACATGGAAGACCAGATCGCCGGCGTCGGGGAAATGTACACGATTGAACAACAATGCGAACGGCTTGCAGCCGCGCGTGCCGCCGCCGACCAGGCAGGGCTGGCGCTATTCATCAATGCGCGCACCGACGCCTTCCTGCTCGCCGAACGCGCACAGCACTCGGCTGAGATGCTCGACGCAACCCTTGAACGCGCCTCAGCCTACGCCGCGGCGGGCGCCAGCGGGATCTTCGTGCCCGGCCTCGCGGATCCGGCGCTGATTGGCAAGTTCTGCAAATTATGCACATTGCCGACAAATATCATGATGGGGTCGCAATCACCGCCGCCCGCACAGCTGGCGCAGCTCGGTGTCGCACGGATCAGCCACGGACCGGGCCCGTATCGCCTGGCGATGCAGGCCCTGACCGAGGCGGCCCGTCAGGCGCAAGCACAGCTCACGCCCCACTGAAGGCATCGCGAGTCGCTGCGCTCAAGCTCCGCTGTTGGCCTGCGCCAACCGACGCGTTCAGCATCGGGGATTGCCGCGGCCGTGCAAACCCGCGATGCTTGCGCGCCCAAGGCGCACAGGGCCAGCCCGGGTAACGTATGTCGGCTTCACGCCATCAAGAAGAATTCAGCATCGCGGCGACCCATCCGGCGCTGCCCGGGCATTTTCCGGGCCTGCCGATCGTGCCAGGCGTTGTGTTGCTCGATCACGTGGCCGCCGCCTTGCAGCGTTGGCGTGGCGTCGGCATCGTCGGACTGCCGCAGGTGAAATTCCTCGCCAGCCTGCTGCCGGAACAGAACGCAGTGGTCGAACTCGAATCGGGCGCGACGCGAATCCGTTTTCGCGTGCGCCGCGGCGACACGCTGCTGGCCTGCGGCGAGATTGAAACCGCATGAGCGCGCACTGGACCGAGCGCCCCGAGGGTGGCGGACGCTTCGCGCTGAAATTGATTTTCGCGATCGCCCTGCGCGGCGGGCGACGCCTGACCCGGCTGATTCTTCTTCCTATAACTCTGTACTTTTTCCTGCGCCGCGGTCCGGAACGGCGCGCCTCGCGGGAATTTCTCAGCCGGGTGTTGCAGCGTCCCGCCAGTGCCTGGGACGTACTGCGGCATCTGCATCGCTTTGCCGCGGTGATCCTCGACCGCGTGTACCTGCTCGCGACGGATTGCAGTCAGTTTGAAATGCACCGCCACGGCCTGGAAGGAATACTCGAAAAGTATTACGAAGGCCGCGGTCTGTTGATGCTCGGCGCGCACATCGGCAGCTTCGAAGTGCTGCGTGTGCTGAGCCTCGAACGGCCCGACGTCAAGGTCAAGGTGCTGCTCGACAAGTCGCAGACCCCGGAAATGACCGACCTTCTGCATTCGCTCAATCCGAAGATCGGCGACACCGTCATCGACGCAGCCGAAGGCGGCACCGGTGTCGTGCTGGCGCTCAAGGATGCCACCGAACAAGGCGCCCTGATCGCGTTTCTCGCCGATCGTGCCCGTCCGCACGAGCCGACACGGGACGTGCAGTTCCTCGGCCGGCCCGCACCATTGCCAGTGGCGCCCTACCTGATCGCTTCGGCGCTGGACGTTCCGGTCGTGCTCTGCTTCGGCATGTACCGGGGTGGAAACCGCTACGATCTGTACTTTGAGACATTTGCTGAACGAATCGATATTCCCCGCGCCGAACGTCAGGTGCGCCTGCAATTCTGGCTGGATGCCTATGCCGCGCGCCTGGAACACTATGCGCGCATGGACCCCTACAACTGGTTCAACTTCTATGATTTCTGGAAAAGCAATCGCCTGGCTGATGCTGAGCCTGCCGCTGTGCAGCCACGCAGCGTCTGACGAAGCGGCGGCAGCAACGTTGGTGACGAGCCTGAAACGCGGTGCGCCGGCAACAACCGCGTACACCGAGATCCGTTTCGTCAACTTGCTCGATACGCCATTGCGTCTGTCGGGCACGCTGGAATTCACGGCCGACGGCAGCCTGCGCAAGCAGGTGCAGACGCCGTATGCGGAGACCACATCGATTGCCGGTGGACAGGTGACGATCGAGCGTCGCGGCAAGCCTGCGCGGCGCTTCGCGCTTAAGCGCGCACCGGAACTGGCGGGGTTCCTGGAAAGTTTCATCGCGGTCCTGTCGGGTGACGCGCCGCGTTTGCAACAAAGCTATACCTTGCAAAGTAGCGGCGACGCACGCTCCTGGCAACTGCGCCTCACGCCGAAGGATCGCGCGCTGGCCAAGCATGTCGCAAACGTCGAGATCGATGGACGCGCGAACGAACCGCGCTGCTTCCGCATCCAGGAGGCCGACGGCGATCTCAGCGTGTTGCTGGTCGACGCGTTGGCTGCGGCAAAACTGATTGAACCGATCACGCGCGAGGCGCTCGTCACACTGTGCCGCGCCGCGCCGTGAGCCGCACGGCGCGCGCCGGTGCCCTGCTGGCGTGGCTGGGTGCCCTGGCGTTGCTGCTCTGGTATGTCACGGCGAACCTCGAGGTCGGCACCGACCTGCGCAGTTTCATGCCGCCGCCGTCGACTGCCGAACAGCGCCTGCTGCTCGATGAAATTGGTGAAGGTCCCGGCTCGCGGCTGCTGCTGCTGGCGATCCGTGGCGACGAACCCGATACGCTGGCCGGCATCAGCCAGCGCCTTGCGGCGGCATTGCGCGGCGATGCGCAATTCCTGCGCGTATTGAATGGCGAATCGGACCTCAGCGCGATCGGCGCGGAGCTGCTGCCATATCGTTATCTGCTCTCGCCGACGCTCGATACGCAGCGCTTCGATGCCGAGAGCTTGCGCGGCGAACTGATCCAGCGCGTCGAGGACCTCGGCTCGCCAGCCGCCGCATGGCTCAAACCGCTGCTGCCGCGCGACCCGACCCTGGAAACCCTCAAGCTGGCCGAGAGTTGGGCGCCCGCGAAGGAGCCGGCGCGCTACGCCGATGTATGGTTTGACGCAAAAACCACTTATGCACTGCTGCTCATCGAAACCCGGGCACCTGGCTTTGATCCACAGGCGCAGCGCGCCGCACTGGATGCGCTGCAGCGCAATTTCACGCAGGCGGCCGCGGGCAGTCCGGCGCAGCTGGAGGTCAGCGGCCCCGGCGCATTCACGGTCAGCGTCAGCGAAACCACGAGCGCGGAGGCGAATCGGATCGGAATGCTCGACAGCATCGGCTTCATGGCGTTGCTGCTGTTCGCCTATCGGCGCGTGAGCACCGTGCTGCTCGGTGCCTTGCCGCTGGTTTCCGGTGGCCTGGCTGGCACAGCGGCGCTCGCCCTGCTGTTCGGCGGCGCACACGGCATTACGCTCGCCTTTGGCTTCACCCTGATCGGTGTTGCGCAAGATTATCCGATTCACCTTTTTAGCCATTTGCGGCCCGCGAGCAGCCCGGTCGCCGTTGCACGCCACCTCTGGCCGACCCTGGTTACCGGCATCGCAAGCACCGGCATTGCGTACCTCGCATTCTTCGCGTCCGGCGTGACCGGCCTGGAGCAACTCGCGGTGTTCACCGTGGTCGGGCTCGCTACCGCCGGCGCCACGACGCGCTATGCGCTGGCACCGCTGCTCAGTGGCGAGCAACGTGACGCTGCGCTATCGCGGCCGATTGCACGCCTCTGGCGTCGCCTGGAACGGTTGCCGCGCCCGGGCTGGCTGGCCCCTCTGCTGGCGGTCCTAGCGCTCGCGGTCATCGGGTTCGGACCCGGTGCATTCTGGGAAAACAATCTTGCCGCACTCACGCCGGTGCCGGCGCCGCTGCTCGAACGCGACGCTGCGCTGCGCGCCGAACTGGGTGCGCCGGATGTGCGCTACCTGCTGGTGATCGAGGCGCCCGATCCCCAGGGCGTGCTGCGCGCCAGTGAACAGCTCGATCCGCAACTGGCAGCGCTGCGCGAACGCGGTGCGCTTGGCGGGTACGAACTGCCGTCGCGCTGGTTGCCGAGCCTGGAAACGCAGCGCGCGCGTCAGGTGCGTCTGCCGGACGATTCCAGTTTGCGTGCAATGCTGCAAACTGCACAATCCGGACTGCCCTTCAAGGCGGACACCTTTGCCCCATTCCTGGAGGAAGTCGCCGCGGCACGGGCACTGACGCCGCTCACTGTCGAGGCCTTCTCCGACGGCCCGCTCGGCTTGCGCCTGAAGGCCATGCTGCTGGCACGGGAAGGCCATGCCATCGGTCTGGTCGGACTGGTGGGCGTGAACGACACGGCGGCATTGGTCGAGCTGGCGGCGCACGCCGCAACCCCGGCCTATCTGCTTGACCTGAAGCACGCCTCGGAAACCCTCGTCGCCGCGTATCGCGTACGTGTACTCTGGTCACTGTCCGTCGCGAGCCTGCTCCTGATTGGCGTCGTGTGGATCGCCCTGCGGCGGCGCGAACGTGTGCTGCGCGTGCTCGTGCCGATGGCCGTCACGACCCTGCTGATCCTCGCCGTGTTGCGCGGCTGCGGCATCTCGCTGTCGCTGTTCCATCTGATTGCGCTGATCCTCGCCGCCGGACTCGGTCTGGATTACGCTCTGTTTTTTGAACAGGTGGAGGAAGATGAAATGGAACAACGCCGCACTTTGCATGCGGTGTTGGTCTGCAGCGTCAGCACTTTCCTGGTATTCGCCTTGCTCGCTGCATCGTCGCTACCGGTACTCCGCGCGATCGGCACTACGGTGACCCTGGGCGTGCTGTTCAATTTCGTGCTGGCCCTGCTGATCGCGCGCAAGCCGTCCGCAGTCGCCGACGGAGTGCATCGCCATGCTGGATAAGGCGAATTGGGCGCACCTGATCCCGCACCAGGGTGATATGTGCCTGCTCGAGCGTGTGGTTGCGTTCGACGACGACGCACTGCAAGCGCGCAGTGCGACCCATCGAAGCATCGACAATCCGCTACGCGGGCCCGACGGTCTGCGCGCACTGCATCTGTGCGAATACGGTGCCCAGGCGATGGCCTTGCATGGAGGCTTGCTCGCGAGGCGCGATGGCGGTCGAGCCGCACCGGGCTTGCTGGTCTCCCTGCGCGATGTGCATCTGTTCCAGAACATGATTGATAGCCTGCCTGGCGAAATTGACGTGCATGCATGGCGATTGCTCGATGCGGGCAACAGTTGGCAGTATGAATTCCGCATCGAGCACGCTGGTCGGTCCATCGCGACCGGACGTGCAGCCGTGATGCTGGGAGGCCTGCCCGGCACACTCATTTCTGTGGGATCGTGAACATGACTCTTCTTCCGACTCGTGCCCTCGTGACCGGCGGCAGCGGCGATATCGGCGATGCGATCTGTCGCGCGCTGGCCGCACAGGGTTGTCACGTCATCGTGCACGCGCACCAGGGTCTGCTGCGCGCCGAGGCGCTGGCGCTGGCGATCCGCAGCGAGGGCGGCTCGGCGGAAAGTGTCGCTTTCGATCTGCGCGACGGCGACGCCACGCGACGCGCGATTGACGAGCTGCTCGCCATTGGACCGATCACCACGCTGGTGCATAACGCGGGCATCCATGACGACGCACCGATGGCCGGCATGAGCGCGGCGCAATGGACCCGGGTAATTGATGTCTCGCTGCACGGATTCTTCCACGTCACGCAACCCCTGCTGCTGCCGATGGCTCGCGCACGGCGCGGTCGCATCGTGGCGATCTCGTCGGTCGCTGCGGTATTGGGTAATCGTGGACAAACCAATTATGCGGCAGCGAAAGCCGGTCTGCATGGCGCAGTCAAATCCCTGGCGCGGGAAATGGCCAGCCGGCGCATCACCGCCAACGTGGTCGCACCGGGCGTCATCGCAGGGCGCATGAGCGAAGCGAGCTTTTCGGCGGAGCAGATCCGGCAGATCGTGCCGGCCCAGCGCGCCGGCACGCCGGCCGAAGTCGCGGCACTCGTGGCATTTCTGGTCAGCGACTCGGCGAGCTACATTTCGGGGCAGATCATCGGCGTGGACGGCGCGATGAGCTGATCGCTCGCGGCACCGCGGCGACCTGGCGCATGCCGGGATCGGTGCGGTGGAATTCCGGCATCGTCGCGCGGGAATCCTGTGCGCGACACCATCCAGCAAGCCTTTTCAGTGCGCCTGCGCCTTGCTGCGGAGCTTTGTGTAGAAATCGCCTTGCGGATCCGCTTCGACGCTGATCGCGACATCCGCCTCGGCGGAGGGCGCCGGTGGCGTACGCGCGGCGGACAGCGCTTCACCGCTGTCGCTGTAGAAGTACCAGTCGTATTGCTCGCCGCCGGCCATGACGGCCACCAACTCGCCCTTGCCCTTGAGCGCGTCGAGCAGCGCATCCTCGTAGCGATGGAACTCGCGCTGTTGCGCCTCGCTGGGGGGCGCGTCGAACGACTCGGCACGGTAGTGCGACGAGATCACAAGCAGATTCGGCTGCGCACTGAGCTGCGCGGCGCTGAAATCGTCACGCAGGTCCCATTGCAGGATCCGTCCCTTGGGTTGCAGCAACGCATGCCGCCAGCTGCCGTGACGCAGCCCCGCGCGCGACGCATCCACCGCTCCCGGCGCCGTGGCGGATGGCGCAGCGGTCGGTCCGGAACAGCCGGCCAGGAAGGCGAGACCCATCAATGCAACGTAGCGGATTTTCATGCGGACATTGGGCGACGAACGCGGGCCGCGGTCAAGTCCGGGCAGCGGACTCTCCGCTGCCGCAGGTCGGCGCCGCGTGCCACGTGCTGCGCTCAAGCGGCCGCCTCAAACAGGTTCGGCGCGATGCTGCTCGGCGTGTCGGTCGCGATGACCGGCGCGGTCTGACCCAATTCCGGCGCCGCGCGCACGGCCTGCGCGACAATGTTCGCGGCCAAGGCATCGAGCATCGCGACGCAGTCGCGCAAGCGCACGCGCAGTTCGTCTTCGCCGAGCTTCTCGTGCAGGGTGCGATTGAGCTCGTGGAACCAGTCCAACTCGCCCTGATCCAGGAACTGCGCCGGATTGCGATTCGGACTGGCGGCCATCCACTCACGGAAAAAGGTCTGCATGCGCAAGTTCAAGGCACGCGCGCGTTCGAATTCGGCGCGCAATTCGCCGAACAGGCGCAAGTCGGTCAAGCGATCCTGGAACACGATCTGGCACAGCACGCCCCAGTAGTAGGCGTAGTCCCAGATCACCTTGACCGGCATCACTTCGGCATCGCCGAACAGCGGGTACTGGTCGCGATACAGGCTCAGAGTGCTCTCGTAGAATGAAAAGTACAGTTGTTCATAAATCTTCGCGTACGGTGCTACCGGAGTCCCGGCGCGGTCGTGCGCGATCAGTTCACAGATATACGTATTGGAAATGGCGATGAAGTCGCTGCCCGGCGAATAGAACGGGTCGAGGAATACACCGGCCTCGCCGGTGATCGCCCAGCGATCGCCGGAGAACACCTGCTTGCAACCGTGCGAAAAACCGCGCAGAAACAGGAAATCCATCAGCTTCTCGCGGCGGCTCTCGCATTCGCGCCAAACGATGGGCTGGAACTTCTTCAGCCACTCCATCGCGCGCTCGAACGTGTTCATCGTTTCCAGCGGATGCATCTTCGCATCGCAGACAATGCCGACCGAATGCGCGCCGGAGCCGAGTGGAATCAGCCACACCCAGTAGCCCGGCCCGCACAGATGGTTGGTCGAGCGCCAGCGCTCCGGCGGCGTGCACTGCAGACGCCAATCCTCGTCGTTGCACCAGACGTCGATTTCGAGCTTGTCGTCGATGCGGAACCAGACGGCATTCGCATCGTGACCGTTCGCTTCGGCCAGGCCCTGCTTGCGCTTGATCAGGCTCGCGCGACCCGCCGCGTCGATCAGCCAGCGACTCTGCACGACGTGGCTCTGGCCCGCATGCTCATAACGCACGGTATGTGGCCCGTCACCCTGAGCGAGATCGAAACCACGCACGACGGTGCTGTCGAGAAACTCGATGCCGCGGCGACGCACTTCTTCGCCGATATGCGTTTCGAACGTGCCCCGATCAATCTGGAATGTCGGCGTCGGCAGCACTTCGCGCACGCCCAGCTCGGTCACATTGGGCAGATCGCTGCGGAATTCGCTGAAAAAGAACCGGAATCCAAATTTATGAATATGATCCTTGTCCAGATATTCACGCAAACGCAACACGTTGCCGAAATAGTGGGCGCCGATTTCCACGGTCGATTCGCCGACCTTGTGTGCCGCCGGCGGCAGCGGATGTGGCCGGCGCTCGAGTACGCGGATGCGCAGGTCCGGGAAACGATCATTAAGCTGCAGTGCCAGGCACAGACCGGCGAGCCCGCCGCCCATGATCACCACATCGTGCATCGCTTCCGTTTGCATCTCTGTCTCCGTCGCTCGCGGGCGATAGTGTCTTTGGATAAATGGGCGCGTCGCCATCCGGTTGGTGGCGCTGCAGCTTGGCGGGTCGGCGACCGATCCGATCCGCGAGCCGTGCAGATGCGATCAATCGCATACTGCCGCGGGTCGCGTGAAAATCCGGTTGCGGGGGCCAGGCCGAACCTAACCCAGACCCTCGCGTGTCGGCAACGGTTCGGCGCGGGGCGAGGCTCTCGAACGTGTGAACCAGGCCAGCAGCGGAGTGGTCATGACCGTGGTGAGGATCGTCATCACCATCAGCATGGTGAAGATTTCCTTGCCGATCACCCCGATGTCCAGGCCGACTTTCATCACGATCAACTCCATCATGCCGCGCGCGTTCATCAGCGAACCGACCGCGACCGCATCGCGCCAGCCCAGGCCGGCGATGCGCGCGCCACCGGCGCCGCCGAGGACTTTGCCGAACACGGCAGCACCGAGGATCAACAGCAGCGCACTCACGGCAGGACCGGCAAACGCATCCGGTGTGGTGTTGAGTCCGGCCATCGCAAAGAACACCGGCAGCAGCACGATCACCGCGACATGCTCCAGACGTTCGACCAGGGTATGCAGCAATCGGTCGTCGCGCGGCAGGCAGGCGCCAAACAGGAATGCGCCGAACACCGCATGCAAATGCAGCCACTCGGTCAGCGCGGCGAACGCAAAGGTCGCAATCAGCAGGCTGGCGAGCACCATGCCGTCGGGGCGCCCGTCAGCGGCGTGGTGCGGCAGAACGCGCGCCAGCAGCGGACGTACGATCGCGAACGCCACCACAGCGAGCAGCAGCAGACCGCCACAGGTCCGCGCCAGTCCGCTCCAGCCCTGTTCGCTGGATATCAGCGCGACGACGACCGCGAGCAGTACCCAGACCAGCACGTCGGCAATCGCGGCGGCGGTCAGCGACAACTGGCCCACCGCGCTGTGGGTCATGCCACGTTCCTTGAGAATGCGCGCCATCACCGGAAACGCCGTGATCGCCATCGAACTCGCCATGAAGAGTGCAAAAGGCCAAAACTGCACATGATCTGGCGCAAAACGTGGATACAGTGCCGGCGCGATCGCGAGCCCCAGCGCCATCGGCAGCAGTACGCTGAGCACGCTGACCCAGCTCGCCGCGATCACCTGCTGTCGCACACCCCTCGGCATGCGCAGTTCGGCACCGACGATGAACATGAAAAGGACCAGGCCGATCTGGCTCAGACCCGTGAGCACGCCCAGGCTTTCCCGGGCAAACAACTGGGCATGCCACTCCGGAGCAAGGCTGCCGAGCAGGATCGGGCCAAGTGCCAGGCCCGCCAGCATCTCGCCGATCACCGGCGGCTGGCCGATCCGGCGCAGCAGCAGCGCGAGCAGACGCGCAGTGCCGAGAATGACCACCAGTTGAACAAATAGTTGCGTATGCATCATCGTACAGGTAATTGCAGAGTGTACTTTTCCGCGTCGCCTACCACGGTTGGGTGCGTCGCACGCGCGCGACGATAGCTCTTGACGACCGAACCTGCCTCGATGACACGGCCGATCACGTGCACCGTGATGCGGCAGAAGTCGCGCAGCGGCCGGAAGTGGCTGGCGCGAAAATTACCCGCATAACGCGATTCGATCGGCACGGCGACGGTGCGTGTTCCGAGGCGGCGTGCGGCCTCGATCAGAATATCGGCTTCGAACACGAAACCCTGCGGGGCAACCTGCCCGGCCAGTTCCACCACCGCACGGGGATACCAGCGCTGACCGCTCTGACTGTCGACGATGCGTTGCCCGGTGGCCCAGGCAATGCCCCAGTCGGCGAAGTCGTTGGCCAGGCGCCGAACGGTCGGTTGCCGCTCGCGCCCGATCAGGCGCGCGCCAATGATGATGCAGTCCGGATACTGCTGTGCTGCTGCGAGCAGACGCGGTATGTCGCTGCTCGCATGCTGGCCGTCGCCATCCATGCTGAGGACGCCGTCATTGTCCAGTTCGAGCGCTCGCCGGAATCCGGCACGCAGGGCGTTGCCCTTGCCGCCTGGGTGCGCATGCCGGATCAGCACGACCGGCAGATCCTCGATTTGCGCGATGGTTGCGTCGGTGGATCCATCGTCCACTACGATGACTTGTGCAGATTGTTGCAGTGCACCGGTCACCACATCGCGAATCGCCAGCTCCTCGTTGAGGGCCGGGATCAGGATGGCGGCGCGAGGCGGCGTGCTCATGGCCGCACCTGGAGGATCAACGACTGTTGCGATCCCGCGCCTATTCGCAGTTCGCCGGGCGCGTCCATTGCGATCGCTTCGAGCAATGGCAGTACGCGTGCGCTCGCATTACGCTGCAGCATCGCCTGCGCCCAGGCGTTGCGCGCGGTCGTTGCCGCTTGTGCCGGAGCCGTCTGCAGGCGCAGCTGCAACGTGGCTTTGGAACGCGCCGGTGGAGCCAGCACGAAGGCGCTCGCGAATCCGATATCGTGCGGTACGGGCCCGCGCAGCGGCCCCACCGACATGCTGTCGTAGATCACCAGCAAGACCGCACAATCGCCGTCGAGTGCCTGCACGGCGGCTTCGAGCAGGCCGGCACCGGCGCTGTCGGTCCAGGCGCTCACCGCGGTCGACGCCGCATGACACCCGGTTGCAATCGTCCAGTATCCGACCGCGGCGTTGTGCACGGAATTGTGGAATTTGATCGGCGACAACTCGAGCGGCGCCTGCGCCAGCGTCGCACACATCGTATCGGTGATCGCGACATCACCCTGCATTGAAGCGAATATGCACGGCAGGCTGGCCGGATCACGACCCGACATCGCACAGGCCTCTGCGGCAGCCTGGGCCGCGAACAGCACGGTATCCGGCGCACGTCGGCGTTCGGCCACCGGCAGCAACGGTGGCGCAGGCTTCGCGGTCGGCGTGTCGTCGACCTCGGCGGTTCCACGCAACGCATCCCGACTCGCGCTCCAGCCGGTCAATCCCGGTCCCCAGATGCCGATGCCTTCCACTGCGATCTCGATCCCGCCACTCATGCGCCCGCCCCGCGGCGAAATGCCAATGTGCAATTGTTTCCGCCAAAACCAAACGAGTTCGACAACGCAACGTCAAGCGCGCGATCCTCGTTGCGCGTGGCGATCTGCGGACCGCAGACCGGATCGGGTTCGTCGCAGTACAGGGTGCCAGGCACGAATCCGTGCTGCAGCGCGATCAGGCTGACCGCCGCCTCGACTATCCCCGCGGCGCCCAACGCGTGTCCGGTCCAGCCCTTGCTCGAGCTGGCGCGCGTGCCGGCAGGAAACATGCTCGCGATCACCCCCGCTTCGACCTCATCGTTCTTCGGCGTCGCGGTGCCGTGCAGGTTGATGTAATCGACGTCGCCAGCATCGATGCCGGCGCGCTGCATCGCCGCGGCGATGCTCAGTCGTGCGCCCAGGCCTTCGGGATGCGGCGTGGACATATGGTGCGCATCGCTGGACTCACCCCAACCGATCAGCTGTGGTGCCCGCGGTGCTTCGCTGGCACGTTGCAGGATCGCAAATCCCGCGGCCTCGCCGATCGAGATGCCGCGGCGTCGCGCATCGAACGGCCGGCACGGCTCCGGCGACACGAGTTGCAGGGCGTTGAAACCGAACAATACGCTGTCGCAGAGCGTATCCACGCCACCGACGATCGCAGCATCGGCGAGGCCATGGCGAATCAGGCGTTCGGCCTGTGCAAACACTTTTGCGCTCGACGAGCACGCGGTCGCGACGGTGCACGCCGGTCCCTGCACGCCAAGCACGTGCTGTACAAACGCCACCAGCGAATGCGGCGTATGCAACATTGGGGCAATGTACGGCGCGGTGAACTGGCCCTGCGCGTCGACGCTGCGGTAGGCTTCTTCGGTCGCCCCGATGCTCGCGGTCGAAGTGCCGAGGATCAGCGCAACACGATCGGCGCCATGGCGCGCGACCAGGGCCCGCGCGGCGTCGAGAAATCCATCCTGCTGCAGACCCAGCCATGCGAGCCGGTTATTGCGACAGTCCCAGCTGGTCAGCTCGTCAGGTACGCGCACGTTGTCGATCGCGTTGACCCGACCGATCCAGCATTCCAGCGCGGTCGAACTGAAGTCGTTCGGGCGCAGGCCGCTGGAACCGGTTTGCAAGGCATTCGTCAGTGCATCGATGCCGCATGCAGCGGCGCAGGCCACGGTAAAATGGGATACAGCAAGAGGTGGCAAGACTTGTGGCACACGGTTCACTTGCGCAAAGGGAATGCCCGCGAGTATAGAGCCAGTCCCTCTCAATGGCATTCGTGAACAGAATCCGATGGATGGACTGGCGCATTTCCGCCGCGGCCCCTGGCGTGCCCTGCGCGACCGCGACGTCTGGCACAGCCTGACGGTTGCTGCTATCGCCCTGATGGCAAGCGGCGGATTGTTGTATGTCGCCTGGTTGTTTTACGTGCTGCGTGTGGCGGCACGTGCGCCCACCGAGCCGTTGCGCGCGCGCTGCCTGCTGTTGCTCGGCAAAAGCCTGGGCCGCGATGGCGTTGACGCAGATTACGCACAACGTATTGCGCGGCTTCACGACCTGCTGCTCGCGCGTCCGGATTGTCGCGCCCTGCTGCTCGGCGGTGATAGCGGAGCCGGTGACGAAGCACAGGCCGCCCTGGCCCGTCTGCGTGCGCTGGGACTGCCCGTGGAAATTCGTATAGATATTGAAAATGCTTCAATCGATACTCTGGAGAACCTGCGCAATGCCCGGGCCCTGCTCGGCTCCGCGGCGCAGCAACCCGTCGCGCTCGTCAGCAGCCGCTATCATCTGGCCCGCTCGCGGCTGCTGGCGCGCAGCCTGGGATTCGACGCCGAGGTCTGCGCCGCCGAGCCCCGCCTGGCGATCGGAGCGCGTCATCTTGCGCGCATCGCACTCGAAGCCGGCTACTGCCTGTGGATCGATATCGGGCTCCGCTGGTCGCGCCTGATCGGCAACCGGCGCATGCTGGAGCGGATCAGCTGAGGTCGATTATCCATTTGTTCAAACCATTCACTCGATGCGCTACGGCGCACAGTTTCCCTGTCGCGCGCGAGTCCGTACCATCCACGGCTTGTCCTCACGTCCAGCGGAGTTCAACGATGTTGCGGTCCCACGTTCTGCTCTGCCTGCTGTTGCCACTGATGCTGTCCCTGAGCGCGTTTCGCGATGCGCCGCTGGTCGATCCGGCACCGATTGCGATCCCGACCGGGGTCGGCGATGCCCAGGTTGCCAAGGCCGTGCGCCAGGCTCTGCTCGCGCGCCAGTGGACCGTTGCGGCGGAGCAGCCAGGCTTGATCAGGGGCCACCTGACATTGCGCGAGCACACAGCGAATATCGACATCGCCTGGATCGGCGGACAGAGCCAGATCCGATATGTCAGCTCCAACAATCTCAAGTTCGATAACGACAACGGTCAGCGCAGCATCCACAAGAACTACCTGGGCTGGATCAACAACCTGGTGGCCGACATCAACGGCAACCTGACCCTGCTGGCCACCTAGAATCGCGTTCGCACCCACTGTGCGCCCTATCCGTTCCAGCAGGACTACCCCGTGAGCACCGAACGCCTCGCGATAATCGAAACCTGGTTGCACAATCTGCAGGATCGTATTTGTGACACTGTGGAAATACTGGATGGGGCCGAAGCTTTCCGCGAGGATCGCTGGGAACGCGCCGAAGGCGGCGGGGGTCGCTCCCGCGTGCTCAAGGATGGTGCCGTATTCGAGCAGGCCGGGGTCGGATTTTCCCGCGTCCACGGCGCGCAGATGCCGGCCAGCGCCAGTGCGCACCGACCGGAACTGGCGGGATGCTCGTTTACCGCGCTCGGCGTCTCCGTCGTCCTGCATCCCGGCAATCCCCATGTGCCAACCACGCACATGAACGTGCGCTATTTCGAAGCGACTCGCGACGGTGCCGAGCCGGTTTGGTGGTTTGGCGGCGGTTTCGATCTCACCCCGTTCTATCCGATTGACGTCGATGTCGTGCACTGGCACAGGGTCGCGCGCGACACCTGCGCGCGATTCGGTGACGAGGTCTACCCGCGCTACAAGCGCTGGTGCGACGAGTACTTTTTCCTGAAGCACCGCAACGAGGCCCGCGGCGTGGGCGGACTGTTTTTCGACGATCTCAACGACGGCGGATTCGAACACTGTTTCGGACTGACCCAGGCGGTCGGCGACGCGTTTCTCGATGCGTATGTACCCATTGTGGAGAAACGCAGGGATGCGGATTTCGGCGAGCGCGAACGCGAGTTCCAGCTGTACCGCCGCGGCCGCTACGTCGAGTTCAACCTGGTCTGGGATCGCGGCACGCTGTTCGGCCTGCAGTCCGGCGGGCGTACTGAATCGATCCTGATGAGCCTGCCGCCGCGCGTGCGCTTTGAGTACGACTACCGCGCGGAAGACGGCAGTGCCGAGGCGCGGCTGGCCGAATATCTGAAACCGCGCGACTGGCTCTGAACGACAATTTCCCGCGCCAAACATCGCCTGGCGTGATCGACGCGGCGTCAGGCCGCGGATTTGGTGCGTTTGCTCCAGCGATTCGTGGCAAACCGCGCGCATGAAATCACGTCTTGAATTGCTCCAGGGTACCGCCCAGCTCGCCGGCGAAGGTCTGCTCGGCGCGGTCGACACGGTTGAAGGCATGCATCTTGCCATTGTGGAAACGGTGGCGCGCTTCGTGCCGTTCGGCGGTCTCGTCACGCGCAGCACCGGCTTCGTCTACGCGCGCATCCGCGACGCGGCGCAGTTGACCCGGCGCGCGGCCGACGGCGCGATCGCCCTGCTGGAGCGCAGTGGCGTGCGCGGCGATGCGCTCGACATCGCACCGGCGCAGATGGCCTGGCTCAGCGCGCTCAATGGCGCCATCGGCGATCGTCTGGAGGCCAGCGCCAACCCGCTCGCCATCCCGATGCGCCTGTGTCGCGCAGGTCAGGTGATCGACACACAGTCCGCGCGATTCGGCGCCGAGGTCGAAGCGGCCGGTGGAACGCTGTATGTGCTGGTGCACGGCCTGGGCATGAACGACCTGCAATGGCGCGACGCGGATGGCCGCGATTTCGGCGATCGCCTCGCGCAGGACGTGGCGGGTCACGCAACTCGGCTGCGCTACAACAGCGGGCGGCGAATTTCCGCGAATGGCCGGGACTTGTCCACATTGTTGCAACAGGTGTACCGTTCCCACACCGCGGCGATCCGGCGCATCGTGCTGATCGGGCACAGCATGGGCGGTCTGGTCTGCCGCAGCGCCTGCGCCGACGCGCAGCGCAACGGTCTGGACTGGAGCCGCGTGCTCAGCGACGTGATCTGCCTGGGTTCGCCGCACCTGGGCGCGCCGCTGGAGCGCCTCGGCGATTCCCTGAGCGGCCTGCTCGCGCTGACGCCCTATACGCGCTCGCTCGCCGCGGTGGCGGAGACGCGCAGCGCCGGCGTCAAGGATCTGCGCCATGGATGGTCCAGCGACCGGGACCGTGGCGCCACGGCGACAGTGGAACCCGAAGCCTCCGGCGCGAAAGCCGGGCTGCTGCCGTTCAACGAAAGGGTGCGCTGGTACCTGGTCGCCGCAACGCTCGGCGCGCACAGCGTCGGAACGCGTGCGCGCTGGCTGGGCGATGGTCTGGTGCCCGTGCCTAGCGCCCTTGGTCAACACGACGATCCCGCTCGCGCGCTGCGCGTGCCGCGAGGACATCGTCGCGTCTTCACACAGACGGGACATATGGATTTGTTGACTCACGCCGGGCTGTATGCGCAGATCCGCGACTGGGTCGCAGCGCCCCTGGCTTGAGCCCGGTCGCTGCGTCCACCGCGGATGCCTCCGCTTCGCGGTGAATGACGAGGCATGGTCTCCCGGGCACGCCGTCACCCGGCATTTGCGCAACCCATAGCCTCCCTCGCCACCGCCCGTCCGCTCGGGAAGAAAACCTTCCGAAAGCCTTCCTGATTTGGTCAGGACTCGCCGTCGCCAGCGCGGCACGCTGTTGCCTGTCCCATCGACTGGCGAAGAGGCAAATCATGCGCGGCATCGACAGCTGCACCGGTATCGGATGGCTGATCAGTCTGTGCCTGGCGGCAGGCGCAGTAAGCGCGGCGGGTCCCGCCACCGATTTCAGCGCGCTGATCCTGAAGGGCAGCAGCGCGCTGCCGGCGGAAGCCGGCGCGACCTCGATCTCTTCGCTGGCGGCCGGCGACTTCAACTGTGACGGCGCCGCCGATCTTGCGGTAGGCGACGCCGACAGCACCGTTTCCGGCCATCCGGACGCTGGTTCCGTGACGGTGGGTTTCGGCAACCGCCTGATCGCCTTGCGCACCGGCGGCGTACGCTTCAACCAGGACGACGGCGGCGTTGCCGGCGCGGCAGAAGACGACGACGGCTTCGGTCGGACCCTCGCCAGCGGCGACATGGACCATGACGGCTGCGCGGACCTGATCGTCGGCATCCCCGACGAGGCGGTCGGCAGCCCGAGTCTGATCGACGCCGGCGGGGTCGGTGTGTTCTTTGGCACGGTCAACGGCCTGGATCTCACCGATGATCTGTTCCTGCCCCTGAGTGGCGAGGCGTCGCCGCATGGACCTGTGGCATCCGACCGTAAGGGCACTGGACTGGCCGTCATTGACTCCTTCACCTCGGCGAGTTCCTTGCCGATGCTCGCCATTGGCGCGCCCGGCTTCGGTGATTTTCCGGTCGCCTCGCACGGCGGCGTGTCGGTGCGGCGCAGCAACTCCTCGGGTGGCGGACTCAGCGCGCTGGTGACTTATATACTACGCAGCAATGTTGCATCGCAGGGAAATCAGGTGCTTGACGAAGTGGGAAGCGTCATCGCGAGTGGCGATTTCAACAACGACGGGCATGGCGACATCGCGATCTCCGGGAATAATCTGGACGGCGGACAGCACTCGGAAGGGCACGTGATCATCGCCTACGGCGCCGACACGAATGCCGGCCTCACCTACGAGCGCATCACGCAGGGTTCGTCCGGCGTCGCTGGCGGACCGGAAGAGGACGACCAATTTGGCAGCGCGATGGCGGTCGGTGACTTCGACGACGACGGTTACGACGATCTGGCGCTGGGCACGGCGAGCGAGGATATCGGCAGTGTATTCAATGCCGGATCGGTCACGGTGCTGTTCGGGTCAGGTGCGGGCCTGCTGGCCAACGCCGGTAGCAGCATCACCTTCGACGAAGGCGATTTCACCGGTCTCGCGATCGAAGGCAGCGATGAGTTCGGCGGCACACTCGCGGCCGGCGATATCAACCGCGACGGCTACGACGATCTGGTGATCGGCGCACCCAGCGAGGACGTCGGCAGCACCACCAACGCCGGTATGGTCCTGTTCGTGCCCGGTGGCCCGAACGGGCCGGTGCCGAGTGCCGCCGCGAAAATCTTCGATCTCACCACGTCGGGCATGCCGGGCAGCCCCGCGTCGTTTGATCGCTTCGGCGATTCGCTGGCGGTCGCCGATTTCAACGACGATGGCGTCGACGACATCGCGATCGGCATGCCGGGCCGCAAGGACGCGAGCGGCACCGTCAAGGGCGCGGTGATGATGCTGTTTTCGGTCAGCGACACGACCACGCGGATCGTGTCCGTCGATCCGCCGCTCGGCGTGATCGGCAGCGCCTACGCCGTAAAGGTCAGCTCGGCGCGGAACCCGATAGTCGGAGTACCGATCGGTCGCGGGCAGGTGAACGTCACCACTTCGACCGGTGACAGTTGTCAGGCAACCATAGCCACCAATGGCCTTGGCACCTGCACGATCATTCCCGGCGCGGCCGGCACGATCACGCTGAACGCGAGCACGATCGCGCAGATTGGTTTTCGCGCGAGCACGGCAACACCCGTGACCTACAAGATCCTGGCGTCCAATGACCGGATCTTTGCCAACGGATTTGAGTAAATAGCCGCATTGTGGACCGTTGATTTTAGTGGATAGAAGCGCGCGAACGACTTCGGCCGTTCGCCGCCTTCTCTCATCAGCGCGTTGAGGTTTCGCTGTCCAGATGCTGCATCAGCGCCGCGGCATAGCGCGTGCCCTGGACCGCATCGGCGGGGATGGCTGTCGCCAGCTGTGCGAGATCTGTCGCGTTCAAGCTGACACGGGCGGCGCCGAGTGCATCCTGCAATTGTGCGCGCGTGCGCGTGCCGACCAGCGGCACGATGTGTGCTCCCCGCGACATCACCCAGGCGATCGCCAGTTGCGCGGCAGTCACGCTCCTGCTGGCCGCAATATCGTGCAGCGCTTCGGCCAGCTTGCGATTCGCTACGCCCGCCGCTCCGGCGAAGCGCGGCAGGTGCTGACGGAAATCGCGCGCATCGGTCGGCGTCGAGCCGGTCAGCAGGCCGCGTGACAACACACCGTAGGCCGTCACGCCAATGCCGAGTTCGTCGAGTACGGGCAGAATGTCCGCCTCGGGTCCGCGACTGAGCAGCGAATATTCGATCTGCAAATCGGCGATCGCGTGCACGGCCGCGGCGCGACGGATCGTCGCCACGCCGACCTCGGACAAGCCGACATGCCGCACGTAGCCCGCCTGCACCAGATCGGCAATCGCGCCGATCGTGTCTTCGATCGGCACTTGCGGATCGAGACGCGACGGACGGTAAATATCCACATAATCCGTACCAAGGCGGGTCAGAGAATGGGCCAGGAAGTTCTTCACCGCTACCGGCCGCGCGTCGTACCCGCTGAAGCCGCCGGCCGGATCCCGCAGCGCACCGAATTTCACCGACAACTGCGCCTCGTGGCGGCGTCCCTTGAGCGCCTGACCGATCAGCATTTCATTGCTGCCGTTGCCGTAGAAGTCGCCGGTATCCAGCAGGGTGACGCCGCTATCCAGTGCCGCGTGAATGGTGTCGATGCCCGCCGCAGTATCGTAGGCACCGTACATGCCGGAAAAACTCATGCAACCCAGGCCGATGGGAAACGTCGAGGGGCCGGTGCGACCGAGCTGACGCGAAAGGATTGCAGCATTCATCGGAAATCTCCAGGTTGCGCGGGACGAAAAGGTCCCAGCTCGGCGTGTACTTTGCGGTCTGACGCTGGCCGGATAAATCGGCAAGCGCTGCATTGACTGTTCGGAAAATACGAACAAAGATCCTCGGCATGGATCAGTGGATGGCAATGCGCGTCTTTGTGCGCGTGATCGAGAGCGGCAGCTTTACGCGAGCGGCAGAAACGCTGGATCTGCCCAAGGCCAGCGTAAGTCAGTATGTTGCGCGACTCGAAGCGCACCTTGGCGTGCGCCTGCTACAGCGCACAACGCGCCGTCTGAGCGCCACGGTCGATGGCTCGGCCTACTACGAACGCGCCCGCGACCTGCTGGCTGACCTGGCCGAACTCGAATCGGGTGTCAGCAACGCGGGGCTCTCTCCACGCGGCCGGCTGCGCGTCGATGTCCCCGCGGCGTATGGCCGCCATGTGCTGGTCCCCGCGCTGCCGGATTTCTTTGCCCGCTATCCCGACATCGTACTGGAGGTCGGGAGCAGCGACCGGCCGGTCGACCTGTTACAGGAAGGCGTCGACTGCGTGATTCGCGGTGGCGAGGTCCACGATGAAGCGTTGATCGGCCGGCGCCTGACCACGTACGAGGTCCTGACCTGCGCGACTCCGTCCTACCTGGCCCGGCGTGGTACACCGGAGCACCCCGACGAATTGCGTCAGCACGATTTGATCGGATATTTCTCCGCCAAAACCGGACGCATCTATGCACTGGACTTTGAGCGCGGCGACCAGCGCATCGACATCGATGGGCCATGGCGTGTCGCACTTAACGATGCCGACAGCTTTCTCGCCGCCGGCATCGCGGGCCTCGGTGTGTTGCAAGTCGTGCGCTCGGCCTGGATCGAGCGCCACATCGAGTCTGGCGCGCTCACCCCGATCCTGCGCGACTGGCGCTGCGAACCGCTGGCGCAACATATTTTATACCCAAGCCGCAGACACCTCTCGTCGCGAGTACGGGTATTTGTGGATTGGGTGGTTGAGCGCCTGGGCGACCATTGAGTCGCCACGTGCGCTGCGCAGGAAAATCCACATCACCCGCTTCCTCGCGGTGCGGATTTCACGATCAGAACTAGTCGCTCAGCCGGATATCGCCAGACGTTCCGACTGGTAAACCCGCGCCGTGATCAGCGCCACGATCGCCGCGGCGGCGAAACCGGTTGCGAGGCAAAGTCCAATCTGCATCGGCTCTACCGTCTCGGCGCGCACCAAGCGGGTGATCACCAGATGCTGGCTCAGCAGTGGCACAGAAAACATCCACATTTTCGCTTTTAGCGGAAGCACCGCGAGCATCGCCGACGGCAGCATCGGAATCAGCATCAGCAGCTGCAGGTAGGTCTGCGCTTCGCGGTAGCTCTTGGCGAAGGCCGCAATCAGGGTCTGCAGCACCGAGGCGAGCAGCACCAGCGGTAGCATCACCAGCAGGGCGATCAGCGCAAAATGCGGACCGAAATCGAGCACCATGCCAAGTTCCGCGGTCGGAATCAGTCCACCGGCAAAACCGAAGGCGATCAGACTCAAGGCCAGACTGGTCATCGCGAACGCAAAGGTCGCGCCGAGCTTGCCCGCAAGGATCGCGCCGCGCCGCACCGGATTGGCGAACAGCGGCTCCAGCGACTGGCGCTCGCGTTCACCGGCCGTCGTATCGATTGCCAGGTACATGCCACCCATGAAGCTGGACAGGATCAGGAAATACGGCAGCATCGCGAACAACAGACCGCTGCGGCTCTGCGGGGTGGATTGATCGCGTTCGGCGACCACGAGGGGCATCGCGACACCCGGCGCCAGGCCGCGGGCGAGCAGGCGCAGCGAGCCATTCTGATGCGAATAGCCCTCGAGCAGTCCGCGCAAACGCGCCACCGGCGTTGACGAGTCGCGTTGCGAGGAATCGTACAACAATTCCACTTGTGCGGATTTTCCTGCGCGCCACGCCTCGCCATAACCGTCCGGGATACGCAGCACCATATCCTCTTCCTGCGCGACGATCGCCTGCTCCGGCGCGTCAATCGCGGGCTTGGCCTTCACGCCGTTCTGGCGCAGGAAGGCAACCAGGTTCGGTGCATGTTCGGCGCCAATCACCGAAACCTCGAGGGCCTTTTCGCCCTTGTCCAGTTCGCGGTTGATCATCACCGTGGTCAATCCGACGAACAGTGCCGGACCGAGCAAGGGTCCCACCAGCAGCGAATTCATCATCGTGCGCCGGTCGCGCAGGTTTTCCACCACTTCCTTGAGGAAGACAACGAACGCGGTTCTCATGCGGCCAGTCCCTCTTCACTGCCGATGATGCGCACGAAGGCGTCCTCGAGATTGTCCTGGCCGGTCTGCGCGCGCAATTCATCGGCGCTGCCGGCGGCAACCACGCGACCCTGCGCGATCACCACGATGCGGTCACAGAGCGCAGCGACCTCCTGCATGATGTGGCTGGAAAATAGTACGCAACGGCCTTCCGCGCGCAGTTGCTTGAGGAAGCTGCGCATCGCGCGGGTCGCCATCACGTCGAGTCCATTCGTAGGTTCGTCCAATATGACATTTTTGGGATCGTGTACCAGCGCACGGGCGATCGCGGTCTTGACGCGTTGGCCCTGCGAAAATCCTTCGGTGCGCCGATTGGCGATTTCGCCCATGCCGAGTGCTTCGATCAAGGTGTCGCAGCGGCGACGCATGGTCGCAGTGTCCAGTCCGTGCAGGCGCGCAAAGTATTCGATGTTTTCCCGCGCGGTGAGACGCTTGTAGACACCGCGCGCGTCCGGCAACACACCCAGACTCTTGCGCACCGTGTCGGCATCGCGCGCGTTGTCCACGCCATCGACGAGGATCTGGCCGCGATCCGGTTTCATCAAGGTATAAAGCATGCGCAGGGTGGTCGTCTTGCCGGCGCCGTTCGGTCCGAGCAGGCCGGTGATTTCGCCATCGCGTGCGACAAAGCTCACCCCGTCCACCGCGCGCACATTGCCGAATGCCTTGTGCAGATCCAGCAACTCGATCATGGCGCGGCTCCGTTGTAGTCGAGAAAGAACGGCGTGGCACCGAGATCGGCGATACAGCCCGCGTCGAGTGCATCGGTTTCAAGTTTCTCCACAAAGCGCTTCAGCAGCTTCGGCATGCAGCCACGGCCAATCACATTGTGGCCCTGCCCCGGCGCGACCAGATGGCGGGAGCGACTCAGGCCTTTCGCCACAGCGTCGCCGTAGCGCGCCGGCGTCACCGGATCAAATTCGCCGGACATCAGCAAAGTTGGCAGATCGGATTTCAGCGCCGTGTGGAAATCGTCAGGGCGCTTGCCATGCGGCCAGACCTCGCACTGCGCGCGCAGCGTCGCGATCAAATCCTCGCCCAGAATCAAGTGACGCTGCTCGGCCGGCGCATCGGTCAACAGATCGGCGTCTTCGGCGCAGATCACCGACAGGCTCATGCCCGAGGTCAGACCGGCTTCGAAATTGTCGCTCAACAGCCTGAGCTGGCCGAGCAGCGGCGCCGGGTTGCCGCGCGACGTCTCACTGATGCCGACGGGCAACAGCGCCGCAGTTTCGCTGCTGTAGGCGTACAAACGGACGAGCCCACCGAAACCGTCGTGATCCAGGTGACGCTCCAGCGCCGCCCAGGTGTGCGGGTCGCGGATGGTCACGGTCTGCGGCGCGGCGCGCAGCCGCTCGCGGGTGTCATACAAGGTTTTGTAAATGTCCCCAAAGGCTTTTTTGCAATCCGGGTTCTTGTCGCAGGTCGCGAAACGCGCCTTCAGTGCATCGTCGAGGTTGCGCGCGAAATCCGCGCCGAACACCAGTTCGTTCGGCGCGACCCCGTCGAGCACCATGCTGCGCACACCGGCCGGGAAGGTCCTGGCATATTGCTGCGCCACGCGCGTACCGTAGGAAACGCCGACCAGATTGAAGCGGACTCCACCCATCGCGATGCGCAGATCGTCCAGATCCCGGATCGCTTCGGTCGTGGTGTAGAAACGCGGATCTGCGTGCGCCTGGACTTTTTCCAGACAGCGCTTCGTTTCATCGCGGGCACGCTGCGGCGTGAGCGCCTGCTCGTCGGAGAGCACCTCGGCGGTCTCCTTGTCGGTGCAGCGCAGCGCATTCGATCCACCAGTACCGCGCTGATCCAGCAGCACGATATGCCGATGCCGGCGCAGCGGTGCGAGCGCGCCGGCCACGGCGGTATAGCTTTCAGTCGCCGCCTGTCCGGGTCCGCCGGCGAGCAGCACCACCGGGTCGTCCTCGACACCAGCCGCCTCACTACGCACGATGGCCAATTTAAGTTTGATCTGGCGCGACCGGGGTTCGTCGCGATTCTCCGGTACGGCAAAGTCCGCACACCAAGCGGCGGTGGTCGCGGCGGATTGCGGCTGGGTGAGTTCACAACGTGATAAAGCAAGTTTTCCGAGATGCCAGACTTCCGGTGTCGAAGCGGCGGCGTGCGCGAGCAGGGCGCTGCCGATGAGGCTCAGCATGTGGCGGTCTCCAATGGTTCACCTGGCAGTGTCGACGACATTCATCCCTGCCCCGATCGGCACAAGGTGGCATGAAAGGCGCGATGAGGAACCGGCGCAGCAACCCAAGCCACGCCACCTCCCCCTCACGTCAAAGCCCCTCTCCGCATGGAGAGGGGCTCACTGTCGACGCACTCGTGTGGGCGTGCAGTGTAGCAACGCCTGTACATTGGAACACACTGCGCGACGCGGCAAGCGCCGTTGGTCATGCGCGGCGATCTATCCGTCGGCGGGTGTGCTCAGGCAGACTTCGCGCACATCGATCAGACGTTCAAGTTGCCGACACAGTACCTGTGGATCGCGTGGACCGCCGAGTATCAGTTCGACCGCGTATGACACGCCGTCGGCACTCGCGGCATTTACCGCGAGCACGTCCCAGCCGCGCCGTTCGACCGTTCCAAGTACCCGCATCAGCGCACCCTCGGCTCGATCCAGTGCGAGCGTCAGGTGGGTACTCATGCAGCGCAGCCCATCATTTCCGCATTCGACTTGCCTGGCGGGACCAGTGGCCAAACGTTTGCGCGGGGATCGATCTTCACGTGACAGAACAACGGACCCGGCTCGCGCAGCAGGCGCTCGACCGCTGCGTCGATCTGGTCGCGACGCTCGATGCAGAAGGCCGGAATGCCGAACGCACGGGCGAGCTCGGCGAAGTCCGGATTGTCGGACAGGTCGACCTCACTGTAGCGTTCTGCAAAAAACAACTCCTGCCATTGTCGCACCATGCCCAGGCACGAGTTGTCGAGCAACACGATCTTGACGGGAATGTGGTAGCGCTTGAGGGTGGCGAGTTCCTGGATGTTCATCATGATCGAACCATCGCCGGAGACGCAGACCACGCTGGCGCCCGGGCGTGCCAGTTGTGCGCCGATCGCCGCCGGTAGTCCGAAGCCCATTGTGCCGAGGCCACCGCTGGACAGGTGCGCTGCGCTGAACGGCACGCGCCAGTGCTGCGCCACCCACATCTGATGCTGACCCACGTCGCTGGCGACGATCAGGCGATCGCCTCCCGCTTCGGAAAGCTGCTTGAGCAATGCAGGTGCGTAAATGCCGTCACCCGGCGCATCGTAGCGGTACGCGTGCAGCTGCTTCAGCACGCGGCAGCGGCGTTGCCAGGGGCGGATCGCCAGCGGATGGACGAGATTCGGCAGGACTTCGCGCAGGTCGCCGCAAATCGCCACATCGCAGGCGCGCAGCTTGCCGAATTCGGCCACATCGGCATCCAGATGAATGACCTTCGCGTCGGGAGCGAAGGTCGCGAGGCGACCGGTCGCACGATCGTCGAAACGCGCCCCCGCGACGATCAGCAGGTCGCACTCCTGCACGGCGAAATTTGCTGCCGGATTGCCGTGCATGCCAAGCATGCCGAGGTAGTGCGTGTCATCCGGGTCGCAGGCGCCGAGGCCCTTCAGCGTGGCCACACTCGGTATGCCGGTCAGACGCGCCAGCTCACGCAGTTCACGCTCGGCGCGGGCGATGCCAACCCCGCCGCCGACGTACAACAGAGGCTTCTTTGCGTGTGCCAGCAAACGGCGCGCCTCGCCCAGGGCGCGCTCGTCGCACGCACGTGAGCGCGGCTGCGCGGCCGGCTTGCTGCGCGCCGCACCGCGGGCGTTCGCGATGTCTTTGGGCAGGTCGATCAGGACCGGCCCGGGTCGACCGCTCCGGGCGATCGCGAACGCTTCGCGCACGGTATTGTATACATCTTTCACATCGCGCAAGATGTAACTGTGCTTGACGACAGGCAGGCTCATGCCGAACACGTCGACTTCCTGGAAGGCGTCCGTTCCCATCAGGCTGGTCGGCACCTGACCGGTGATCGCGACCATTGGCACGGAATCCAGGTACGCGTTGGCGATGCCGGTCAGCAGGTTGGTCGCGCCGGGCCCTGAGGTGGCCATGCATACTCCGACCCGACCCGAAGCGCGCGCGTAACCGTCGGCCGCGAGCGCCGCGCCCTGCTCATGGCGCACCAGGATATGTCGCAAGGTGGAATCCACCAGCGCGTCGTAGACCGGCATGATCGCGCCGCCGGGATAGCCGAACAGCGTATCCACGCCTTCGTCCTGCAGGGCCGCGAGCAACCACTGCGCACCGCTGCGCTGCGTGCTGGCGGCACGGTCGCTGTCGATGCTGGTCGCGCCGGCGGGCGTCGCATTGTCGCTGCTGCCATCCATGTCAGGCACTCCGTTTCAAGGGGGAATCGGCGCTGGCCGAGGCAATCGGCGTAACCACCGCCGACGGCGTCTGCGGATTCAGCCACGGCATGCGCGCGCGCAGGCTCGCGCCAACGGTCTCGATCGGATGGGCCAGATCACGCTGCTTGAGTGCCTTGTAGTTGCCATTTCCACTCTGGTACTCCGCAACCCATTCGCGCGCGAAGCGTCCGTCCTGGATCTCGTTGAGGATTTCCTTCATGCGCGCCTTGGTGCCTGCGTCGACCACCCGCGGTCCGCGCGTCAGGTCGCCGTACTGCGCCGTCTCGGAGATGAACTGATGCATCTTCGCGAGTCCGCCTTCGTGCAGCAGGTCGACAATCAGCTTCAGCTCGTGCAGCACTTCGTAGTAGGCGATCTCGGGCTGATAGCCTGCCTCGGTCAGGGTTTCGAATCCGGCCAGCACCAGTTCCGTCGCGCCGCCGCACAACACGGCCTGCTCGCCGAACAGATCCGTTTCGGTTTCTTCGGCAAAACTGGTTTCGATGAGCATGGCGCGCGCGCCGCCGATGCCGGCCGCGTAGGCGAGGACCTTCGCTCGCGCTTCGCCGCTGGCATCCTGATGCACCGCATAGATGCATGGCACGCCGTGGCCCTTCTCGTACTCGCGACGCACCAGGGCGCCCGGACCTTTCGGTGCGACCAGGATCACGTCGATATCGCTGCGCAGATCGACCAGCTTGTAGTGCACATTGAGACCATGTGCAAAAAGCAGAGCGGCGTTCGGTTTCAGGTTCGGCGCAATCGCTTCACGATACAGCGCGGCCTGCGCCATGTCGGGGGTCAAAACCGCGACCAGATCCGCATCGCGCACCGCGTCCGCCGGCTCGGCGACCTTCAGTCCGTCGGCACGTGCCTTGTCCCACGACGGTCCACCGCGGCGCGCGCCGACGACGACGTCCAGGCCGGAGTCCTTGAGATTGAGTGCATGCGCGCGACCCTGGCTACCGTACCCGAGTACGGCAACCTTGGCGGCGGAAAGGGCGGCGGTAGTGGGTACGGTCGTGGTCATCGGTGCAGCTCCTGATGGAATAAGTGGAGGAAGCGAAAGTGGTTCGGAAAATCACGCGGTGATTGTCGGATCGCTGTGCCGCGCGCCGTGGCGGTCGATGCGCCCGCGCGCCGCAGGAATGGCTGAGTTCGCGTTCATGCGCTGGTGACCGCCCCGTGCGCCGCAGATCCGACCAGTCGCGCGTATTTCGCCAGCACGCCGCTGGTCACCTTCGGCGCCGGTGCCTGCCAGCTGCCGCGGCGAGTGTCGAGCGGTGCATCGGTCGACAGGCTGCGCGTGTCCAGATCGATGCAGATGCGGTCACCCTCATGCAGCAATGCGATAGGGCCGCCGCGCGCCGCTTCCGGCGCAACGTGACCCACCATGAAGCCGTGGGTTGCGCCGCTGAAGCGACCGTCGGTGATCAGCGCGACGTCGTTGCCGAGCCCGCGTCCGACCAGCGCTGCAGTCACGGCGAGCATCTCGCGCATGCCCGGTCCGCCGCGCGGGCCCTCGTTGCGGATCACCACGACGTCGCCCGCCAGGATTGCGCCTGCCTGCACCGCAGCGAAAGCCAGCTCCTCGCTATCGAACACCCGCGCGGGACCTTCGTGGCGCGCGCGCCCGTGTCCGGCGAGTTTCAGCACGCAGCCTTCCGGCGCGAGATTGCCGTAGAGAATCGAGTAGCCGCCACGCGGTTTGAGCGGCGCACTCAGCGGGCGCACGACGTCCTGATCGGTCGAGGACGCGGGGGCCGCGTCGAGTTCGGCGAACAGGCCGCGTCCGTTCAGGCTCGGGGTATCCTCCAGAAGTCCACCTTTACGCATTTCCCGCGCGACCAGCGCCGTTCCGCCTGCTGCGCTGAGTTCGACCGCGGTATACCGACCACCGGGCTTGAGATCGGCGATCACCGGCGTGGCGCGGGATGCGATCTCGAAGTCTTCCAGTTGCAGCGCGACGCCAGCTTCCCGCGCGATCGCCAGCAGGTGCAGCACGGCGTTGGTCGAGCCGGCCGTAGCGGCAACCAGACGCGCGGCATTGCGGAACGCGGCGGGAGTCAGCAGCTCGCGGGGCAGGCGTCCCGCGACCAGGCATTCCATCGCGATTTCGCCACAGCGGTGCGCGGCAGCGAGCTTCGCGGGATCGGTCGCGGGTATGTCGTTCAGGCCAAGTGGTGAAAGGCCGAGCGCAGTGAGCACCATGGCCATCGTGTTTGCGGTGAACTGACCGCCGCAGGCACCTGCACCGGGACATGCATTTTTTTCCACTTCGCACAGTTTTTGCGAAGTGAGTTTTCCCGCGCCGTGCGCGCCCACCGCTTCGAAGACTTCCTGGATGGTGATTGACTTGCCGTGCAAACGGCCGTGGGCAATGCTGCCGCCGTACAGCGCGACGCCGGGAATATTCAAACGCGCGAGGGCCATGGCCGCCGCGGGAATGGTCTTGTCGCAACCGCAGAGCACGACCATCGCGTCGAGGCAGTGGCCGTCGACGGCCAGTTCGATCGAGTCGGTGATGATTTCGCGGCTGACCAGCGAGGCGCGCATGCCCGATGTGCCCATCGCGATACCGTCGGTAACTGCAATGGTATTGAACTCGACCGGCGTGCCACCGGCCGCGCGCACGCCGTCGGCTGCCGCCGCTGCCAGCTCGCGCAGATTCAGGTTGCACGGACTGACATTCGACCAGGTGTGCACAATGGCAACCATCGGCTTGGCTATCGCCGCGTCGTCGAGCCCCGTTGCGCGCAACATGGCGCGCGCCGGAGCGCGATCAGGGCCGGTCTTGATGGCGTCACTGCGCATGCGGTTTCTTGTCCGTCTTTGTGGAAGCGTGGTCTTGTGGATTGCGCGGCTTCGACTTGGACGTCTGGCCGGGCGACGGCGTACCGGCCGCGTAGCGTGCGCGTCCGTCGCGAGCGCCGTCTTGCGCGCTGCCGGCGCGGGAACGCGTGGATCGGCCGAAAGCGCTCATGCGGCCTCCCGCGCGATCGCGCGCTCATCGACGGCGCCGAGTACCGCGGCGGTGACCTCGCGCGTACCCGCCGAGCCGCCGAGATCGCGGGTCAGCACGCCATTCTGGATGACGCGATGCACAGCGCTTTCGACGGCCGAGGCTTCCGCCGGCAAGTCCAGGGAGTGGCGCAGCAGGAGGGCGGCGGACAGGATCGCACCGAGAGGATTGGCGATGCCGCGTCCCGCAATGTCCGGCGCGGAGCCGTGGATCGGTTCGTACAATCCGCGCTGCCCATCACCGAGCGAAGCGGACGGCAACAGGCCGAGCGATCCGGCCAGCGCCGCCGCTTCGTCGGTCAGAATGTCGCCGAACAGATTCTCGGTGACGATCACGTCGTACGACGCCGGCCGCGTCAGCAGCAGCATTGCCATGGAGTCGACGAGTTGATGCTCCAGCGCGACGTCCGGAAATTCATGGGCGACCCGTTGCGCCGTCTCGCGCCACAGGCGCGAGGTCTCGAGCACGTTGGCCTTGTCGACCGAAGTCACGCGCCGGCTGCGGCCGCGGGCGAGCTGAAAGGCGCGGCGCAGCACGCGTTCAATCTCCGCGGTTGTGTATTTTGTCTCATCTGTCGCGCTGTCGGCGCTGCGCGTGCGGGCGCCGAAATAGGCGCCGCCGGTCAGCTCGCGGACAAACATGAGGTCGACGCCGGCGAGGCGCTCGTCCTTGAGCGGCGACAGCGCATGCAGGCTTGGATGGACGTTGACCGGACGCAGGTTTGCATAGACGCCGAGTTCCGCGCGCAGGCGCAACAGGCCCTGCTCGGGTCGCACGCTGGCCTTCGGATCGGACCAGCGTGGACCGCCGACGGCGCCGAGCAGCACGGCATCGGCCTGCTTTGCCACGATCAGTGTCTCCGCCGGCAGCGGGTCGCCGTGAGCGTCGATTGCCGCGCCACCAATCAGGTGTTCGCTGAAGTCGAATTCGTGGCCGGAACGCGCGGCAACCGCGCGCAGCACGCTGACCGCCGCTGCGGTCACTTCCGGACCGATGCCATCACCGGGCAGTATCGCGATACGCGCCTTCATGCAGCCACCTTGCGGGTTTGTTCAAATTGTGAGATTTCGGCATCGAGCTTGAGCAGGAAGCCGAGCTGGTCGACACCCTCCAGCAGACAATGCTTGGCGAATGGATCGAGCTCGAAGCCGAAGCGCCCGCCGTCCGGCAGCTCGATCGAGCCGGCGGCGATGTCGATCGCCAGTTCGATGCCCGGGTGTGCGAGCAGATATCGGTGTTCGGCCTCACTCAGCACAATCGCGAGCAGGCCGTTCTTCAACGCGTTGTTGCGGAAGATGTCGGCGATTTCGCTGCTCAGTACGGCGCGCAGGCCGAAGTCGAGCAGCGCCCAGGGCGCATGCTCGCGCGACGATCCACAACCGAAATTGCGCCCCGCGACGAGGATTTCGCAACCGCGCGATGCCGCCTGGTTGAGCTCGAAATCGGGGTTGTCCGAGCCGTCCTGACGGTAGCGCCAGTCGTTGAACGCGTAGCGGCCGAGTCCGGCGCGCTGGGTGGTGGTCAGGAAGCGCGCGGGAATGATCCGGTCCGTATCGATGTTTTCATGCGCGAGCACGGCACTGCGCGAGCGGATATGGGTGATCGGGGTCATGGCAGCGGCTTCCGCGTTGGGGGAGCGTCCGACGGAGCAGCGACGTCACTTTGCGCCGACACCCCATTCGGGCGACAAGTTTCTATTGCGACATTGTTTCTTTTTACGTTCATGCGGCGACCTCGGTGAGCAGATCCGCCGGTGCGGCAATGCAGCCAGCGACCGCACTGGCGGCAGCGATCGCCGGACTCGCGAGCACGGTGCGCGCGCCGGGCCCCTGGCGCCCTTCGAAATTTCGGTTCGACGTGCTGACCACCAGTTCGCCCGGTCGTGCCAGATCGCCGTTCATGGCGATGCACATGGAGCAACCGGGTTCACGCCACTCAGCGCCCGCGGCGCGGAAGACCTGATCCAGCCCCTCGCGTTCGGCCTCGCGCTGCACCTGCACCGAACCGGGCACCACCAGCATGCGCACGCGGGGCGCGACACGCCGGCCGCGCAGCACGTCGGCCGCGGCGCGCAAATCGCTGAGACGCGAATTCGTACAGCTGCCAACAAACACCACATCGACTTCCATGCCGGCAATGCTCCTGCCAGCCTCCACGCGCATGTATTCCAGCGCGCGGCGTTCCTGCAGGCTGGTCGGCGCGGGGATCGCTGCGTCCAAGGTGGTGACCATGCCCGGATGCGTACCGTAAGTGACGGTCGGGCGAACCTGCCGCGCGTCAATGTGCACTTCGCGATCGTAGCTTGCACCTGAATCGGCTTGCAGTTTTTTCCACTGTTCCACAGCGCGCGTCCAATCCTCGCCCTGCGGTGCGCGCGGGCGTCCCTGCAGATACGCGAAGGTCGTATCGTCGGGTGCGATCAGGCCCGCGCGCGCGCCGGCTTCGATGGACATGTTGCACAGGGTCATGCGCTCGTCCATCGAGAATGCCTCAATGGTGCTGCCGCGATACTCGATCACATGGCCAGTGCCGCCGTTGACGCCGATTCGTCCGGTGATATGCAGGGCCAGGTCCTTTGCGCCGACGCCGGGCGGCAGGCGGCCGTCGACGTGTATCGCCAGCGTTTTCGGCTTGGTCTGCAACAGGCACTGCGTCGCGAGCACGTGGCCGACTTCCGTGGTGCCGATGCCGAATGCGAGCGCGCCGAATGCGCCGTGTGTCGAGGTGTGACTGTCGCCGCAGACGATGGTCATGCCGGGCTGGGTGGCGCCCAGTTCCGGTCCGATGACATGCACGATGCCGCGATGTTCACTGTTCCAACCGTACAGTTGGATACCGAATTCCATGCAGTTGCGCTCCAGCTGCGCGACCTGTGCCGCGCCCTGCTCGCTGGCATAGACCGGTTGGCCCAGATCGTCCAGCGGAGTGGTCGGCGTCGAATGGTCCAGGGTCGCCAAGGTGCGCTGCGGGCAGCGCACTGCGAGACCTCGATCGCGCAATTCCGCGAATGCCTGCGGCGACGTGACTTCGTGAATCAGATGCAGGTCGACGTACAGCACGGCCGGGGTTGCCGCGCTCTGCGCGCGAACCCGATGCGCGTCCCAGATTTTGTCGAACAAAGTACGGGCCATCACGCGGCCTCCTTCTGTGCGGAGCGCACGGCATGCACGGGCGTCAGCCAGCCCCACTGGTCGCGGGTAGTGCCGTCAAAGAGTCCGAAAAATGCGCGCTGCAGGCTCTTGGTCACGGGGCCGGGCTGGCCCGAGCCGACGGGCTTGCGGTCCACCGAACGCACCGGCGTGATTTCCGCCGCGGTGCCGGTCATGAACACCTCGTCGGCGAAGTAGAGCATTTCCCGTGGCAGGGCCTGTTCGACCACCGCATAGCCAAGCTGTTGCGCCAGGGTGATGACCGTATCGCGGGTGATGCCGCAAAGAATGCTTGCGCCGGCGGTCGGTGTATATAGCTTGCCTTTGTGAACAATGAACAGATTTTCGCCAGCGCCTTCGCTGAGCAAGCCCCCTGGCGCCAGAGCGATACCTTCGACGAATCCGCCGCGCACGGCTTCCTGCGCGATCAGTTGGCTGTTCAAGTAGTTGCCGCCGGCTTTCGCGCCCGTTGGATAGGTATTCGGCGCGGCACGATTCCAGGAGCTGACGCAGACGTCGACGCCCTGCTCCAGCGCCGCGGCGCCGTGCATGCTGCCCCATTCGATCGCGATGATCGCCACGTCGACGGCCACATCGGCGGCCGGTGCAAGACTGAAGGTGAAGCCCGAGCGGTAGACGATCGGGCGCACATACGCCGACGCGAGACCGTTCGCGCGGATCACCTCTTCACAAGCCTCGTTGATCTCGGCGTGGCTGTAGGAATGCTGCAGATCGTATACGCGTGCAGAATGGAACAATCGTTCGGTGTGGTCGTGCAGGCGGAAATAGGTCGGACCCTGCGCCGTTGCATAGACGCGCTCACCCTCGAAAACCGACGAACCGTAGTGCAGCGCGTGCGCACCGACGCTGACCGTCGCGTCCTGCCAGGGTTTGATGCGTCCGTTGTGCCAGATCAATGCGGGAGCTTTCATTCGACGGTCCTCAGCGCTCATTCGCGACGGCGGGGGTGATGGATTCGGGGTGCAGGCGTTCGATGCGGTTGGCGATTTCCAGCGCGGCGAGGGCGGCGGCCTCGACGATGTCGGTCGACACGCCGCGCCCGCGCAGTTCGCGGCCCGCGTGCACGACGCCGAGGGTGGCCTGGCCTTGCGCATCTCCGCCCTCGCTCAGGGCGCGAATGTTGAAATCGCGCAATTGGAAATCGTGTCCGACCGCCCTGCCGATCGCACGCAGGGTGGCGTCGATCGGCCCGTCACCGATCGCTGCTTCGCTCGCGGTACGGCCGTCCTCGTGCGTCAGGCGCACCGATGCGGAAGCGCTGCCGCCCAGATGGGAAGCGGCGTGCAGATGCTCGATTCGCCACGGGCCGATGGCTTCGGCGTCGCGACCCAGCGCCAACGCTTCGAGGTCGGTATCGAACACTTCGCGCTTTTTGTCGGCGAGTGTTTTGAACCGCGTAAAAATTTCATCGAGCTGTGTTTCATCGGGCGTATAGCCGAGTGCCGCGAGACGTTCACGCAGCGCGTGGCGGCCGCTGTGCTTGCCGAGGACCAGTTGCGAGCGCGCAAATCCCACGTCTTCGGGACGCATGATTTCGTAGGTGCCGCGATGCTTGAGCATGCCGTGCTGGTGGATGCCGGATTCGTGAGCGAAGGCGTTCTCACCGACGATCGCCTTGTTGCGCGGGATCGGCTGACCGGTAATCTGCGCCAGCAGACGCGCGGTTGGATACAGCTTCGCGGTGCGTATGTTGGTGCTCACGCGAAACAACTCTGCGCGTGTGGCGAGTGCCATCGCCACTTCTTCCAGGGCCGCGTTGCCGGCCCGCTCGCCGATCCCGGTCAGCGTGCATTCGACCTGCCGCGCGCCCGCTGCGACCGCGGCGAGGCTGTTCGCCACGGCCATGCCCAAGTCGTCGTGGCAGTGCACGGAAATCACCGCCCGCTCAATGCCACGCACATTGGCTTTCAGATAGCGGATGCGCTCGCTCATCTCCGCCGGCGTGGTGTAGCCGACGGTGTCCGGCACATTCACGGTGGTCGCGCCGGCTTCGATCACCGCGGCGAAAATCTCCGCCAGGTACTCGGGCTCGCTGCGCATCCCGTCTTCAGCGGAAAATTCCACGTCAGCGCAGAACTCCCGCGCACGACGCACGGCCGCCGTCGCCGCATCGATCACCTGAGCACAACTCATGTTGAGTTTGTGCACACGATGCAGGGGGCTGGTCGCGATGAACACGTGGATGCGGCCTTTTGCGGCCGGCTCCAGCGCGCGCGCTGCCGCATCAATATCCGAACGCTGGCAGCGGGCGAGTCCGCAGATCGTTGCGCTGCGCACCTCGCGGGCGATTTGCTGCACCGAGGCGTAGTCGCCATCGGAAGCCTGCGGGAAACCGGCCTCGATCACGTCCGCGCCAAGCTCGGCGAGGGCGTGCGCGATGCGCAGTTTCTGCGCACGGCTCATGGAAAAGCCAGGCGCCTGTTCGCCGTCGCGCAGGGTCGTGTCGAACACGCGTACGGGTTCGATCGGTGTGCTGCTTTCTACGTTTGTGGTTTTTTCTGTCATGGTCTGCTTTCGCAGGCCAGGGCAACAAAAAACCCCGCACTCGTTGCCGGGTGCGGGGTTCTTG
>JBDTLV010000034.1:0-43638 GCA_039934615.1 Tahibacter sp.
GCTCGCGTCGTCACACCGATCGGTGTCGCCATCGCAGGCACTGGCGCGCTATGTATCCCGACCCTGGCCGCTTGACTCCGAGCAGGTTTGGGCGCTTGTTGCGCCATGGCGGGACCCTTGTGGTTCGCCGCCGATGGACCAATTTCGCTGCTGGAAAACGCAATGCCTCGACTCAAAATGCTTTGCCGTCATCTGTTCGCGATTTGCCTGGCAGTCGGGGCGCAGTCCTGGGCGACGAACAACGCGCACAGCCAGACCTTTGACGGCAGCCTGGATTCGCAATTCGCGGGTCGCGGATTCCAGTATCTGCAGACGGACTATCTGCCGGAGATTTCGTATCACACCGGCTTCGCTGGCGCCATTGCGCAGGACGGCGGCTATATCCTGCATGGCCAGGTCGGTAATGATTTTGATGGTCCCGTGCTCGATACTCTGGTGAAGCTGCATCACGACGGCAGCCTGGATACCCGCTTTGGCAACGCTGGCACCGCGTCGCGTTTCTACGGATCGGAACCAACCGGTGTGGCTGTCCTGTCGGACGGCCGGATCGTGTCCAGCACGATCCACGACGTGCGCATCCTCGCAGCGAACGGCGCGCCGCTGACCACGTTGGTGCCCGCTTCCGGGGGTGGTTTGTTCTGGGTCGCTGCGAGCACGGTCTGGAACGATCGCATTCTGATTCTTTCGCAGCGTTCGCTGACCGACTCGTTCCAGCTGCTGCTGTCACGTCTGCTGCCGAGCGGAGCGCCGGATCCGGATTTCAACGGCGGCGAGGCTCTGGAACTGGCGGTTCAGCAAGTCGATCCACCGTGGCTGTCGCTGAAGAACCTCGCCGTTCGCCCTGGCGACGGCGCGGTGGCGCTTTTTGGCAATCTCGCCACGGAGAGTTCCGCGGCGATGGTGGTCATGGCAGTGACGCCCGCGGGAGCGCTCGATGCTTCGTTCAACAACCACAGCATCGCAAATATCCACTTCAATACATGTCCCGGCGTGCAGGAACTGGCACAGGGCGGCGCGTGGCAACGCGACGGGAAGCTGCTGGTGTTCGGCGCGCTCAATGAGTCTGCCTGCACTCAGCCCCTCGACAGCGCACGCGCTGGCGTCGCGCGCCTGAATGCCGACGGCACGCTGGATGGAAATTACGGCAACGCCGGCCTGGTGGTGTTGGACCAAGGTGGCGCGACCCCGCGTCGGCTCAGGATCGCCGAACTTCTGCTGCAGCAGGACCAGCGTGCCGTGATCGCGAGCACGCGCGATGGGACCGATCTCGAGTCCGATGCCACGCTGACCCGCCTCAATACCGACGGCAGCGTCGACACGAGCTTCGGGTCAGCCGGTCAACCGGATGCGATACCGGGCGTGGCCAGTTACGACTATGCACACTTCGCTTTCAAGACAACCGGCGGAAGCAAGTTTTACGCCCTGCTGCTCGACGCCAACCAGCCAGTCGCGGTCGGCGCCCTGATTGGTGATTTGCTCGTCGTGCGATTGCACAACGACGCAATTTTCCGCGCGGGTTTCTGAGCAAGGCGCAAGCAAACATTTGCCGCTGGATGAATCGCGGCTGGCGGGTTTGGGTCCGGCACATGCGAAGCGCGGCAGCGCGGGCCAGAATACCGTCATAGAACCGTGTCGCGGTTGCGTGGATTGAACAGGACACATGCGTAGTTTCGCCGCTCACATTCGCTGCTTTCGGATTCGATCGACGATCGGCGCACTGCTGTGGATGGTCGCGACGACAGCAGCAATCGGCAGCGATGGCGGCCTGGATACCACGTTTGCGGGACGCGGGTTTCAATACGTGTCGCCGGTTCCATCCTCCCAGCCTCAAGTTTGGGGCCTGAGCGTTGCGGTGACGAACGCGGGTGGCTATCTGCTGCAAGGCCAGCAGGTCGACAGGGAAATGGAAGGACCGACGTGGAACTCGCTGCTGCAGTTTCGCCATGACGGCAGCCTGGACAGCGCGTTCGGCAACGGGGGCCGGGTTCTCTGGCTGGCAACCGAGAGTCGTACCGGATTTGGCGTCGCCAGCGACGGCCGGATCTTTGTCGGCTCGACGCAGAACATCCGCGTCTTCTCAGGCAGCGGCAGTCCGCTGACAACGATCGTCCCGGACCCCGCGAGTGCGTCGATTCAGGCGATGACGGTGTGGAAAGATCGCATTGTGGTACTTGGCTGGCGCAGCCTCACCGATTCCTTCGAGTATCGGATATCCCGTCTGCTCCTGGACGGTCAGGCCGATCCTTCGTTCAATGGCGGCGAAACCATGGGCTTCGGTGCCGGCGACGTGGATCCGCCGTGGCTGTACCTGCATCAGCTCGCGGTGCGCGACGACGGTGCAATCGCCTTGTTCGGGTCGATCAGAACACCGGACAACAACCGCGTGACGGTCGTCGTGATCCATCCCGATGGCACGCCGGACACTGCGTTTAACGCGAACAGCGCGGCCAATATTCACTTTGATACGTGTACCAATGCGCCGGAAAACGCGACCGCGGGTGCGTGGCAGCGGGACGGCAAGCTGCTCGTGCTTGCCTACATCATCGAATGGCCCTGCGGCGATGGCGATCCGGAATCCGCCACGCATGGTGGCATCGCGCGGCTCGCCGCGGATGGCACGCTGGACGCGAGCTACGGCAATGCCGGACACGTGCTGCTCGAACCCGGCGGCTCGATCCCGAGTCGCAGCAACGCACAGGCGATACAACTGCAACAGGATCAGCGCGCGATCATCGTCGGCAATCGGCACGAAACCGATGGAATGCCGCGCGCCACGATGACGCGATTGAATGCCAACGGCAGCGTCGACACGGATTTTGGCACACCGGGGCTGCCCGACTCGGTACCCGGCGTTGCCAGCTACGACTATGCGCAGTACGCGTTCGAAACTCCGGGGTACACGGAATTCTCTGGCCTGGTTCTCGATGCGAACCGGCCCGTCGCGGTGGGTGCCCTGACCGATCACTACTTGATCACGCGCATGGAAAACGACGCGATCATGCGCGACGGATTCTGATCGCTGCGGGCGTACCGTGCGGATACGCGGCTTCGGTGCAAGCCGTGACCGCCATCGCGGATTTGCCCGTCGAGACGACTAGGCTGGGGTTTTCCGCGCGAGGGCCTTTGCGATGGCAACGCGTAACGGGCAAGCCGCCGCCACGGCGCTGTTGGTTTTCTGCTTCGCGGGTTCGACGATCGCGGCAACCCTGACCACCGATACCTCACCGGGTGGGCTGCACCAGCGCATGGAAGGGTTCGGCACCTGTCTGTCGGGAACGTCGGGCGAACAGACCTGGTTTCAGCAGCTGTACTATGACGATGCGCATTTTTCCATTTTGCGCATGGATCTGGTGCCGAATTTTGTCGCGCCGTATTCGGACTTCACTTACAACTCGCCGTGGTTCCACAACAACCCCGCCCTGCCGGGACCTGGCAACAACAATGTGCGCACGTATACCGGCCCGGGCGACTACAGTGCGACGTTTGCCGGGCGCAGCGCGCCGATCGCGGTGATGGGCACCAACATCTCGACCAACATCACGCGCTTCGACTACGACGCGGAGGGTCCGCGCGTCGCTGGCGCGATGGCGCAGCTCGGCCGCGATCGTGCCGGCGCGCTCGGCGACTTCAAGCTGATCGGATCGATCTGGTCGCCGGCACCGTGGCTCAAGGTGGCTTCCGGCAATACGATCGGCGGCGCCTCGTTTCCGCTGCCGGTTGGCGGTACGGCGTGGCCCTTCATCTGGGGTGGCAATTTTTCCGGAGGGCGCCTGGACGTGTCGGATACCCCGCTCGCGGTATTCAACGACGGTAGCGGACCGACCAGCGCGCTGACCCAGTTCGCGCGCTCCACCGCGGCCTATCTGCGCGGTTTCCAGAACCGTTACGGCGTGCACTTCTATGCCATCAGCATCCAGAACGAGTTGAATTTCGAAACCTTTTACAATAGCGCTTTCTATCCTTTGTCGTCGCAGTACATCGCGGCACTGAAGCGTGTGCGCGCCGAGCTCGATCTGTACGACGACTTGCGCGACGTCCGCATCATCGGTCCGGAGGATCTGCTCGGCGGCGACGCCTACGGCATGTGGGAGTACGGCGGGCCGGTGCACAAGAATCTGCAATACCTGAAGAACATCGCGCTCGACGCGCAGGCCGCCGACGCGATTGATTTCTTCGCGATTCACGGCTACGCCGCCGATGGCGTGAGTGCCGCCTCAGCCACACCTCAACAATGGCTGTGGTGGCGCAACGGGTGGGTGGCGAGTCCGGCGGCGGGCATTCCGGCCAACGTGGCGGGCTTCGCGAGCTATGGCAAAACCTCCTGGATGACCGAGACGTCCGGCGAGGCGGTCACGTGGTTGTCGCCCGCGGCGGGATTTCCCGGTAATGGCGCGTTTGGCCTCGCCTTGCGCGTGCATCAGGCGCTGGTCGTTGGCGACCAGAGCGCGTGGGTGCAGTGGCAGCTCGCCGACGGCAGCGGCGTCAACGACCAGACCCTCACGGACATCAGTCTTGCCGCGAACTCGCCGAAATTCGTGGCGCTCAAGCATTTTGCCCACGACATCCGGCCCGGCGCGCAGCGTGCCGCAGTGAGCGTGAGTGGCAGTGCAAACGTGCTGGCGAGCGCCTATGTGGACGTCGCCAGCGCGACCCTGACCTGGGTCATCCTGAATGGCAATCCGGCCAGCGAGTCGATCACCTTGAATTTGCCGGCGGCCCCGTCTCCGGCGTCGAGCTATACGCTGGTGCGCAGCAGCAATGGAAGTTTGTGGCAAAGTAGCACTGTATCGCCTTCCGCAAATGCGCTCTCGTTCAACCTGGCCGGCTACGGCGTGGCGACGGTGACTGGTCGATCGGACCGCATTTTCGCGAACGGATTCCAGTAGGCGGGCCGCGGCTGGTTCTCGCCGCTTCGGGTTCACACTCGGTCGGGCTGGCGATCAACCGCGATCGCGGCGCATGCATTGGTGTCCTGCAATGCGCGGAATCGTTGCCGGATTCCGTCTGTGTAGAGTGCGGCACATTTTAACGGCATCCCGGTGCCCACACTCCACCACGTTGCAGCAAGGACCTTCCATGAACCGATATCGGCGCGTCGTACTGCTGGCCCTCGCGTGGTGCGCGGCAATCGCGGGATCGTCGCCGATCGCAGCGGCCGTACTGGACTGCTCCCGGATCATGCCGTTGGGCGACTCGATCACGCTCGGCGTCAACGGCGGCTATCGCAATCGCCTCTACACGCGTCTCGCAGGACTGGCCTGCAATGTAGGCTTTGTTGGCTCGCTGTCCGATCAATACACGCTAGCGGCCGACAAGGATCACGAAGGTCATTCGGGCTTTTCGATCGGCGACATCGCGCGCGATGCAAATCCCTGGCTGGTCGCGCAGGCGCCGGACATCGTCTTGCTGATGATCGGCACGAACGATGTCGCCTGGTGGTCGGTACGAACGGCCGATGAAGTGGCCGCCGATCATGCGGGCTTGATCGACCAGATCCGCTCGGCGCGACCCAACGCATGGATCGTGGTCGGCTCGATTGCGCCACTGGCGAGCGCCGATCTGCCGCCGCTGGGTCGCGACCGGGCCGAGTTCGGTCGAGAGTTCAACGCCGCAGTGCGCGTGCGCATCGATGCCAGGATTCGCGCAGGTGAAAAAGTACGTTATGCGGACATTTATGCGCGCCTGTCGATTACCGACCTGTACGACGGCGTGCATCCGACCCAACTGGCGCACGACAAAGTCGCAGACGCCTGGTACGCGACACTGGAGGGCATTCTCACTACCGGCGGTGATCGAATTTACGCGGGCAATTTCCAGTAGTTTGTGGGCGCGCGCGCATGCGCTGCCGCATCACGCGGTTGCGCGGCGATGCAATGTACCGTTGTTGGATCGCTACAGGCCGCGAATGCTCGACTGCTACGCGCTCACAACGCGGCTATGGCGATGGATTTTTCATGCACCGCTGCCAAGCGAGACTGACCGTTCGCACGTGAGCGAGCATTTCGCCCAGGGCATACAGAGCGACACCAAGCCAGCCCGCGATGAGATTCTGGTTTCGCTCCAACGGCTTTTTGTCGCACCACCCGGAGGACAGCGATCACATCGCGCTCATGATCAAAGGTGAGTGGCGAAATGGATTTCTGCGTGGACGCGGCATGATCCTCAGTGACGACAGCTTTTCGGTGCCGTACGGGCTGGATCCTTCGTCCACATTTGAAACCTGCGACAGGTCCTGGATAGGGCATGGCGGAAACGTCTGGTGCGATCGGTAGCGAGGTGGGCTGAGCGACAACACCAGGTACCAGGTGACGTTGACCGCCAATTCCAGCGGACAGAGTGACGAGATCCGCAACCAGACGGGTGCGTTGGTCACGCAAGACTCGCTCGTCGATACGATCTCTCCGAGTCAGTCGGCAATCTTGGCGGATGGTTCATTGTCGCCACGAATTCGAACAATACGACCAACCGGACGATCAGTTTTACCGACGTGCAGGTTTGGTGGCTCTGAGCTCGTTGCGACGCCTCGTTTGAGGTCGGCTGCAGGGCGAGAGCAGCGTTGATGCGACCTGATACGATGCGGATCTATTGGTCGATGTGATCGGAACTCGCGATGCGTGTGTCTCGGGATGCGCTGGTCGGCACGCTTGCTGCCTGCGCAAGTTTCACGGTTCTCAGTTCGGCCGGTGCCGCGACGTATTACGTCGATGCCGCGGCGGCGAATGACAGCGGCAATGGATCGGCGGCTCAGCCGAAAAAGTCCATTCGCGCCGGCGCCGCGCTGATGTCAGCGCTGGGTGGCGATACGGTGCTGATCGCTGCCGGTACTTACACTGGAGGCAACAATGCCATTGATGGGCTGGTGCCGGGAACGGCAAATGCGTGGAATACCGTCAAGGCTCAGGTCGACGGGAGCGTGACCATCACCGCACCATTGAGCTTGCCGCTGGGCGATCACTACCTGCGTTTTGAGGGCCTCAAGTGGGACTACGCGGACCAGAAATCCGTGCTGGGGCGATATGTAAAGCTGCTGCGCTGCGCATTCAAGGGCGGCTTTGCCAGCGGTAACAGCGTGGGTCTGGGGATCGGTACAAACGACGCGACGCCTGGCGCGCAATACATTCTGATCGAGGATGCGTATGCCTACGGTCCTGGCGGACGCTACAACATATTGGTGTACAACGCGGACAAAGTCATCTTGCGCCGCGTGGTGGCGCGTCATGAAAATGGCTGGAGCGACACGCAGGGTAATCCGCAGGCGAACGTAAGTCTGTACAATTCCACCAATATCGTGACCGAGAATCTGCTCCTGCTCGACAGTCGTCCGAGCGGCTACTACGAGGCGGCGCTGTATCACCCGAGCAACGGACCGGCGGGGAACAACGTGCGCGATCTCGGCGCGATCATCCTGAATATTGGCGGCAATGCGGTAGGCTGGGACGGTGGCAACGCATCCAGCGCGAGCCGACTGGAAGACAGCGTGATCTGGAACGCGACCTATGCGGCCAGCAGCAACGGTTCGGCGCATGCGGGCACAATGAATCGGCTGACCGTCGTTTCAACAACCAGCGCCGGCATCAACGACTGGAACTCCGGCGGAAATTTCAGCATCACGAACTCGCTGCTGTGGCAGATCGGCGGCAGCAATTTCCAGGCTGTCAGTCACAGCGGCAACGTGTGCTTCAGTCCCGTCTGCAGCGGTGAGGCATCGATGAATCCGGCGACGTCGGGATTGCGCTATCTGCCGCGCATCGAAGCCGGGTCTGCGCTGAGCAGTGCAGGCGCCGGTGCCGGTCGTGTCGGTGCCGACGTCACGAAGCGAATTGGTGTTTCCGGCACCCTGTACGGCGAGCCCGGCTATGACACGCTGACCGCAGAGCCGCTGTGGCCGTGGCCGAACGAAGCGGCGATCAAGTCGGCGATGTGCGGCGATATGGGTATCAGCAGCGGCTTCTGTGCCGCGCCGACCCTGACTCGCTACGTATGGGAAATGTTGGGAAATCCCATACCGCCGGAAATTTATGCCGGGATCATTTTTGCGAACGGTTTCGAATAGCGCCGGTTCGGCGCGATTGAACGACGGTGGATTGCACTCTGCTGCACAAGGGTTCATGGTGCGGATCTCTGACAATTAAGGTGCGACGATGGCTCATGTACATGCTCCAGGTCTGGTGTTGCGGATGGATCCCGACGAACTTCTGAATAACGCCGCAAAATGCAGTTGTGAGGAAGACCTTGCAGTGAATGCACAGCACTATTTCCTGTGCATCGCTGCCGACGCGAAAGAGGGCTGGTGGGTACCGCTGTTCACCGGACCCCGGGTCGGGACCAAGGAAATTCCGGGATCTTCCAAGACCGGCGATCCCCGTTGGATCGGCGTCCCGGCGCACTACAGCACCGATCAGGTCTGGCGCGCGTCGCACAAGGCGGTGCAGCGTGCCGCGACTGCCGCGCACGATCGATCCACACCGAAACTGGCCAATCGCGTGATCGCGAAGTCGCTGCCCGGCCCGCAGGAGTTTCCCGGCATCAGCGCCTGACACGAGGGACCACGGCCGATGCGACGCAGATCGCTGGGCGCGTGTGTCCTGGTGCGCTTCCATGAACCGGGTGGCCGCGCGATGCGCTGGCACCGGCCGCCACGCGATGTATTGAGCGAGCAGGTCAGGGTCCAACCATGATCACCCTTTACGAACTGCATTGGTCGCACTACTGCGAAAAGATCCGCCTCGCACTGAACTATCTGCAGCTACCCTGGCAAGCGGTGCAAATCGATGCGTTCAGCAAGCGGGAGTTGCGCGCCTTTCCTTTGCCCGGTCACTTGCCCAACTACACCGTGCCGGCGATCCACGACAGCGCGACCGATGCATTCACGATCGATTCGACGCCGATTCTGCGTTACCTCGATGCGAATCACGCACGCGGTCGTCGTCTGTTTCCGGGCGACGCCGCAAATTGCGAGGCGATCGATCGCGCCTTGCTGGAGCTGGATACGCATCTCGGATTGCTCGCTCGCCGTTTTGCGTACACGCAGGTCATCCTCGAATGCCCCGCCTTGCTGGCCGATCTTTTTCTCGGACACCGTGCATGGGGCCTCTACACCTGGCCGGTGCTGCGTCACGTGTCCGGCGCGTTTCTCGGCATGCTGCTGATGCAACGCTTCGAATTCCATCGTTCGGAAGCCTTGTATTTGTACGAAGCGCTGGAAGCCCATCTGCTGCGGCTGGCCAGGCAGCTGGAGCAGCGTGAGTTCGTCGTCGGCAGCGTATTCTCGGCTGCGGATCTCGCCCTCGCTGCGCAATTGCGGCCGCTCAGCATCGTTCCGTTTTTCGCCGAGCACGCGGGTCTGGCCGCTCTGTTCGCGCGCTCGCAGGATGTGCTTGAGCAATGGTCGGGCGAATCGCAGTCGGCTTATCAATCGGCCGTGGCGCAGGCCAGAACCCGCCGCCCGCCGGTACGCCGCATCATCCGGGACGTCGAGGCATCAATGCCATTCGACGCGACGGGCAAATTTGCGGTGAATGATCAAAATGCAATATGGAACCGCAGCGCCTGGCTTGCGCCGTGGCACTACTACGTCAGTCTGCGCCGCAACAAGCGCCGGGCTGAGTTGGCCAGCGCCATGCTGCGCTGACCAACGCGCCTCCCCCGAATGGCAGGATCACGATGTGCTTTGGGGGGACAGTTTCGAGCCTGGATCGCGACGACGCAGCTCCCGGCTCGATCGATTCATCGGCAGCGCAGAAGATTATCCTTCATTCCACATTGCACGTTTCAGCCCTTTGCGGTGACGTGATCGAAATCGGCTGCGTCGCGGTTTCGAACTGGCGCAGCATTGCCAGAGCCGCTTCGCGGCCGTCGTAGACAGCGCGCACGACGAGATCCGCACCGCGCACATTGTCGCCACCGGCAAAAACCCGCGGATGCGCGGTCTGATAGGGCAGGCGTCCTGCGCCACCGACGCGCAACTTGCCATTGGAGTCAGTCTCGATGCCCGCCGAGGCGCACCAGTCTGGCGGACTGGGCTGGAATCCGAATGCAAGGATCACCACGTCGGCGGCGAGCAGTTCTTCGCTGCCGGCGACCGTTTCGGCGCGCGAACGACCCCGTCCGTCGTCGATGAGGCGGGTCTGTACAACGCGCACGCCCTTGAGCTGCTGCGCGTCGCCGATAATCTCGAGCGGCTGGCGCTGGAACAGAAATTCCACACCTTCGTCATTCGCATATTTCACCTCGCGACGCGAGCCCGGCATGTTGGCCGCGTCACGCCGGTACACGCAGCTGACCCGCGCAGCACCGAGGCGGATTGCGCTACGCACGCAGTCCATCGCTGTATCGCCGCCGCCGAGCACCACGACCTTGCGACCGGCCAGGTCGGGCAAGGATTCAGCATCGGTCGTGCTGCCAAGCAGGCGCCGAGCGTTCGCAATCAGGAACGGCAACGCCGCATGCACGCCGGGCAGATCCTGGCCGGGCAGCGCGCCATCGACATAGCGATAGGCGCCAGTGCCCATAAACACCGCATCGTAGTTTTGCAACAAACTGGAAAATGGAATATCGCGTCCGATCTCGACGCCAAGGCGGAACTGCACACCGAGTTCCTCCAGGACACCACGCCGCGTGCGAACCACCGCCTTGTCGAGCTTGAAGGCGGGAATGCCGAAGGTCAGCAGCCCACCGATCTCTTCGTAGCGATCGAATACCTCGACCGAGACGCCGGCGCGCGCGAGCTTGTCTGCGGCGGCCAGTCCCGCGGGTCCTGCGCCGATGATGGCAACGCGCCGGCCGCTTGGAATCACCTCGGGGCGCGCGGGACGCCAGCCGCGACGCAGCGCCTCGTCGGTGACCCAGCGTTCGATGCCGCCGATGGTCACAGCGCCGAACTCGGCGTCAAGCGTGCAGCTGCCTTCGCACAAGCGATCCTGCGGACACACGCGACCGCAGATTTCCGGCAGCGGGTTGGTTTCGTGCATCAGCTCGGCGGCATCCTCGATGCGTCCGTCCTTGACCAGTTTCAGCCAGTCGGGAATGCGGTTGTTGAGCGGGCATCCCCACGAGCAGTAGGGATTGCCGCAGTCGATACAGCGCGAGGCTTGATCCGCCGCATCGCCGTTGACATAGCCGCCGTGTATCTCGCCGTGTCCGAGCACGCGCACGGCGACCGGAACCTCGGCAGGCAGCGCCCGGTGGAATTTGAGAAATGGAAAGGTTTTGTCGCTCATGCGGCGCGCCTCAGTGCTTCGGCGAGGGCGTCGAGGCTCGCCGCCTTGGGTTTGACCAGCCAGAACTTGTGCAGGACTTCGCGGAAATCACCGAGCAGCTGGCGTGCCCAGATGCTGCCCGTCACTTCGATGTGAGTGCCGATCAGCGCGCGCAAGTGCTGCAGATGGTTTTCCATGCCTTCCAGCGAAATGCGGTTGATGTCCACCAGTTCATGGTTATATCTGTCCACAAAATCGCGACCCAGGTCCAGCACGTAGGCGTAGCCGCCGGTCATGCCCGCTCCGAAGTTGAGACCGGCGCTGCCGAGCACGACGACGGCACCGCCCGTCATGTATTCGCAGCCGTGGTCGCCAACGCCTTCCACGACCGCCAGCGCGCCGGAATTGCGCACCGCGAAACGCTCGCCGGCACGTCCTGCAGCATAGAGCTCACCGCCGGTGGCACCGTACAGGCAGGTGTTGCCGACGATCGAGGTTTCCTGGCTTGCATAGCGCGCGTCGGCCGACGGACGGACGACGATGCGACCGCCGCACATGCCCTTGCCGACACCGTCGTTCGCTTCGCCGACCAGATCCAGGTGCACGCCACCGGCGTTCCACGCACCCAGGCTCTGCCCGGCGCTGCCGCGCAGGTTCAGGGTGATCGGTGCGCCGATCATGCCCGCATCGCCCCAGCGTCGCGCAACGACGCCGGAAAGGCGCGCACCGATAGCTCGATCGGTATTGTTTACTGCGTAGTGGAAACTTCCACCGGAGCGATGTTCGATAGCGGACGCGCAATCGTCGACAATGCTCGATGCGAGTGTCTCGACAACGCGTGGCGGTGGCGCCAGCGCGCAGCCCGCAACACCGCGCGACAAACTGGCGCGGTCGAGCAGCGGCGCGAGATCCAGTCGTGCCTGCTTGGCGGTGATGCCGGGAATGATGCGCAGCAGTTCGGTGCGTCCGACCAGATCCGCCAGACGCGAGACTCCCAGCGAGGCAAGGTGCTCACGCACTTCCGCCGCCACGAACGCAAAGAAGTGCATGACCATCTCGGGCACGCCGCTGTAATGCTTCTGGCGCAGCAGTTCGTGCTGCGTGGCGATTCCGGTGGCACAGGAGTTCAAATGGCAAATTCGCAAATATTTGCAACCGAGAGCGACCATCGGTGCGGTACCGAAGCCAAAGGAATCGGCGCCCAGGATGGCGGCCTTGATCACGTCCAGGCCAGTCTTGAGCCCGCCATCGGTCTGCAGAATCACGCGATCGCGAAGCCCGTTCATCACCAGCGTCTGATGCGTTTCCGCAAGCCCGAGTTCCCACGGTACGCCGGCGTAGCGGATCGAGGTGATCGGGCTCGCGCCGGTACCACCGTCGTGCCCGGACACGGTGATCAAATCGGCACCCGCCTTGACCACGCCGGCGGCGATCGTGCCGACGCCGGCATGCGAGACCAGCTTGACGGAAATCAGCGCAGTTGGATTGACTTCGCGCAAGTCATGAATGAGTTCGGCGAGATCTTCGATGGAATAGATGTCATGGTGCGGTGGCGGCGAAATCAAGCCGATGCCGGGCTTGGCATAGCGCAGCCGCGCGATCATTGCATTGACCTTGTGCCCCGGTAATTGTCCGCCTTCGCCGGGTTTTGCGCCTTGTGCAATTTTTATCTGCAGCACTTCGGCGTTGACCAGATACGCGGCCGTCACGCCAAAGCGACCGGAGGCGACCTGCTTGATCTTGGACATGCGCTCGGTGCCGTAGCGAGCCGGATCTTCACCGCCTTCACCGGAGTTGGAGCGCGCGCCCATTCGATTCATCGCGATCGCCAGGGATTCGTGCGCTTCCGGTGAGAGCGCGCCGAGCGACATGCCGGCGGAGTCGAAGCGCTTGAGGACGGCAGACGGCGACTCGACCGCTTCCAGAGCCAGTGGTGTTGGGGCGGGCTGCAACTGCAGCAGGTCGCGCAGCGCGGAGGGCGGCCGTGAATTCACGCCGTCGGCATATTGCCGGTAGAGATCCGCATCGCCGGTGCGTACCGCAGCCTGCAGCGCGCCAATCACGATCGGGTTATACATGTGGTATTCGCCGTCCGGCACGGCCTTCATCAGGCCACCCGCGGGCAGGGCGTAGTTCGGGTTGCGTGCCGCGGCGAGCTGAGCTCGGTATTCGGCTTCGATATTTGCGAAACCGGCGCCGCCGATGCGCGAAGGCGTGCCCGGAAAACACAGCTCGACCACTTCGCGATCCAGGCCGAGGATTTCGAACAGCTGCGCACCCCGATAGCCGGCAATCGTCGAGATACCCATCTTGGACAGGATCTTCAGCAGTCCCTTGCGGATGCCACGCCGGTAACTGCGACCGATCTCATGCGGCGGTTCGCCCTCGCGGCCGTGTAGTTCGCCGCGCCGATTCATGTCGAACAAGGTCTGGTAGGAGAGATACGGGTAGACCGCCGTCGCGCCGAAGCCGATCAGGCAGGCGAAATGATGCGGATCGCGTGCGGTGCCGGTCTCGACCAGCAGGTTGCAATCGCAGCGCAGTTGATTTTTGACCAAATGTGCATGCACCGCGCCGACCGCGAGAAGGGCGTGGATCGGCAGCAGGCCCGGCGCCGGATAGCGATCGGAGAGCAGGATCAGCACGGCGCCTTCGCGTACCGCCTCGGCGGAATCAGCACACAGGCGCTCGATCGCCACCTGCAATCCGATCGCCTCGTCGTAGTACAGATCGAGCTTGCGTTCGCGACCCACACAAGCCGGCAGCGCGAGAATCTGACGCAACTTGCGCTGCGACAGGATTGGCGAATTGAGCAGCACCTGCTGCGCGTTGCCCGCGGTCAGGTCAAATACATTGCGTTCTTGTCCAATTTGCGTGACCAGCGACATCACCAGCCGCTCACGCAAGGGATCGATCGGCGGATTGGTGACTTGGGCAAAGGCCTGGCGGAAGTACTCGTAGAGCGGCCGGGACTGCTGCGACAGCACCGCGATTGGCGTGTCGTCACCCATCGATCCGGTGGCTTCGGACTCGTCTTCGGCCAACGCCTTGAGCACGACATCGCGCTCTTCGCGGGTCAGCGCGAATTGCTTCTGGAAGCGCGCGAGCATCTCCGGTGGAAACGGCTCTGCCGCAAGCGCGGGATCAATCAGGTGCGACTCCAAATATGTGACACCTTCGCGCAGCCAGCGCTTGTACGGCGCGCGCGCGCGGTTGATGGCGTCGATCGCCGCGCTGTCGAGGACCCGATGGTCGACGAGATCCACCGCGAGCATTTCTCCGGGTCCGAGGCGCCCCTTCGCGACGATGCGCGATTCGGGCATGTCCCAAACACCGGCTTCGGAGGCGATGATCAGGTGGTTGTCATCGCTACGCGCCCAGCGTGCCGGACGCAGCCCGTTGCGATCGAGCGTACACACGGCATGCCGCGCATCGCACATGACCAGGCCGGCAGGCCCGTCCCACGGTTCCGAATGCAGGGCGTAGTACTCGTAGAACGCCTGCAGGTCCTCGTCAATGTCATCCCGCGCGCCCCACGCCGGCGGTACCAGGATGCGCATCGCGGCAAGCAGGTCGATACCACCGGCGAGGAGTACTTCGAGCATGTTGTCCAGGCTCTGCGAATCGGAGCCCTTGCTGCTGACCAGCTCGCCCAGATCGGAAAAATCCACCAGTGGTGAACGGTACTTTGCGCTGCGCGCGCGCACCCAGTTCCGGTTCGACTGGATCGTATTGATTTCACCATTGTGGGCGAGCAGCCGGAACGGTTGCGCGAGCCGCCAGTTCGGCATCGTGTTGGTGGAGAAGCGCTGGTGGAAAACGGCGGCGCTGGCGGCGAGTTCGGGTCGCGCAAGATCGGGAAACGCCTCGCGCAGCGCACCTGGCGCGCTCATCGCCTTGTAACCGATCGTCGCTGCCGACAGGCTCACGACGTAAAATGTCGCGTCCGTGACCAGTAGCAACTCCGCCCGCCGCCGTGCGCGGAACAGCGCACGCTCGAAGTCAGGCCCATCCTGCGCCACGGGAGCATTGACGAAAATCTGCCGCACACGCGGGGCGTGCGCGCTGCCGAGCGGTCCGCACGCGGCGGCGACGATCGGTACGTCGCGCCAGCCCGCGACTGCGAGACCTTCGCCGACGATGCAATCGGCGAGTACGGCTTGCGCTGCGGCGGCTGACGCATCGTCCCGATCGAGAAATACCAGCCCGGCAGCAAACTGCGCTGCAAGGGGAATCGAGGCCTCTGCGGCGAGCACCCGCAACCAGACTTCGGGGCGATACAGCAGGATGCCGCTGCCATCGCCAGTGATCCCGTCGGCGTTGACTCCTCCACGATGCGCCATTTTTCCCAAGGCAGCAAAAGCCTGATCAACCAGCCAGCTGCTGGCGCGTCCGTCGATCTGCGCGAGCAGACCGAAGCCGCAGCTGTCGTGCTCGTAGGCGGTGTCGTAGAGGCGCGGCGTGGTGCGTCGCGTCATGGGTGCATCCTGGCTGTGTCGCGGGAAGCCGATCCAGTGCGGCAACCCAGCAGGTGATCCGGTTCGGACGCGCTCCCTCGCGCCGGGCCGTCCACCACAGCGACAGCCGCCTCGAATCAATCACAATTGCTGCGACGCGTCAAACCACTTCCGCATATATGCGTGTCCGCTCCCGCCACGATTGAGGCTTTGGCTTTGATCGCAGCGGACTATGGCTGATGCGTGATGGGGACGCGCTGCGTGTCGGTGCAGTGGCGCCTGACAGTGCTGCCCAGCTCGCCGGCGTGAAGGCGGACCAGCGGATAAGCCGGATTGACGATCAACCCGCCAACGCGCGGTCCCTCAACGACTGGCGCGAACGGTTGCGCAGCTTGCCGGTCGGCGCGGAGGTTGGTTTGAGCATTGTCGGCGCCGACGCCACGAAACCCTTGCGTCTGCACTTGTCGGATCGAATTCCGGAGCAGGCGAACCCCTCAACAAGCAGGGCCAACTAACCGACCGTGCGCGGCGCGGCGCCGGCGCGCCATGCGCCTGCGATTTCCGGAGCACCGTCCGCACGACGTCGCAACGGTCAGTCGACGCGGCAGAACGCAGCTTTGAGATAGCGGCTTTCCGGTACGTGCGCCTGCCAGGGGTGGTCTGGGCCGGCGCCGCTCACCTTGAGTACCTGGACGGTACGGTTCGCGTAGAACGCAGCGCGACGCAGCATGTCGAGGAATTCTTCCTCGCCGACCAAGCCCGTGCAGGAGCAGGTCAGCAACACCCCACCCGGCTTGACCGCGCTCATCGCGAGCTTGTTCATGTCGAGGTATTTCTTCAGCGCCGGAATGACCTGTTCGCGATCGCGGGTCATCTTCGCCGGATCGAGGATTACCACGTCGAATTTTTCGGCCTTGCCGTTCGGAAAGTCGCGCAGCCAGTGAAAAATGTCGGCTTGCACAAAGCGAATTTTGACTTTGTTCAGGCGAGCATTCTGTTCAGCGACCTCGAGGATCTCTTCGTCCAGATCGACGCCGACCACGTCGGTCGCACCGCCGATGGTTTTTGCGTAGATCGCAAATCCACCCGAATTGCAGCACAGGTCGAGTACGCGCTTGCCCGCGCAGAATTGCGCCAGTGCAAGACGGTTGTCGCGCTGATCGGCAAAAAAACCGGTCTTGTGCTTGGTGCCCGGCGCTGCATTGAAGCGCACACCATGTTCGGTGATCACGCTCGGCGTCGGCGTCGGCGGCGTCGAACAGTCGAAGCTCTCCTGCTTCTGCACGTGTTCCTCGGCAAAGGCATAAATGTGGCTATCCGGAAAATGCTGCAGCAGGCAGCGGCGGATCACGTCGCGTTGCTTGAACATGCCCGCGGAGAAGAACTCGACGACCACGGTGTCGGCGAAACGGTCGACCACCAGGCCGGACAGACCATCGCCCTCCGAATGCACGACCCGGTAGGCATCGGTGACGCTGTCGAGTTTGAGCAGGTCACGGCGCAGGGCGACCGCGGCGCTGATCTTGCGCGAGAAGAAGTCCTCGTCGATCGCCTCATCCGGATCGGCACTCAAGACGCGCAGCGCGATGCGTGAATGCCCGTTGTAGAAACCGCGTCCGGCAAATTCACCGTCGCGATCGAAAATATCCACAATGCTTCCGGGCTTGGGACGCGGGTCGGGCTTGTCGACCATCTTCTGGAAGATCCAGGGATGGTTTGAGCGACGCTCGATCTTGAGGTGGACGATAGGGTTGGCGGGGTTCTGTTCACGAGTCATGTCCGCATGATACCAGTCACGCTTGCACTGGCCGGCACCCGGCCCCAACCTCGCAGCATGCGTTTTCCGCAGGCCTTGATTCCGGCGACCCTGCTGCGCCGCTACCAGCGATTTCTGGCCGACGTGCGTCTGGCTGACGGCAGCGTCGTGACCGCCTACTGCCCGAATACCGGGCGCATGCTGGGTTACGCACAACCGGGCAGCCGGATCTGGCTCAGCCCGCGGCGCAGCGGCAGACTTGCTTACACCTGGGAATTGACCGAAACGCCCGATGCGCTGGTCCTCGCCCATCCGCATCACGCCAACGCGCTGGTGCGCGAAGCACTACGGCGCAATGCGGTTGCGCCGCTGAGCGGCTACCAGTCGGTCCGCGCCGAGGTGCGCTATGGGGTGGAGAACAGCCGCGTCGACCTGCTACTGCAGTCGCCGGGCCGCCCCGACTGCTTTGTGGAGATCAAGTCAGTCACGGCGATCGATGAATTCGGCATCGCCCTGTTTCCCGATGCAGTCAGCCAGCGCGCCGCCCGGCACATGCGCGAGCTATCGAGGCAAGTGGCGCGAGGCGCACGTGCGATCGTGCTGTTCTGTGTACAAAGGGAGGATGCGCTCGCCTTGCGCGCGGGTGGCGAGATCGATCCGGTCTATGCGCAAGCGCTGCGTGACGCTGCGCGCGACGGCGTCGAGTTGCTCGCCTGGCGCTGCCGCGTGAGTTGCGCCGGGCTTGCGTTGCAACGCCGAATCCCGATCCTGCGCTAGGCATTTTTACGCGGCCGACAAAGGACTCGGCAATACCACGGGGGCGGTCGGGCCGCCCATTTCGACCCGGTTACGCCCCTTGTTCTTGGCCTGATACATCGCCGCGTCGGCGCGCCGCACCAGATCGGTGAAGTCGCAACTGCGGTCGGGCAACATGGCGACGCCGACACTGATGCTCAAAGGAACCTGTATACCTTTGTCGCGCAGGTCCAGGGCCACGACCGAGGCCCGCAGACGCTCGGCGACACGCAGCGATTCTTCCGAACTGGTGGCGGTCAGCACGACCAGGAATTCCTCGCCACCGAGACGGCCGATCAGATCGCCGGGTCGCAGTTGCGCGCGTACTGCGTTGACCAGTTCGCGCAAGGCGCTGTCGCCGACGTCGTGTCCGTGCTCATCATTGATCCGTTTGAAATGGTCTGCATCGAGCAGCAGGGCCGCCAACGGGCGCAGGTGTCGCTGCGCGTCGGCGAGCTGGGCGACGACCAGTTGTTCGAGCATGCGTCGGTTGAGCACGCCGGTCAGCGAATCGGTTGCCGCGAGACGCTCCAGTTCGGCACGGGTGCGATCGCTGCACATCAGCACGAAGCCGAAGGTGGCGATGACCGGTGCGAGTGCGGTGTAGCTGAAAATCAGACTCTGCATGGGCGTGACCTGCACGCCACTGACCAACGGCGCAGGATTGAACGCTTCGAACAGCGCCCGCACCAGCAACAGTGCGGCGCCGAACAGGAAAGTCGCCGCGGTGATCGAGTAGCTCGCCGGGCGCGGAGCCTTTGCTGCGCCCAAAGCCGCGCGCGCGGCCATCGCCCACAGGCACAGCACGATCAGCGATGTCGACACCACGCGCCCGCTCACGCTGGGTTCGATCCAGGTGAAAAAAACCACAGGTATAACGCTGCAGGCGGCGATCCAGCGAGGTAGATTTCCGGCCCGCTGATTGCCGGTAAACTTTCGTAACGCGCGGGGATATTCGGCGTAGGCGAAGCAGATCAGCAGGTTTCCGAGCAGTATGGAGCCGGCATCGGGAATGAAATCGCGGAAGCTCAACAGCAGCCATGCAAGGGGTTGGATGGCAGTACCGCGCACCCATATCGCGACTGCACCGCCAACGGGTTCTTCATGTTGGCGCAGGGTCAACATCAGGCAAACCGCGAGCATCAGCGTGATCGTCGCGGTCAGCAGCATGGCCGTGCGGATGTCGAACACCGTCATCGCCCCCTGCGCGATCGGTGCGACACCCCGGTTCAATCCCTGAGGTAGCCTCGCCCCGACGCTGTGGCTACGCAACACTGCGAGCCTTGAACAAGATCTAACTGCAAGCGGCGCCGCAGCGCAAGCACCTGCTTGCCGGGCAAGTCGGCGATTTGCCGGGTTTCACGGGTTCTTTTGCGCGGCGATCCAGCGTTCGACGTGCTGCTGAAGCAGCGGCAATGGCACCGATCCGATCGCCAACACGACATCGTGGAACGCGCGGAGGTCGAACTTCGCGCCGAGATCGTGCTCCGCCTTGGCGCGCAATTCGCGGATCTTCAGTTCGCCGAGCTTGTAGCTCAGTGCCTGGCCGGGCCAGCTGATGTAGCGATCCACTTCGGTGGTTATTTCATGCTCCGACAGGGCGGTATTGTCGCGAAGCAAGGCGAGTGCCTGCTCGCGAGTCCAGCCCATCGCGTGCATTCCGGTATCGACCACAAGGCGGCAGGCTCGCCACATTTCGTAGGTCAGACGACCGAACTGCTCATACGGCGTTTCATAAATTCCCATTTCCACACCAAGGTGCTCGGCGTACAGCGCCCATCCCTCGCCGTACGCGGAGATGTAGCTGTAGCGCCGGAAAGGCGGTTGTTCGCCCTGTTCATTGGCCAGCGCTCCCTGCAGATGATGGCCAGGTACGGCTTCGTGCAGGGTCAGCGCGGGCAATGCGTAGAGGGGACGCGCTTCGAGTTTCCAGGTATTGACCCAGTAGAAGCCCGCATTGCGGCCGCCCTCCGGCGCAGGACTGTATCGCCCCGTTGTGTAATAAGGGGCAATTGCCGCAGGTACCGGCGCGACGCCGTACGGCAGGCGCGGCAGCTGCGCGAAGAATTTTGGCAACTCCCCATCAATGCGCTTCGCGATGTAACTCGCGTGCATCAGCAGCTCGCGCGGCGTTTTGGCATAGAACTGCGGATCGGTGCGCAGGAAGGTGAGGAACGCGGCGAAGTCGCCGTCGAACTTCGCGTCGTGCATGACCTGTTCCATCTCGGCGCGAATACGCGCCACCTCGGCGAGGCCAATTGCGTGGATCTCTTCCGGCGAAAGATCCAGGGTGGTGTATTCGTGAATCTGCGCGCGATACCAGGCCTTGCCGTTCGGCAGGCCGTAAGCGGCAATGCTGTTGCGGGTGTGCGGTAGATAGTCTTTTGTATAGAATTGCAGCAATTTTCTGTAGGCGGGTATCACGGCTTCGGCAATCGCGCGATGAATGCCTCCACGCAATTCCTCGCGCTCCGCCGCGGTCAGGTTGGTGGGCAGCCGAGCGACCATGTCGTTGAACGGCGTGACGTCGGGATCGGTGGCTTCGGCAATCGTGCGGATCGGCGCGTCGCGACCTTGCAGGACGACGCGCGGCAAGGTCATATGGCGCTTGATGGCTTCGCGCAGGACGCCGATGTACTCGTCGAAATAGGCCGGCACGGCACGTAGCCGCGCGATGTAATTTTCCACATCCTTGCGAGTCTGGGCCGGATGGGATTCCGCCAGGGTCGGCAGGTCTGCGTAGAAACTCGAATCGGAGTTCATCGGCATCAACCAGCTGCCGAGTTCCGCGCCCGCGAGGCTGTCGCCCAACTGCGCCGAGTAAATCGCATAGTTGACTCGCTCGGCATCGGACAAGCCATTCACGTCGATCGCCTTGAGCTCCTTGAGCACCTGCCGCAGGAAGTCCCCTCGCGCTGCCTGGCTGCGCACATCGACATGCCCGAGCTGGTCGTCGTAGTCGTGAACACCAACCGCCGTGGCGAACTGGGGTGATTCCTTCAGGCGCCAGGCCCATTCACGCTGATACAGCGCGCGAAATTGGTCATCGGCGGGAGTCGCCTGGGCAAGGGTGAAAAACAGCCCATTCAGAATGACTGCGAGGAGTATGCGCATGACGACGCCTGCCGGGGAGGGAACCGGGCGAGCCTAGCCGAAACGGCGGCGATGTTCTTGTGCAATTGCTGCGCCCCCTTGCAGGCGGCGATGGTCGTCCCCACTCCACGCGGATGAGCGAAGTGACTCCTGTCCGAGCCCCCGATACACCGCAGCTGAAGCGTGCGGTGTGGATCGCGCTCGGATTCGTCGCCGTGTTGTGGCTGGTCAAACTGATTGAACTGTCCGGACCGGATTCGTTTGCCTGGCTCGGCGTCTGGCCGCGTGAGTGGTACGGGTTGCTCGGAATCCTCACCGCGCCGCTGGTGCACGGTTCCTTCGAACACCTGATCTTCAACAGCTTTCCGACCGCGGTGCTGTTGACCCTGGCTTTGTTTAATTATCCCAAAGCTACGATGCGCGCATTTGTGCTGATCTGGATCTTGTCCGGGATCGGCATCTGGCTGATCGGACGACCGTCCTGGCATTTCGGTGCGAGTGGCCTGACCCATGGCTTGATGTTCTTCCTGTTCTTTCTGGGCTTGATGCGCCAGGACCGCAATGCGATTGTCGTCGCAATGATCACGTTCTTCCTGTATGGCGGCATGCTGATCACCGTCCTTCCGCGCGAGCCGCATGTTTCCTGGGAGGCGCACATGAGTGGCGCGGTCGCGGGCATGCTGGCGGCATGGTTGTGGCGCAAGCTCGATCCTGCCGCACCGGAGCCCAAACCCAGCTGGGAGCTGGAGGACGAGGAGGAGTTCGGCGAGACCGACGAACTGGAACCCCAGCGTCCACACGCCGTGCCGGTGTTGTGGCAGCGCGTCGACGCCCCGCGTGGCGTCGTGCTGAATTTCCCGCTGCGGCAGTCGCGCGAGGAAGACGGTCCTCCGACGCTGCACTAGGCCCGCAGCACTCAGTGCCGGGTGGTCGCCGCAAGACGTTGCCGTGCGTCGGCAAGCCACTGGTGGGCATCGACCCGGCGACTGTCTTTTATTGGGAAGTGATGGTCCCATTGCGGCATCCATTCTTCCAGAAACGCCACGGTTTCGGTGTCGCGCTTCTCCGAGGCGAGCGTCTCACCCAGATCCCATGCGTACTTGGCGATGCTGATGTGACCCGCAGGAAGTGATGCTTTCGACTGGCTTAGCAGCTTGCGGCGTAGTTTTTCCGCATCGACATGATTACCGGTCTGTTCCAGAAACATGCCCAGCGTCTGCCCGAACGGCAAGGTCTTGTTGTCCGTTTCCCCGTTGAGGCGAATGGCGCTGGCATAGACTCGCTCGAACAACTCGCGTGCACGCGGCACCTGATCGGTTCGCTGGTAGGCCCGCGCAAGCCAGATCGACGCCAGCCAGGTTCCCTCGGCGTCTTTTCCGTAAGTGCGTTCGCGGAAAGCGGCCACGGGCTCCATCAGCGCGACCGCCGCACCGAACTGCTTTTTCTCAAATTGCACAATGGCGAGACGCATGTTGCAATCGTGGGTTGCGTAGTGATTTTCGCCCAGCGTTGCACGCGTTGCGTCGCAGGCCTGCTGCGCAATCACCAGCGCTTCGTCGTAACGTTCCAGCTGGGTCAGGATGATGGCCTCACGCTTGATCCATTCGAGGGTGCGCGGGTCGCCGACGCCGAATTTCTTTTCCGTGCCGCTGCGCAATTCACGCACGATCGCCAGTGCATCGTCGTAGCGCTCAAGGCCCATCAGCGAGCGCATCTTGTGGTCAAGCACATCGATGTGGACGGGCTCGATCGCGCCAAATTCCGCCACAACCTGGGGAATGAGCCGATCCAGATCCTCGACGGCCTTGGTTTCCTCCCGGTCCTCCATTTCCAGGCCCGCCATCGCCACCTGCAAGGGCAGCCGCAGACGTGGTGGGGCATCTGGGCCGAGTGCATCCAGCCCTTTCTGGGCAACTAGCTTGGCGTCCACATAGCGATCCATCCGGTGCAGCACACGGGTCAGACTGGTGCGACTCGCAATGACGTCGGGATCGGCGCCGCCGAAGGCGCCTTCCAACGTCGCCAGGGCTTGCTCCGCGTTGGATTGGGACGCCGCCAGTTCGCCCGCCAGAAACAGTGAATCTGCGAGTTCGCGACGTACAACACCGGCGAGTCGAGGTTTACCAGCGAATCGTTCGTCGATGCGCGGCGCGGCCTTTATCAGAGCATCGGTCAGACGGATATCGAGTTTGCCCCGGTATGGGTTTGCCGCCTGGATGACATCGCGCGTGAGGAAGTCACTGACTGCGGTGGCGATTTCCGCCTGCTGCAAGGCTTTTTCCTCGGCGCGCAGCGCGGTTTCCGCCGCCACCTGTGCACGCCTGGCTTGCCAGAGCGCGGTGCCGAGTCCCGCCACCAGCGAAGCGACGATGAGCGCACTCGCCGCTACGCCGACGCGGTGTCTTCGTATAAATTTCAGCAACCGGTACGATGCCGCATCGGCGCGCGCTGTGATTGGTCGCTGGGTCAGCCAGCGGCGCAGATCATCGGCAAACGCGGCCGCCGTCGCGTAGCGGCGCGCGGGATCGCGTTGCAATGCGGTGGCGATGATGAGGTCGAGATCGCCGCTGATTTGATGAGCCAGACGTCGCGTATCTGTCGCCGCGCCGTACAGCAAGCCGGCACGTTCGGGTGGTAGCCGTGAGGCCAGCGTGCTGGCCCGCTCCACCGTTTCGTGGGTGACTTCCTGCGCCAGCTGCGCGGGCGTGACTGCGCGCCGCCGCAGCGGAAGCTCGCCGACCAGCAACTCGCACAGCATCAGGGCCAGCGCATATACGTCGGTTGCGGTCCCGATTGCCTCGCCCAGAATCTGCTCGGGCGCCGCGTAGGCCGGCGACAGCACGCGCAAGCCGGTGCCGGTCTGGGTCTGATCGGCACTTTCCTCGAGCAACTTGGCGATGCCGAAATCCAGGACACGCGGTTCGCCGGAACGGTTGACGAAGACGTTGGACGGTTTGAGATCGCGATGCACGATAAGCTGCGTGTGGGCGTAGGCCACCGCTTCAGCGACCTGCGCGAGCAGCTCGACGCGTGCGCGCACGGCCAGTCCGTGCCGCGCCGCGTGCTCGGTGATCGGCAATCCGTCCACAAATTCCATCACGTAGTACGGGCGCCCGTCGCTGCTCATTCCGCCATCCATGAGCCGCACGATATGCGGATGATGCAGACGCGCGAGAATCCGCCGTTCCTGCAGGAATCGTCGCAGAATCGCCTGCGTGTCCATGCCCAGTTTCAGCAGCTTGACCGCCACTTGTTGCTCGTAGGCTCCATCCGTGCGTTCGGCCAGCCAGACCACGCCCATGCCGCCTTCTCCGAGCAGGCGCAATAGACGATAAGGACCGGCAAGCCCGTCACGCGGACCTGGGTCGGTGGTGCGTGTGAGCATGTCGGGTACCGCGGCGGCGACACCCGCGTCGAGCAGCGAGTCCGCGTCGACGTCGGCGGCGAGTAGCGAGCGCACCTCGGCAGCCAGGGCGGCGTCGACGCGCTCCAGGTCGGCGAGGCGGCGTGCCTGCTCGTCGGGCGCCAGTTCCACGCACTCGTCAAACAGCGCCGCAACCTCGGACCAGCGTTCTCCAGGCGTCGCCATCGTGTTCACTCCGTCGCAATTTCCCGTTGTAGAAAAGCGCGCGCACGACGCCAGTCGCGCTTCAGCGATCGTTCCGAGCGATCCTGCACCAATGCAATTTCTGCCAACTCCAATCCGGCGTAAAATCGCATCTCGACCAGCGCGGCGAGCGGTGCATCGACTTGGCCAAGGCGGCTCAACGCAGCGTCCAGCGCCAGCACATCCTCATCGCGTTCCTGCGTCGCGGCCTGCATGGCGGTAGTGTCCAGCGGCGAGAATTGCAGATCGCCACCGCGTCGCAACCGACCCCGCGCACGCACGTGATCAATGACAATCTGGCGCATCACGCGCGACGCGACCGCAAAAAAGTGGCCGCGGTCGTTGATTTCGACGGCGCCGTGGTGCGCAAGTTTGAGGTAAACCTCATGCACCAGCGATGTGGCGCGCATGCGCTCGTCGCCTCGCAATTGGCCCGCAGCCATACGGCGCAATTCGTCATACAGGGTGGTGAACAAATGCTCGGAGGCTGCCAGGTCGCCGGCCCGCGCCTGCCCGATGATTTCGGTGATATCCGTCATGCGGTACCCTCGGTCTGCGGGCTACGGTGCCATGGGCGGGGAAGATCGGCAATCGAAAGGACGTCGCTGCGGCCCGTTGCGCGATCCAGCGAACGCGCCTGGCGATTTTCCGGTAGCCGGTGCGCATCCAATCATGTGGCCCCTGAACCCGCGCTTCTACGTGTCTAGTCGTATCACTCGACAGGAGACTTGCCATGAACCGGATCAACTACGTGCTGCTGCTGTGCGGCTTGCTCGGTGCCTGCGGCGGTGCCGGATCGGATCCGCCGTCGCTGGCGGCTGCATTGCAAAAGGCCCTGAGCGCGGGGGATTTCAAGGCCGCCGCCGAACTGGTCGACATGACCCGTGCGCCAGCCGATGTGCGCTTTGCTTATGACGACCTCGTGCTCGAATGTTCGAGTGGTGCAACCTGCACCGTTGCCACTGCGCCACTGGACGACGCGTTCCGCGCGGAATTGCAGGCCGATGCGAAGAAATTGGGAGCCGATCCTCTCGCGGCCGAAGGTCTGATGGTCGTCAGCAGTCACCTTGTTGCAGCCAACGGCAGCAGCTCGGGCACGATGAAATTGCCTTATGCGAAAATTGGCGGAATGTACAAAGTTTCGTCATTGCATCTGAGCGAAGCGGAGATCACAAGACTGCGCGGGAAGCCTTCCGAGGACCTGCTCAAGGAAATGTTCGCCGAGGGCATTTACGACAACGCCAGCCGCGAAAGGCGCACCGATTGGGAGACCGCGGCGACGCGCATAGCCGAGGATGGCGGCGAGGCCGGCAAGGCCCTGGTGCAGCAGACCGCCGCGATGGCCGCCGCGGTGGACAACAAGGATCCCGACGCGGCGATGCGTACCGGTAGCCAGTGGGCAAAGATCGTGTTCAGCGACAAGGAATATGACGGCAAGCCCATCGCCCTGGACAAGCGCCAACGCAAACTCCGCGTTCAATCGCTGCGCATGTTGCGCGACGTCAAGGTCAAAGGCGCCTACCAGCTCGGCGATGACGTCGCCTTGGTGGTGGAAGCGCGCAACGGCATCGGCTGGATCGAGCGCGGCGCGATCCTAATGAGCCGCGGCAGTCCTGGCTGGGACGTGTCGGGCACCAAGACGATCAGCTACCCCGACAAGTAGTCCGCACCGTAGGCGTGACCGGGGCGGCCATTCGATCGACGAGGCGCTGTCGTCAGTCGCGTCGACCGATCGGCAGGGCGCGAGTCTGCTTGACCGTGCGCAGCACGAAGCTGGAGTTCACGTCGGCCACGCCGGCGTCATTGAGTAAGCCGTCGAGCAGGAAGCGCGAGAAGTGGTCGAGATCTTCGACCACAACCTGCAGCAGGTAATCCATATCGCCGGTCAGGGCATGGCAGGCGATGACCTCATCGGCCGCGCCAACGCGTTCGACAAACTGCGCGATCGAGTCGCTGTCGTGACGGGCGAGATGGACGCGCACGAAGGCCTGCAGTCCGAGGCCCACCAGCTGCGCATCAACCAGCGCCGCATAACCGGTAATCACGCCGTCCTTTTCCAGGCGCTGCAATCGTCGCAGACAGGCCGACGCGGACAGGCTGACCTGCTCGGCGAGCTGGGCGTTGGTGATGCGGCCGTCGCGCTGAAGAACTTCAAGGATGCGCCGATCGGCGCGATCCAGACTGGAATCGTTCATTTTCACTCATTTGTTGCGCAATCTCGCAAGAATCTTGCGCCAGCGGGGGTAATTGGCGCAACAACGCAATCACGTTGCGCTCCGACTCCCCTACACTGGGCGTGACAGTCCGTTGTTGCCGGAGCCTTCCATGCAAACCCCACGTCGCGTCGAACCGCAACTGACCGACAAAGGTTACGTGCCGGTCTATACCACCGGCGTGATCGAACAACCGTGGGCGAACTATTCCGCGACCGATCATCAAACCTGGGCAACCCTGTTTCAGCGTCAGCGCGAGATTCTGGTCGGTCGAGCGGCAAACGAATTTGTGGAAAATCAGCATCAGCTGCAGATGTCCGCGGCGGCAATTCCGAAATTCGACGACCTCAACCGGGTCCTGCGAAAAGCAACCGGCTGGGAATTGATTGGCGTTGAGGGGCTGCTGCCCGAGCTGACGTTTTTTGAACATCTGGCGAACCGGCGCTTTCCAGTGACCTGGTGGATACGTCGACCCGAGCAACTGGACTATCTGGCCGAACCGGACCTGTTCCACGATCTTTTCGGACATGTGCCTTTGTTGCTGAATCCGGTCTTTGCGGACTACATGCAGGCGTATGGTGCTGGCGGCGTGAAGGCGGCTGCGATCGATCCGCAGGCCTTGGTGAATCTCACGCGTCTGTACTGGTACACGGTTGAGTTCGGTCTGATTCGCACCGATGCGGGGCTGCGGATCTACGGCGCCGGAATTGTCAGCTCCAAAGGCGAATCCATCCATTGCCTGGAATCCGCCGCGCCGAATCGCATCGGCTTCGACCTGGAGCGCGTCATGCGGACGCGCTACCGCATCGATACCTATCAGAAGACCTATTTCGTCATCGACAGCTACGATCAGCTGATCGAGGCTACCCGACCCGACTTCACGCCGATCTACTCGCGGCTGGCGACGCAAGACTCCGTCGCAGCCGGCGAGATTCATTCCAGCGATCGCGTCGATCAGCGCGGCAGTGGTGAGGGCTGGTTGTCCGAAGGCGACGTCTGAGGGTAATTCTGCAGATGTTCCTTCTGCGCGGCTTGGTCGGCTGGACGACGCGGTGTATGGCGTCGATCGAGAACGTACTGCGTACCCAGGCCGATCGCCAGTGGTAGCAACCATCCCGCATAATTCAATGCTGCACCATTGATATTCGGTAAAAGGCGCGGAAGTCCAATCAGCAAGAATGCGATGTGGGTTGCGATACCGTTGCCGATCATGGCCCGGTAGTGCTGCACTTTCCACCAGTTGGGTGCTTCCGGTCCGTTGCGGGTGAATTTGAGCATGTTTCGCCAGAGAATCACGCCCAGCACTCCGAACGCGACAAAGATGCCATTGCCGCGCATCAGACCCAGGACCGCTGTGGCCGTGCCGGTAGCCAGGATGGTCCAGCCCAGCGTGCGATACGTCATCCCACTGAATCGGCGCCAATCGCGCTTGTCGCGGATTGCCCGCCAGCCCACGTAGCAGGCGAGCGACACGAGCGTCAGCAGATGCACGAAGAACAGGCCAACTGTGAATCCATCCTCGGCGAAGCGGCGCACGATCAGCGGTAAAGACGACACGGCGATCAATGCCATCAGGATCAGATACGCGCGGCCGCTGGCAATGTGCAGTTTGCCGCCTTTGCGCGACAATCCGGCAGTCCAGAAACTGAGCAGGGCAATTGCACCGACCCCAGCGTGGGCAAGCTTGACGAAATCGTAGGCAGACATGAGCAGATCCGGTGATTCGGGTGAATCCATGCTGCGGCGAATCGGGCTGATCATGCAGATGCCGTCGGTCACCAATCCGACCTGCCGGAAGTCACCACTTTCACCGAAGCCCTTGCCGAGCGCGGTCGCACGCGCTACAGCTATCGACTAATCGGGGTCCTGGCAGCTCGCGGATGAATCTGTTTCGACAATGGTTCGAGCCCCTGAATCTGGCGGCGTACATCACGTGGCTGGCGGTGCTGCTCAGCATGGAGCCGAAGGACGGGTTCTTCGCCGCCGGCAGCAGTGCGTCGGTGCCAATTCTGATGGGCGTGTTTCTGATCGCGTTCCTGGTGTTGCAGGCCACTCAACCGCCGCGCCGGCTCAGCCTGTCCTGCGCGCTGGTCGGCGTGCAAACGGTGGTGGCGCTGGTCCTTTGCGCGATGGAGCCTAACGCGACCGCACCGGTGCTGGCGGTGCTGGTCATGGCGCAGCTGGCGATGCTGTTGCAACCGTTGGCCCTGGCGTTGTTCGGGATTGCTTTGAACATCGGGCTCGGCTTGATTTTTGTCTTTTACTGGAAAGTGCAGAAACCGTGGATCTATCTGCTGATTTATGTGGGCTTTCAGGCCTTCGCCACGCTCACTGCGTGGTACGCGCGACGCGCGCAGGAACACGCCACGAGCTTGCAGCAAGTCAACGCTCAATTGCTGGCGACGCGCTCCTTGCTCGAAGAGAGCGCCCGCGACCAGGAGCGCTTGCGCCTGGCGCGCGAACTGCATGATGTTGCCGGACATAAATTGACCGCGCTCAAGCTCAATCTCGCCCTGCTGCGACGCCGCCAGGATGAAGGCGGCGCCACGCTGGCGCTGTCAGCGCAACTGGCGGATGAGTTGCTCGGCGACATCCGCGGCGTGGTCAGCCAGATGCGTCTGCATGACGGCATGGATTTGCGCCAGGCTCTGGAACAACTGGCGGCGCCACTGCCGCGGCCACGCGTACGCCTGGAGTTGGCGGAGGATGCGCGGGCCGACAGCGTCGCGGTCGCCGAAATGATCGTGCGGTCGGTGCAGGAGGCATTGACCAACATTGCGCGCCATGGCGATGCCAGCGAAGCAGTGGTCGGACTAGCGCGGGAAGACGGGCAACTCGTCCTGCGCGTGCGCGACAATGGCCGCCGCATCGGCGAATTGAAGGAAGGCAACGGGCTGCGTGGCATGCGCGAACGGGTGCGGGCGCTCGGTGGCACGATGCGACTGGAACGGCCTGCACGAGGGGGCGTCGAATTGAGCGTGCATGTGCCGCTGACCGCCAGTGCACGCGCACTGGCCCATGGCATTGAACCGTAGCGAGGCGCGCGCGTGAGCCGATTGTGTATTGCCCTCGCCGACGACCAGGCCCTCGTGCGCGAAGGGCTGAAGGCCCTGCTTGGCAGCCTCGACATTGCTGTCGTCGTCGAGGCGTCGGACGGTGTGGGCTTGTTGGCTGCCCTGGAAAAAGCCAAGGTTGAGGTCGTGGTTTCCGACATTCGAATGCCCGCGCTGGATGGCATTGCGATGGTGCGTGCGCTGCGCGCGCGCGGTGACATGACTCCGGTGCTTTTGCTCACCACGTTTGACGACAGCGCCCTGCTGCTAGCCGCAGTCGAGGCCGGAGCGCAGGGATTCCTGCTCAAGGATGCGTCGCCGGAAGATCTGCGCGATGCAATCGTTGCGGTCGCGCGCGGCGACGTGCTGCTGCAACCGGTCGCTACCGACACGCTGCGGCAGCGTTACGCCTATCATGCGCAATCTGCGCCGAAGGATACCTTTACCGAACGTGAGATCAGCATTCTGCGCTTGCTCGCCGGTGGCTATTCGAACAAGGAGATCGCCCGCAGCTTGTTTCTCGCGGAAGGTACGGTGAAGAATTACGTTTCTGCCATTCTCGACAAACTCGAAACGCGCGACCGCACACGCGCGGTTCTGAAAGCAATCACCTTGCGGATCATTTGATCGGTGAATCGCCGGTCGGCCGAGCTGCACGTACTTCGCCGATTGGTATTTGAACCGACTTCACGAAAACAAGAAGGCCGCCCAACGGCGGCCTTCCTGCTTGTTTCTGGCCGAGACCAGGCCTGGGTTACTGGAAGCCGTCCTTGAAAATCAGGTCGCTCAGTACTTGCGGCATCAGGCAGAACTCATCGATCGTGCCGACGTCCGTACCAGCGCTGTCGACTGCCTTGAGCGCCCAGGGCGCTGCCAGCGATGTGCCATCGAACGGTGTCAGCGGGTTGGTGGGCTTCTTGATGCCGCTGATTCCCGGCGGGGTCGCTCCGCAAGTGACGGCTGTCGCCGCTTCGTCGTCATAGGTCACATCGATATTGTCGACGCCGCACGACGATCCGCCAAGGCGTGCGCCGAGCGTAACCGACGTCGTACCGTTGCTCAGTGACAGGGTGAGGTCCCCGGGGTACGTATGGCTGATCTTGACCGACAGGTTCAGATCGGAAATCGTCCCGGCCGCGGCGACGGCGAGGTTTGCCGTTGCACCTGTTGCGTTGTTGTCCGGAATCGCCACCGCTCCGTTGAAGCAGAACACGAATCCGGTCGTGAATTGCGAATTCGGAGAATAGCTGCCATTGCCGCAGGCGTTGAGTGCACGCACGCGCCAGTAGTAGACCGTCGTCGGTACCAAGGTGACAGCGGTGACGTAACTGGTACCTGTCGCGGTGCCGCTATCGACCAAGGTTCCGAATGCTGGATCGGTACTGACCTGGATCTCGTAGCTGACCGCAGAGGGCACGGCCGTCCACGTCAATGTCGGCTTCAGACCGACCCCGGTTGCGTTGTTGGTCGGTGTTGCCGTCGCGACCGCCGCCGGCGCCGCCGAGGCGAGATTCACGCTGAAACCTACCTGACGTACGATCGGTGTCGCACCACCATTGGTCGCTTCGACCGTAACAGGGTAGATGCCCGAGGAAGCGCCCGGTGCGGTACTCAGATTGACCGTACTGGTCGCGGCCGGGGTCGCCGGCGTCACGGGATTGGGCGAAGCCGTCGCGGTCGGGAATACGGCGGCATTAAGTCCGGGGAAGCTCAGGGTTACCGGCGTGGTGAATCCGGAGAAGCCCTGGACCGAAATCGTGCGGGGTGGAACCGGCTGACCAGCGCACAGCGCCACTGAAGACGGCCCACTGCTGTTCATCACGTACGTGGGACCTGCGGCAAGATTCTGCAATCGTCCCACATAGGAATGTTGCACATTGCCGCGATTGTCGGACCAGATCGTCGCAGCGGCCGTGGGTCCCACCGCAAGACCGTTGTAGTCGCCCCATTCCTGACCATTGGTGATGTTTGGCGAGGTCACCGAGGACACGCGCGTCTCATCCAACCAGGTGACGCCGCCATCAATGGAGTAGTTGTAGTAGAAGTCGATTCCGGTGCGATTGACCGAATTGCGCGTGTCGTAGAAGCCGATGTGCACGGCACCCTGGTCATCAACTTCCATCCAGGGATGGAAACGATCCACCGTGGCGATATCGGCTTCCGAATGCGGGGTCGTGGCCAGGCTCCAGGTGGCGCCGCCGTCGTCAGACTTCACCACGCGGATCCACGCATGGTTGGTCGCAGCTGCGCCATTGCTGCTGCTCGGATGCATCGCCGTATAGGTGACATAGATACGATTCGCGAACGGTCCACTGGTCCTATCGGTGTCAACCGAAACATAGATGAACGCGTTACGCGATTCCATAGCCGGAATCGGGAAATCGTAGACATCGAAGAGGGCTTGCACGACGACCGGCGTGCCGAACGTGAGACCCCCGTCGGTCGATTTCACCATGTATACATTTGCCGTCGCGGCGTTACTGCTGGGCCAAACATAATAGATATTGCCAGCCTTGTCGGTCGCAATGTCGCTGCCGATGCCTTTCGCTGCGCTGGGGAATGAGATTGGCGTAGCCCAGGTGACACCCTTGTCGGTGGAACGCGAAAAGAACATCGTGTTCGACTGGTGCCAGGTAAGGTATACATTTTCCTTGAACGGCGAGGTCGGCGATTTGTCGACATGGATGTATTCTTTGTCGGAGCTGGCAGCCGACACCGAGATTGCGGCGCCCCAGGTCTGGCCACCGTTGGTCGAACGGAACAGGCCTGCGCGGAAGCTGCTGGACCCAATCAATGTTGCGGCATAGGCGACCGTACCGTCTGCCGACCATTCCATTGCCGGATCGCAACAGGTGTTGGGCAGATTGCCGCCGCTGAGCCAGGTTGCGCCACCGTCGGTGGAGTAGTTCTGTGCTTGGCCGCCTGACGGCGAGTTCGAGCCGGCGAGCACCTTGAGCGGATCGACCGGGTTGAACTTGATCGAAGTCTCTTCATCGCCGATCGCGAGGAAATTCTCGCCGATGATCGGCACCGCGTGCGGCAGTGGATCGGTTGCCCAGACCAGCGCGGGCGGCGGGCTTTCCGGATCGGGATGCGAGTAGACACCGAGGCCGTGGCGATGCAGCACGCCATCCTGCAGCAAGCCGCCGAAGCGCTTGTCGAATTCCTTGTCGAGTTCGCGAGGATAGATATTGGTGTACGGATAACCTTCTGCGGCGACCTCGCGTCGCTTGAGGATCTTGAAGAACGCCGGGACGCCGTAGCGATACTCGTCATCCGCCGGCAGGGTGGCGATGTCCGCCGCCGTGAGTTCGTAGTTGCGATCGTCCCACGGACCGAACCGACGCAGACTCTGGTAGTCCACGCTCTGGTCAGCACCACGGGACTGGACGATCGTGGCGTTGTCGATCTGGTCGACGGAATCCTCTTTTTCGATCTCCATTGCGCCAGCACTCATGGCGGCGCAACCCAGTGCTATACCCAGCATCAGGACCCAGCGGTGATTGGTGAATCGCATTGCGAACTCCCGGATTTGCAGTGAAGACACCCCCGGAATCAGGGTGCAAGTCCTGCGACGATAGTCGGCCTTAAGGCGCAGCGCAATATCATCCTTTCGGCCTATTTCGAATTAACCTGCGGATTGTCGCCTTCCATGCATCCAGCGGATCAAATTGCGCCAGACGGACGGACAGTCAGCGTGGGGCTTGAATCCGCCTGGCGCATTGGCATCGGAGCGGGCAGGCCCGACAATCGGCGCTGGTCTCATCAGTGCGCCCTCCATGAATACTGCTCAGCAACGGCCGATTTCCCTGACTCGATTCCTGATCGAGGAACAGCGCGCGCATGCCCACATCAATGCCGATCTGCGCCTTCTGATCGAAGTGGTTGCGCGAGCCTGCACCTCCATTTCGATTGCGATCGGCAAGGGTGCGCTCGGCGGAGTGTTGGGAGACGCCGGTAGCGGCAACATCCAGGGCGAGGCCCAGAAGAAACTGGACGTACTGTCGAACGAAATCCTGTTGGAGGCGAATGCCTGGGGTGGACATCTGGCGGGATGCGCGTCCGAAGAGATGGAAAATCCCCATCCGATACCCGACGCGTTTCCAAAAGGAAATTACTTGCTGCTGTTCGATCCGCTCGATGGATCGTCGAATATCGATGTGAACATTTCCGTCGGGACGATTTTCTCGGTACTGCACTGCCCCGACGGTGTCACGGAACCGCGCGCTGAACATTACCTTCAGAAGGGATCCGCGCAAGTTGCCGCCGGGTATACCGTCTACGGGCCCAACACCCTGCTCGTACTCACGCTGGGACATGGCACGCACGTATTCACCCTGGACCGCGAGACCGGAGGATTCGTACTGAGTGCGCGGTCCCTGCAAATTCCGGACGACACGCGCGAGTTTTCCGTGAACATGTCCAATCAGCGCCACTGGGAAGCGCCGATGCAGCGTTATGTTGACGAACTGCTCGCCGGCAAGGACGGTCCCCGTGGCAAGGATTTCAACATGCGTTGGGTCGCCTCGATGGTCGCCGACGTGCATCGCATCCTGAGTCGCGGAGGCATTTTCATGTATCCGCGCGATCGCCGTGATCGCGACAAACCCGGCAAGCTGCGCCTGATGTACGAAGCCAACCCGATGGCATTCATTGTCGAGCAAGCCGGTGGCGCCGCCACAAATGGGCAGCAACGCATCCTCGATATCGCACCGCAGGCCCTGCACGAACGGGTTTCAGTGTTCCTCGGATCCAGGAACGAGGTCGATTACGCCACCGGCTACCATCGCGGGGATCATCGTGAACAACCCTGATTTCATCGAAGTATACGAAGGCGCATTGGATGCATCGACCTGCGCCCAACTGATAGAACGCTTTGAGGCGAGTGGGCAGGCGACGCGCGGTGAAACCGGCGGAGGAATCAATCTCGCGTTAAAAAACAGCTGGGACGTCCGGATCAGCGGTCGCGATGAATGGAAAGACGCCGAAGCGGCGCTCAACGGCGCAGTCTTGGCCGGCCTGCGCCGCTATCTGCGCAAGTACGCGCACGCGGCGCTTGCGCCGTTGCAGCTCAAGATGAAGGACCCCCGCAGTGGCGAACTGCGCGCGATGGATGCCGATGGTGTCGCGGCGCTTGACGATGCGACGCTGAACCAACTTGTGATGAAGGTGTTTCGTCCTGGATCCATCAATCTGCAGAAATACATTTCCGGCCAGGGTGGATATCCGTACTGGCATAGCGAGCTGTATCCCAAAGTCGACCAAGGCGAAACCCTGCATCGCGTGGTGCTATGGACGATCTATCTCAACGAGGGCTTTGGCGAAGGCGAGACCGAATTCTTGTACCAGCAACGCCGAATCGCGCCACGCACGGGGTCTCTGCTGATCGCGCCCACTTCGTTCACTCATACGCACCGCGGCAATACGCCGAAAAATGGAGACAAATTCATTGCGACCAGCTGGATATTGTTCCAGCGCGCCGAGATTTTGTATGCCTCTGACGGATGAGCTTTCGTGGCGCATTGCAGGATCAGCATGCATCGGCTTTCTCCAGGGCCATTCGTTTCAGCGCGTTTCCGGGTCGGAATCCACCAAACGCCGTGCGTGGTGGAACAGACTTCTGATTGCCCGCCACAGTTTCGGGATCAGCCAGACAACGAACAGCAGGAACGCAAGCAGTAGCAGCAGGAATGCCAATGGATACTGCCAGACGAGGTACAGGCCGCCGAGCAGCGATACATCTTCTGTCAGGCTCGCGCTCCAGTTCGAGAACGGTTCGGGCGAGGTATTGATCAGGGCGCGCGTGCCGGCTTTGGCGAAATGCGTTCCAGACGTGATTGCACCACCGACCAGTGCGGCTGCAAGTTGCATTTCGGGCGCGGAATCCTTGAATACGCCCCATGCGAGCAAAGTTCCGGCCGGGATTCTGATAAAGGTATGCACGCCGTCCCAGATTGAATCGAACGCGGGGATCTTGTCCGCGAGAAATTCGCCGAGCGCCAGAGCACCGGCGACCGCGATGACCCAGCTGTCCTGCAGCAAGAGCAGACCCGCGGGCAACTCGATCGCATGCAGACGACCCAGAAGTCCTGCCAGGCAAACGGCCGCGTAGAGACGTATCCCGCTGGCCCAGGCGAGTCCTGCGGCGAGCGCATAGTGATGCAGTGAGTCCATCTGTGTTCTGACGACGTGGAGGAAAGACGGATAATCGTACCGTTTCCCCGGAACAGTGGGTGAGTCGGGGAAACCGCCTGCGCTATGATGACGCGGCGGAGCGGGCCCGATGGCGCGCGCGGAGTGCGACGATGCGCTGGTTTTGGCTTGGAATGACGGTTTTCGGATTGGCCCTTGCCTTCATGACCCGTTCGCCCGGTTTAATGGGGCTGGGCCTTCTGGCTGGGTTCGTCGGCATGTTCTGCACGATATTCACCGTGGCGGGTGAGCGCATTCAGGAGCGTGCCAGGTCTGACTCGGCGATGCTGACGCCGGAAATACTGGCCCAGATGCGCGCAAAGGCGAAGAGCCAGCAAAGCGCAAACACGCAGTCGATGAGCGATGCACGATTGGATGAGCCGAGTCGCTGAATTGCCGTGCAGCGAATTTGCCTTTCGTTTCTTGGCCACAGGTGCACAATGCAGGTACCCCGCATTCGCGGCTGACCTGGAACTGCTCATATGACCATTGAAGCCTTGGTGATTACCCTGCTGATCGGCGGTATTGCGGGCTGGCTCGCAGCGCTCGTCATGCGCGGCAGAGGTTTGGGTGTCGTCGGCAATATCGTCGTCGGTATTCTGGGTGCGTTTATCGCCGGTTGGTTGTTGCCGCGACTGGGCCTGGTGATTGGCGGTGGTCTGGTCGGCGCCATCCTTTATGCGTTCATTGGCGCCGTAATCCTGCTGTTCCTGATCAGCCTGATCAAACGGGCCTGACTCGCGCTGTTGGTCGTCACGTTTTCCGATCGCACCTGTGACAACGCCGGCCTTGAGGCCGGCGTTGTCATATGCGGAACTTTATACCAATGCGTTTTGTGACAACGCTGAGTTTTGTACGTCAGACGTCGCGCGAGATATCGACGTCCTTGGTCTCGCGCAGGAAGAACGTGCCGATCACGAGGGTCATCAAGGCGACGATGATCGGATACCACAAGCCCTGATAGATATTGCCCGTCAGCGCCACCATCGCAAATGCGGTGGTAGGCAGGAATCCGCCGAACCAGCCGTTTCCGATGTGATACGGCAAGCTCATCGAGGTGTAGCGGATTCGCGTCGGGAACAGTTCGACCAGCCAGGCCGCGATCGGCCCATAGACCATCGTGACGTACAACACGAGGATGGTCAGGAGCAGCAGGACCATCGGGCTGTTGACCTGGGCCGGGTCGGCTTTGTCCGGGTAGCCCGCTGCCTTCAGCGACGCCTTGAGATCAGTACCGAATTTATCGGTCTGCGCTTTCAGGGTTGGTGCGTCCAGAATGCCGCCTTCAAACGCGTTGACGGGCGTGCTGCCGATGCGAACCGTTGCCGCGGTACCTACTGCCGCGGCTTCGTTGCTGTAGGGAATACCGCCCTTCGCCAGCGCGCTCTTCGCTATATCGCAAGAACTGGTGAAGGTCTTTTTGCCAATCGGATCGAACTGGAAACTGCATGTCGCAGGATCGGCAACGACTACCACGGGATTGGTCTGGCTGGCCTGTTCGACGGCGGGATTGGCGTAGTGGGTCAGTCCCTTGAAAATCGGGAAGTACGTCAACGCCGCGAGCAGGCATCCCAGCATGATGATCGGCTTGCGACCGATGCGATCCGAGAGCCAGCCGAACACAACAAAGAACGGCGTCGCGATTGCCAGCGAACCCGCCACCAACAGATTCGCATCGACCGGGTCGACTTTAAGAGTCTGAGTCAGGAAGAACAGCGAGTAGAACTGACCCGCATACCAGACCACCGCCTGACCAGCGGTTGCGCCGAACAAGGCAAGCAGGACAACTTTACCGTTGGACCAGCGTGCGAAGGATTCCGTCAACGGCGCTTTGGAGGTTTTACCTTCCGATTTCATCTGCTGGAACAACGGTGATTCCGCAAGTTGCAGGCGAATGTAGACCGATACGCCAAGCAGTACCGACGAGAGCAGGAACGGAATGCGCCAGCCCCAGGTGTCGAAATCCGCGCCCAGTGTTTTCCGGCAGGCGAGGATCACCAGCAGAGACAGGAAAAGACCCAGGGTCGCTGTGGTCTGGATGAAACTGGTGTAAAGACCACGCTTTCCCTGTGGCGCATGCTCGGCCACGTAAGTTGCCGCGCCGCCATACTCACCGCCCAACGCGAGACCTTGCAGCAGACGCAGAACGATCAGAAGAACCGGCGCCGCGACGCCGATGCTCGCGTAGGACGGCAACACGCCTACCAGGAAGGTCGACAGGCCCATGATCACGATGGTTACCAGAAACGTATACTTTCTTCCGATGATGTCGCCAAGTCTGCCGAACAGCAGCGCACCGAAAGGGCGCACCGCAAATCCTGCCGCAAATGCCAATAGTGCAAAGATGAACGCACTGGTTGCATTCAGACCCGAAAAAAACTGCTTGGCGATGATCGCGGCCAACGAGCCGTAAAGGTAGAAGTCGTACCACTCGAATACCGTGCCGAGGCTGGAAGCGAAGATGACTCGCTTGTGGCCCTGTGTCAGGCCGCTCGATGGGTGCGATGCTGCAGTGGTGGTGGCCATGTCGATGCGCTCCTCAGAACGAGTACTTGACGGTGAACTGCAAACGATCGAGTTCGCCGTCGGCGCCACTCTCCAGCTCGCGCTTGCCAACCATGTATTCGGCACCGACATCAAGCTTGGGCAGCGGCGAATAGATCAGGTTGACGCGGAAACTCTGCGCGGACTTGGTTACCGCAGTACCTGTGAACGCGACCGGATTGTCGTAGCTGCTCCGCGCGTAAATCAGGTTCGAACGCAGGGTCTTCGAGAACATGTGCCGCCAGGCCACATAGCCGGCAAAGCCGTCGATGTTTTCCAGTTCGTTGTCGTTGTTCAATACGGTATCGCTCGTCACGCCCAGACCAATGTAGCGGCTGATCGACGATCCGCTGGTCAACTGGTAACGGATGTCATTGTTCGCACCCAGGTTCCATTTGCCACCGACGGTCAGAGCGCCGGCAAAGCCGCTGTCGTTGATCGCCGCCGTTGTGCCCGCGGCGGGACGATCGACCTTCAGGTCACGCAGCAGCGCGCCAATGCCGAAACTTCCCCAGGCACCTTTCCAGCCATAGCGCAGGGTCAGGTCGGGCAGGGCGCCGCGGTCGGAACTGGCCGCCGCACCGCCGCCTCGTGGAAGTACGGTGGTCTGCGGATCTTCCAGAGCAGCCGAGAATCCACCCTGTGTGTAGCGGATTTGCGGCTGGCGCACGAATATCACGCCATCGGTCGGACCGATGAAATCGACGGCATCCGGCAGAGCTGACGTGTCCATGAAGTTCGACCAGGTCTGTCCAGCGAGCCAGCGGTTCCAGTAGCCGTAGGCGTGGCGCAGCGTCACGCCGTAAGTATTGGTTGCGTTCTCGTTGCCGAGCGCACCACCGAAAAAGTCGAATTCGACGAAAGCGCCGAGCTTGTCGTTGTTTTCTGTAATTGTATCAATGCCAAAATTGACGCGCGAAAATTTGACGCCCGCATCGTAGTCCGTATGCGAACCATGCCCGCCGACCGGGATCTGACTCGGAACGTACAGATCACGGCCGGTCGCGCTGTCAGCAAGCTGCCCGGAGTCGGTCTGAGTCAGCATGAAATCGGACTTGATGAAACCACCGATCTTGAAGGTGGTGTTGGGATTGGCCCCCGGCGTAACGGTAGTGGTCTGGATCGGAAGCTTGACTCCCGGCGCAGCAGGTCCCGCCGCGGCCGTTGCCGGCGCTGCGCTCTTCTGCGCCTGCACCATCGCCTTGAGTTCGTTTAGCTGCTGCTCCAGTTGGTTGATACGGGCTTCGAGAGCCGCCTCGCTGCGACTGTCTGCGGAGGCCGCTCCACTCAGACTAAGCAACAAAGCCACCGCCAGGACGCTCTTGCGAATTGTAGAATTGCAATAGGTATTCATGTGCCAACCCCTCCCAAAGGTTTGTCAGGCCATCCGAGACTGCGCCGAGCTTCGGAGCGCGCCTATTCGCCATTGGTCGTAGGTCGGGGCGTTTTCGACTAAAGTCGGATTGGTTGGCGCGCACCTTGTCGTAGGGTGGGTAGCCGGAAAGGCGTGACGAGAAGTTGCACTGCCGCAGACCATGCGTCCACTTTTTCATCAATGCGGCCGTGCTGCTTGGAAATCTCAGGAGACGCTCATGTCAAAGCTGTATCCCGTCGACGCGGAATTTGCGGCAAGCTCACGCATCAACCGCGAGCAGTATGAGGTGCTATACGCCGAATCGGTGCGGGATCCCGATGCATTCTGGGGCAGGATTGGTCAACGTCTCGACTGGCTTCGTCCTTACACGAAGGTGAAGGATGTATCGTTTGACGCCGCCGACTTGCATATCCGCTGGTACGAGGACGGTGCGCTGAATGTTGCTGCGAATTGCCTGGACAGGCACCTGGCGACGCGTGGCGAGAAGACCGCCATCATTTTCGAGGGCGATGATCCCGGCGACTCACGTCGCATCAGCTACCGCGAGCTGCACGCGGAGGTGTGTCGTGCCTCCAACCTGCTGCGCAATCTTGGAATTCGCAAGGGCGACCGCGTCGCCATCTATCTGCCCATGATTCCGGAAGCCGCCATTGCCATGCTCGCGTGTGCGCGCATCGGCGCGGTTCACTCGGTGGTATTCGGCGGTTTCTCGCCCGATTCTCTGGCTGGCCGGATTGCGGACTCGCAGTGCAAGCTGGTCATTACTGCGGATGAGGGTCTACGCGGCGGCAAGAAAGTGGCATTGAAGGTCAATGTCGATGAAGCGCTGACGCGACCTGGAACCACCAGCGTTGAGACAGTCCTGGTTGTCCGACGCACCAATGCGCCCGTCGCGATGCAGACGCCACGCGATCGTTGGTGGCAGGAACTGGTCGATGCGCAATCACCGGCAGCACCCGCTGAGCCGGTCGACGCGGAGCATCCGCTTTTCATTTTGTATACTTCCGGATCAACCGGCAAGCCGAAGGGTGTCTTGCACAGCAGTGCGGGTTATCTGGTCTACGCGAGCTATACGCACGAGTGCGTTTTTGACTTGCGCGAGGACGACATCTTCTGGTGTACCGCCGACGTGGGGTGGGTTACTGGTCACTCGTACGTGGTTTATGGGCCACTTGCGAATGGTGCGACGACGGTGATGTTCGAAGGTGTGCCGAACTGGCCGGACGTCAGCCGCTTCTGGCGCGTTGTGGATAAACACAAGGTTACAATTTTCTACACCGCCCCGACGGCGATCCGCGCGCTCATGCGCGATGGCGAGGCCCCTGTCAGGCAAACCTCCCGCGCCAGCATCCGCTTGCTAGGAACGGTCGGGGAACCGATCAATCCGGAGGCATGGGAGTGGTATCACCGCGTGGTCGGCGATGGGCGTTGCCCGATTGTCGACACGTGGTGGCAAACCGAAACCGGCGGCATCCTCATCAGTCCGCTGCCTGGGGCCATCGACGCAAAACCGGGTTCGGCAACGAAGCCGTTCTTTGGCGTAGCGCCGGCAATCGTGGATACGAATGGACAAGTGCAGGAAGGGGCTTGTGAGGGAAACCTGATTCTGACCGATTCCTGGCCGGGTCAGGCGCGCACCCTGTATGGCGATCATGCGCGTTTCGTCGAAACCTATTTCCGCACGTATCCCGGTGCCTACTTCACGGGTGACGGCGCCAAGCGCGATGGCGACGGCTACTACTGGATTACCGGCCGTGTCGACGACGTCATCAACGTATCGGGGCATCGGATTGGCACTGCCGAGGTTGAGAGTGCACTCGTCGCGCATCCAAAGGTGGCGGAGGCCGCGGTCGTCGGATGTCCGCACGAAATCAAGGGCCAAGGCATCTATGCCTACGTGACTCTCAAATCCGGAGAGACGCCGAGTGAGGAATTGCGTCGGGAACTCGTGGCATGGGTGCGCAAGGAGATCGGGCCGATCGCCTCGCCGGACTATCTGCAATGGGCGCCGGGATTGCCGAAGACACGCTCGGGCAAGATCATGCGGCGCATTCTGCGCAAGATTGCCGAAAACGCGCCGGATCAGTTGGGCGACATTTCCACATTGGCGGACCCTTCGGTTGTGCAACACCTCGTGGATGAGCGTTTGATTCGGACGTGATGGACAAGGCAACGTCTCGACCACTGAGTGACGCATACGACCCGCTGCCTGCAGCTGGGTCCTGTGCGGCCGCTGCATCGCAGAGCGCGGCGCTGGCCGGCAACGTTGCCGGAATGCAGCGGTGGTGCGATGCTGGCCGCATGCCCGAAATCCTGATCGCCGACGACCACCCGTTGTTCCGCGACGCGCTCAGCCGCGCCGCGGCGCAGGCTGTCCCTTTGGCGACCCTGTTCCAGGCGGACAGCGTGCCGGCGTTGCTGACACTGGTGGACGCCCATCCCGATGCGGACCTGTTGTTGCTGGATCTGCATATGCCGGGCGCGCGCGGATTTTCTGCGCTGGCTCATTTGCGCGGCCAGCATCCGCAGTTGCCGGTCATCGTTGTATCGGCACACGAAGAGGCCGAGGTGGCCCGGCGGTCCCTCGCGCACGGAGCAGCGGGCTACATTCCGAAGTCCCTGGCCGGCGACAGCATCGTCAATGCGATACGCGCGGTATTGGACGGAGAGATGTGGCTGCCGCCGCAACTCGCAGGCGCACGCGGCGAATTGCGCGGTGCCGAAGCGCTCGTCGCGGCGCGCGTGTCGGAGCTGACGCCGCAGCAGTTTCGCGTCCTGGCGATGCTCGCCGACGGCTTGCTGAACAAGCAGATCGCCTACGAGCTCGGTGTTTCGGAAGCAACGATCAAGGCGCACATGACCGCGATCATGCGCAAACTCGGTTGCAACAATCGCACCCAGGTCGCGCTCGCGGCGAGCCAGCTTGCCCTCGACCCGGGCGCTGCCTTGCCAATCCAGGAATAGCTTTTCCCCTGGTTTGTGCAAATCTGGATTTCCCAATTAAATTTACATGTTTCAATGGTCAATCCGACATGTGCGAGGCTCAGGGGCGGCGATCACCGGTCTGGCTTCCGGGCGGAATGGCATTCGATTGAGGCTTTGCGACATCGCGTTCGGGAGCGCGACGCGAAAGGGCGGACAACAAAGCGCGCAGTGCGCCGGGCCTGACAGGCTTGTGCAAGACCGCAAGTCCATTCAAGCGAGCGCGCTGCTTGAGTTCCGGACTTCCGTCCGCAGTGATCAGCGCGGCTGGTGGCGGTGAATCACATCGACGCAGCAGTTCGCCAAGAACGTCGATGCCGTCCACGCCGTTACCCAGATGAAAGTCGGCAAGGATCAGATCAGGCGTGCGCAC
>JBDTLV010000035.1:0-43095 GCA_039934615.1 Tahibacter sp.
CCGACCCCGATACCATTGCATCGTTGCGCACGCGCTATGGCGACACCGGTCGCCCAAGGCCGCCGCAGAGCGCCGAATCAGCGAGTGCCGTCAAAAGCGGAAATCGCTAGTCCCGGTCTAGCCAATCCGTACCGTTGCCGGAATCCGCGATTGGGAGGGATTTTGGCAGTGGCTCAATGCTAGTCTGGGGATCGACGTATGGATCGGTCCCCGACTTCTTACTCCCGCGGTATGTCGATGAGCACCTTGTCGCTCGCCCTGCATTTTGCCCGGCGCGATCTGAAAAGCCGCTACCTTGGCAGCTTTAGCGGCGGCGTATGGTTGTTGCTGCAGCCGTTGCTGCAACTTGCGGTCTACTCATTGGTATTTGTGTATATATTTAAAGCGCGCTCGGCAGGCGGAGCGGATGCGCCTGCTTACGTGCCGTTCCTGATGGCCGCGATGTGGCCATGGATCGCATTTTCAGAAGGCGCGCAGCGCGCGGCCACCGCCATTCAGGACCATGCTGGATTGATCGGGAAGGTCGCCATTCCGCGGATGTCGCTCGTGCTGGCACCGATCCTGGCCAGCTTTGCGATTCATGGGACGGGATTTCTTGCCATTGTGGTGGCATTGGCAGCCTTTGGTGTGCCGATTTCCCTGACCGGCATTCTGCTCGCCCTGCCGGCCTATGCCGCACTGCTGGCCTGTGCGATTGGCGTGGGATTGCTCCTCGCGTCCTTGCAGGTATTCATTCGAGACATCGCGCCGGCCCTGCCACAGGTATTCATGCTGTGGATGTTTCTTTCGCCGGTTTTCTACGGTGTCGAGATGATTCCGGAGCGCTATCGAACGCTGCTCGACTTCAATCCTTACGCGGCATTCGCCGGACACTTCCGGTATGCGTTGCTAGGGACATCTCCGCCCGGATATCGCGCCTACTTTGTTGCGTTTGTATTTATTGTGGCAATCGTCGCACTCGGGGCACTTACGTTTCGCCGGCTTGAGCGTCATTTCGAGGACTTCCTGTGAGTGCGCCCGTGCTGATCGAAGCGACCGGGCTTGGCAAGTCCTACCCACGCGTGTTCCGACGCAGCGATCGCATGCATGCTCTGCTCTCGCTGCTGACGGGGCGACCGCTGCGCGATACGGTTCCGGTGGTGAGCGGCGTTGATCTGGAAGTCCGTCGCGGCGAGTCGCTTGGACTGGTTGGTGAAAACGGTGCTGGAAAGTCGACCCTGCTGAAGCTCATCAGCGGCGTGCTCACACCGAGCCATGGCTCGGTCAGTGTGCACGGTTCGGTCGGTGCGTTGCTCGAGTTGGGCGCCGGCTTTCATCCGGAATACACAGGGCGCGACAACCTCGCCATGTCAGCGGCATTGAACGGCTTTTCCGCGGAGATGCTCGCGGAAAAGCTGCCACAGATCATCGCATTCGCGGATATCGGGCACTACATCGACGAGCCGGTGAAAAACTACTCGTCAGGGATGGTAGTGAGGCTCGGATTTGCCCTCGTTGCCGCAACACGCCCGGACTTGTTGATCACCGATGAAGTGCTCGCCGTCGGCGACGAATCGTTCCAGAAAAAATGCGTGCGCTGGATCGAGGACTATCTGGATCAGGGTGGCACGCTGATTCTGGTCTCCCACAGCATGTATCACATTCAGAAATTGTGCCGCCGCGCGTGCTGGCTGCGGCACGGACGAATCGCTGCGAGTGGTGATGTGTTCGATGTCACACAAGCCTATCTGGCCTACCACGAGCGCAAAGCGATTAGCGACACGACGCCGGACCGCGACGCCGTGGCGGCAAGTCGCATGGAATTTTACGTCCGGGAAGTTCGCATCAACGGCGAAGTCAGCGAAGTATTGCAGAGCATCGCCTTCGCCTCCGAATTGCGGGTCGAAACAACGATTGCTTCGCGCGACGGCAGGATTCCCGTTATTCACATTGGGATTGTGCGGGGCGACGGTTCGCCGGTATACGGGATCAGCAGCGACATGGATCACGTACAGCCATCGATGTGCGACAACGGCGACTTTCGCATCGAACTGCGCTTGCCGGAACTCGCTCTGTTGCCGGCGGCCTATACGATTCGCGTGCACCCACTGGACCCAGAAGGCCTGCGCCTTTTCGATACGGTTGAACGCTCAATCAGCGTCCAGGGGCGTACTCGCGAAGTGGGACTGGTTCGGCTCGCGCACGTCTGGGACCATGTTGCTCCGATGCTTGCCGACCGACCGCTCATTTCGGGGCACGACGCATGAATCCAACCCCTGAGCTGAATTTCACCGGCGAACGCTTCACGCCCGAATGCGTGCGCGAAATCTGGTACGAGCATTGGCATCGCTATGCCTTCGCGCGATCGCTGGCCGCGGGACGGCGGGTGCTCGACGCGGCATGCGGGGAGGGCTATGGCAGCGCCATCCTGGCCGTCGACGCTGCCAGCGTGCTGGGTGTCGACATCGACGCCCTCGCCATTGCGCATGCCAGTACCCGCTACGGCGATCAAACCAATTTGCACTTCGAGCGGGCCGACGCGACCGCCTTGCATGTCACGCCCGGCAGCATCGATTTGGTGGTTTCCTTTGAAACCCTGGAGCATGTCGAAGCCCAGGATGCCCTCGTCAACGGATTTGCGAGCGCGTTGACCGAGGAGGGGCTGCTGCTGATTTCCTGCCCTGACAAGGCGGTATACAGCGATGCGGCGGGGTTTCAAAACGAGTTCCACGTGCGCGAGCTGTACCGGGACGAGTTGCTGAGCCTGCTGGGTCGCTATTTTCCCCACGTGAGACTGTACGGGCAAAAACTGCTGTTTCAGTCGGTCATATGGGGCGACGGATCAGCCGCCGGCAGTCATCATGCAGTGACTGCCCACGCCGATCGCAGCCTGACCGATGGGCTGGACTACGCGCCGGTATACTTCCTGGCCCTGTGCTCGCGGCGTCCGTTGCCGGACGATCTGCCGGGCCTGTCGCTGTTCGGAGACCGCGACGAGTCGGTGTATAGCCACTACAATCACGAAATTCGCAAGAACATGGCGGCGGGCAAGCGCATTGCGGAGCTCGAAGCCGAACTGGCCGATCTGCGCCGACGGCCGGCGGACGACGTCCTTGAAAGCGCGGATCGAGGTCCACATCCTGATCCGTCGGTGTCAACAGTCGCCTGGTGGCGACGTTGGCTGGCACGCAAGCCACACGACTAGGCGCCTGCATTTGCTGACGTGATTGCCATCACGCGCCATGCGCCGGAATTCCTGGCATATGTGAACTAATTTTTCTTTTTTCAATTGACTATGTGCCGGCCGTGCGGTGCGGAACGACAGGAACGGGAATGGACAGCAACGTACAGCTCAACTACAACTATGGCGCCCCCGTGACGCCGGCGCCGCGGCCAGACCCGAATGCGCCGCTATACGCTTCCGAAGATGCGGTGGTTGCGTCGCTGTCGAACAGCGAATGCGTATTTCAGGTCAAACGCACTGGCGAGCCGCACGTCATGACATTTCAGGTGCTGCAGGCGCTCGACCAGTGCCGCGAATTCCGCACCCTGGACGAACACGTGTCACGTATCGTCACCACCGTGCCCGGCCTGAACGCACAGCAGCGCGAGGCAGTCTCGCGCGTTCTTCAGAGCCTCATTCAACGCGGACTGCTGGTTTCCGACGCCGATTTCGTTGCTCGCCTCAGCAGCGTCACGCACGTCGCGCGCCCGAACTTGCGGGCGGTATTTATCCGGGCCTGCGATCGTCCATCCCAACTGGAGCGACTGCTCGCGACCCTGAGCGACTATGAACGGCGCTTCCGTGCTGCGCGGCCGTATGTGGTGCTGGACGATTCAAAGCAGGAAGCGAGTCTGGATCGGCATCGAGATCTGGTGCGCGAGTTCGCGCGAACCACGGGTTGCAAGTTGACCTACATCGGTCCAGCCGAGCGCGCACGCTTCGCCGAACGCGTCGGCAAAGCCCTTCCAGCGCAAAAAGAAGCGATATCCACTTTGTTGCTGCCACGCCTGCATCCCGAACGTTTCGGCGGGGGGCGAAGCTGGAACCTGGCGACGCTGCTGTCGGCCGGTGGCAGCATGGTCCTGATGGACGACGATCAGCGTCTGCCGATGCGCCGCCACGACCTGGCAATCGGTGGTATGGCACCGAACGCCGCAGCACCATTCGCGCGGTTTCAGCGGAATATGGAGGAAGCGCTGTCGACAGGCGAAGAAATCGCCGAAGACCCCTTCGGCATGCATCTGGATGCCTGTGCGCAGCCGCTGGCTGGATTGCTTGCGCAGCCCGGCTACCGTATCGAACGGGAATCCCTGCGCGGTCTCGACATGGCGCGGCTGGCCCATCTGAATCCCGATGCGCGGGTGATCGCCACGCAGCAAGGTACGTATGGCAGCGCACGATCCGAATCGGCGCTCTGGCTGTATCACCTCGATGCTGCTGGTCGCGCCGACTTCTGCGCCAGCCGTGACGCTTACCTGACGAACGTCGAGGCGCAGAGCCTGTGGCAGAGCACCCAGCAGGCTCGCCTGCTGGAGTATGCCCAATTTACACCTTTTGCCTTCGATAATTCGCGATTGTTGCCGTGCACCAGTCCGGTTGGTCGCGGCGAAGATGCACTGTTTTCCGCGGTCGCCCATTTCTGTCAGCCAGACGCGCTCGTACTCGATCTGCCCGTCGCGATCGGGCATGTGCAGGAACGCGCCCGCAAGCGGTCAGCGAATACGTTGTCCGCCAGCACGCCGCGGGTCAATCATTTCCTGACCGGCTATGTGCAGCGACAGTTCGGCCAGTACCTGGCAGATGACCCAGCACAGCGCCTGCAACTGCTGGGGGAAATCGTTCGCGATCTCGCGGGGGCCAGCGAGTCGGCACGAATCTCACACCTGCGGGAATATCTGAATTTCGTCCGCGCCGATACGATTGAGCGATTGCAGCAGCAGTTCGAATCTGCCACAGACGCACCCGTGTTCTGGCAGGCGGACGTGCGCGCGGCCATCGAAGCCAATGGACGCGCCATGCTGGCGAAGGCGCCGCCTCGCCTGGGTGACTGGGCCGATGATCTGGACAGCGCTGGCTGCGCCAACGCCCTGCGTGAAGAGCTCAACACGGTTGCCAGCCAGTTTGAAGCCTGGCCCGCCGCGTGGACGTACGCGCGCGAGCAAGGTGAAAAACTGCTTGCCACAGTTTGATGCCATCGTGGAACAGGCCCTGATCTTCGAATCTCAGGGCGCTGCAGCAGAATTGACCAGTGTCATTGTGGTGACCGCAGATAGCGGTATTGGCGTGCTGGAGTGTGTTCAGTCCGCGCTGAATAGCGACTCGCGGGTCGAAGTGATTGTCAGCGACAATTTGAGCACGGACGGCAGCGTCGCTGAACTTCGACGGCGCCATACGGACGATCCACGTTTGCGGATTGTGGACAACGGAAAAAATCTCGGGTTCGGCGCGGGCGTCAATGTCGCCGCCGCGCAGGCAAAGGGTGACTTCTTGCTGGTACTCAATCCGGATTGCGTGATTCAAGCGGACCTCATTCCAAGATTACGTGCAGTACTCGCGGAATTGCCCGGTGTCGGGATTGTCGGTGTGCGCATAGTCGACGCAGCGGGGAAAATCGAGCCTGCCGCGCGGCGCCGCGATCCGACCGTATGGCGTAGCGCGATGAGTCTGCTCGGTGTGGACCGCTGGCAACGGCGCTGGCCCACGCTAGCCGGGGTCACTCTGGACGATACGCAGGACTCGACAAAACTGGATCGCGTCGATGCGGTTTCCGGCGCGGTGATGGCGATGTCCCGCCAGACTTACGCGCGCCTGGCCGGCTTCGACGAGGCCTATTTCTTACATTGCGAAGATCTGGATATATGCCGGCGCGCACGCGATCTGGGTCTGCAGGTGCTCTACGCGGGCGACATTTCTGTCGTGCATTCCAAGGGAGGATCGAGCCGGCACCGGCCAGTCTTTGTTGCCTGGCACAAGCATCGCGGCATGTGGCGCTGGTTCCGGCGGTTCGACCCGGCGGCGCGCAATCCGGCGCTGCGTGCGTTGGTATGGATCGGCCTGTGGCTGCACTTCGGGCTTGGAGTTCCCGTACGGGTGTGGCGTGGCTGGCGTGCGCGCAACCCGCGTGTGCAGGCTGGCCCTAGCGCCAGCGATTGATTTCGTCGCGCAAGTTCAGCGCGGCATCGCGCGCGGCTTCCGCGAAATCGTCGCCGGTGCTCGACTGAATAACCGCGCGCGACACGCTGATGAGCAATCCGTCACCGCGCGAGGTTTTGCCATTCCGCACCGCGAGGGCCACATCCGCACCCTGTGCGCCGACTCCCGGCACCAGCAGCGGCATGTCTCCCACCAGGCGACGCACGGCAGCAAGTTCGGCCGGGTAAGTTGCGCCGACCACGAGCATGCAATTGCCGTTGCCGTTCCATTCCTGCGCAACCGTAGCCGCCACATGCTCGTACAACGGTCGGCCCGACACGTCCAGGTCCTGCAAGTCCCGTGCTCCGGGATTCGAGGTTCGGCAGAGGACCACCACGCCCTTGTCGGCACGCCGCAGGAAGGGTTCGACCGAGTCACGCCCCAGATAAGGATTGACCGTAACGGCGTCGGCACCGTAGCGGTCAAACGCTTCCTCGGCGTAGTGCTCGGCGGTACTGCCGATATCGCCACGCTTGGCGTCCAAAATTACCGGAACCAAAGGATACCGCTTGTGGATATAGGCAATTGTTGCGGCCAGTGCGTCTTCGGCGCCGCAAGCGGCAAAGTGCGCGATCTGCGGTTTGTAGCAGCAGACCAGATCCGCCGTAGCGTCGACGATCGCGCAGTTGAACGCGAGAATCGCATCGGCGTTGCCGGCCAGCCCGGGCGGAAACTTCGCGGGCTGCGGATCCAGACCGACACACAGCAGCGAATTGTTACGCTGCCACGCGCTGGCGAGCTGCCGCATGAAGGTCATTCGCGGGCTCCGGTAGGAAATCAGGCCAACTTCTTGTAGCGCACACGGTGCGGTTTCGCCGCATCGTCGCCGAGCCTGCGCTTCTTGTCTTCTTCGTATTCGCGATAGTTGCCAGTAAAGAATTCCACATGGGAATCTCCTTCGAAGGCAAGAATGTGCGTCGCGATGCGATCCATGAACCAGCGGTCATGCGAAATCACCATCGCACAACCCGGAAATTCCAGGATGGCGTCTTCCAGCGCGCGCAGCGTTTCCACATCCAGGTCGTTGGATGGTTCGTCGAGCAGCAGCACGTTGGCGCCCTGCATCAAGGTTTTTGCCAGATGCAGCCGACCGCGTTCGCCACCGGACAGCGATCCGACCAGCTTCTGCTGATCGGCACCTTTGAAATTGAAGCGACCAATGTAGGCGCGCGACGGTGTCTGATACTTGCCAACGGTAATCATGTCAGCGCCACCGGATACTTCCTGCCAGACGTTCTTGCTGCCATCCAGCGTATCGCGTGACTGATCGACGTAGGCCATCTGCACCGTTGAGCCGACGACGATTTCGCCGCTGTCCGGCTTCTCCCGCCCCGTGATCATCTTGAAGAAAGTTGATTTGCCGGCGCCGTTCGGACCGATGATGCCGACGATGGCGCCCGGCGGCACGCGAAACGAAAGATCGTCGATCAGCAGGCGATCACCAAACGCCTTCGACACGTGCTTGAACTCCATGACCATGTCGCCAAGCCTTTCGCCCGGCGGGATATAGATTTCGTTGGTCTCGTTGCGTGCCTGGTACTCGACGGAGTTCAATTCTTCGAAACGATTCAGTCGTGCCTTGCCTTTCGACTGGCGACCCTTCGAACCCTGGCGCACCCATTCGAGTTCGCGCTGGATTGCCTTCTGTCGCGATTTCTCCGACGCCTCTTCCTGCTTCAATCGATCGTCTTTCTGCTCCAGCCACGACGAGTAGTTGCCCTTCCAGGGAATTCCCCGGCCGCGATCCAGTTCCAGGATCCACTCTGCCGCATTGTCCAGAAAATAACGGTCATGGGTCACCGCGACGACGGTGCCGGGGAAGTCAGCCAGGAACTGTTCCAGCCATTCGACGGATTCGGCGTCCAGATGGTTGGTCGGTTCGTCGAGCAGCAGCATGTCCGGCTTGGATAGCAGCAGACGGCACAATGCCACGCGCCGCTTCTCTCCACCGGACAAGGTGGCGACGATGGCGTCCCACTCGGGCAGGCGCAGGGCATCAGCCGCGACTTCGAGCTGGCGTTCCAGCGTATGGGCGTCCGTGACAGCCAGGATGTTCTCCAAGCGCTGCTGTTCGGAGGCCAGCTTGTCAAAATCGGCGCCCTCTTCACCGTACGCCGCATAGACCTCGTCCAGGCGCTGTTGCGCGTGCAGGATCTCGGCGACGCCTTCCTCGACGCACTCGCGGACTGTTTTCGTCGGGTCCAACTGCGGTTCCTGCGGCAGATAGCCGATTTTCAGGTCCGGCTGAGGCCGGGCTTCGCCGTTGAAGTCCGTGTCGACGCCCGCCATGATGCGCAGAACCGTGGACTTGCCGGAGCCGTTGAGGCCGAGTAATCCGATCTTGGCACCGGGGAAGAACGACAGCGAGATATCCTTGATGATCTCGCGCTTCGGGGGCACGACCTTGCTCACCCCGATCATGGTGTAAATGTACTGCATGCGATGACACTCCGTGGCGTATTGCGCGCGTCCCGACCGGCGTTCTGCATCGAACGCACACGGATCGGTGGCCTAGCCGCCAATTATCCTCGAAGCGGGCCCCTACAAGCCAGTGCGTTGACTCACCCAGCCGCACACGTGCCGAACGAGGGGCCGAGTCGCCGGCGCCAATTCCTTATGCAGTGGGAGCTGGTGGGCCAAAACCGTTAAACTTGCACGATTCCCTGCCCGCGGAGCTACTCGATGTTTGCCAAGAATCTGCAGATCGCCGGCTACGACGACGAGTTGGCACTAGCCATTGCCTCGGAGCTTCAGCGACAGGAAGACCATGTCGAGCTCATCGCGTCGGAAAACTACGCCAGTCCGCGCGTTCTGGAAGCGCAGGGCACGGTCCTGACCAACAAGTATGCCGAAGGGTATCCCGGCAAGCGCTATTACGGCGGTTGCGAATTTGTGGATATTGCAGAAAAGCTCGCAATCCAGCGCGTCAAGCGATTGTTTGGCGCCGACTACGCCAACGTGCAGCCGCACTCGGGTTCGCAGGCCAACGCGGCGGTCTATCTGGCGCTCATCAATCCCGGCGATACGATCCTCGGCATGAGCCTGGCGCATGGCGGGCATCTGACCCACGGCGCAAAGGTCAACTTCAGCGGCAAGATATTCAACGCCGTGCAGTACGGAATCGACACTGCGACCGGCCTGCTGGACTACGACGAAATCCAGCGTCTGGCGACTGAGCATCGGCCGCGAATGCTGGTCGGGGGATTCAGCGCTTACTCGCAAATTGTCGACTGGGAGCGGATGGCAGCGATTGCGAAGTCCGTCGGCGCCTATTTCTTCGTCGACATGGCGCATGTGGCTGGCCTCGTGGCTGCCGGCGTCTACCCGAATCCGCTGCCGCACGCGGATATCGTGACGTCAACAACGCACAAGACCCTGCGCGGCCCGCGCGGCGGCATCATTCTTGCGAAAGCAAATGAGGAAATTGAGAAAAAGATACAATCCATGGTGTTCCCGGGAACCCAGGGCGGACCATTGATGCACGTGATCGCGGCAAAGGCCGTCGCGTTCAAGGAAGCGCTCGAGCCGGACTTCACCCGGTATCAGCAACAGGTCGTCAAGAATGCCAAGGCCATGGCAGCCACGTTGATGCAGCGCGGCTATCGCATAGTTTCCGGCGGCACCGAGAATCACCTGATGCTGATCGACCTGATCGGTCGCGATGTGACGGGCAAGGATGCCGAAGCTGCGCTGGGCAAGGCGCATATCACGGTCAACAAGAATGCGGTGCCAAATGACCCGCGCTCCCCGTTTGTGACCTCCGGGTTGCGCATCGGCACGCCGGCAGTGACGACACGCGGGTATACGGAAAGTGATTGTACCGACCTTGCCAACTGGATTTGCGATGTACTGGATTCGCCCACCGACGAAGCGGTACTTGCACGGGTGCGCGATGCCGTAACCGCCCAATGCCGGCGTCTGCCGGTGTATGGTTGATGGCGGCAATGCGGAAGTGCACATGAAGGCAAGTCCTGAAAAGCGAACGGGCGGAATCCTGGCGGTACAGCATCCCGGTGCTCCCGTCACGTTCGTTCCGTCGCGCCCGAAAGGATCCAACCATCCTGCGCACTGCGCATCACTGGTGGACTTTCGTGATTCCTGCCACGCGGTTTGCGATTATTGATGCATTGCCCTTTCTGCCAGCACGAAGACACCCGGGTGATCGACTCGCGTTTGGCGGAAGACGGCACAACGGTCCGACGTCGGCGCGAGTGCCCGGTTTGCGGCGAGCGCTTCAACACGTTTGAGACGGCCGAAATCAAGCTGCCCGCGATCGTCAAGAGTGATGGCCGACGCGAAGCATTCGATGAGCGAAAGCTGCGCGTTGGTGTCGAGCGAGCCTTGCAGAAGAGACCCGTCTCCAGTGATGCGGTAGACGATGTCGTCCGCAACGTCGTGCGCAATCTTCGCCAGATCAACGAGCGCGAAGTGGTCTCGAGACGAATCGGCGAATGGGTCATGGAAGAACTGCGCCGGATTGATTCCGTCGCTTACGTGCGGTTTGCCTCGGTATACCGGCGTTTCGAGGACGTGCAGGCATTTCGTGAGGAAATCGAAAAGCTTGAGCGCGACCTTCCCGCGCTGGAAGGGCTGCAATTGCCCTTGCTGGGTGAAGTGCCGATGCCGACGCGGAAAAAGTCCTGAGCGCACGGTGCCGTCTTTGTTCACATGTGCCCTAAATTTTTGGCCGTCGGCTGATCGCGCCGACGCTGGCGCCCTCCCTTGCGGTGGGGAATTGCAGCGTCGATGAACGCGATGAACACATTCAGCGCAACGGATCACGCGATGATGGCGCGCGCTCTGCGCCTGGCAGAACGCGGCCTGTACACCACCGCGCCCAATCCACGCGTGGGCTGCATCATTGCGCAACAAGGGACCATCGTCGCGGAGGCCTGGCATCAGCGTGCTGGTGAGCCGCACGCCGAAGCGCTGGCGCTCACCGCGGCGGGTTCCGCCGCAAATGGCGCGACGGCGTACGTTAGCTTGGAGCCGTGCGCTCACCACGGACGCACGCCGCCGTGTGCCGATGCCCTGATCGCCGCTGGCGTCGTCCGGGTTGTGGTCGCGGCCGAAGATCCATTTCCACAAGTGGACGGTGCCGGTTTGGCGCGGCTGCGCGCCGCTGGGATTGCGGTTGAATGCGGCTTGATGCACGAAGCAGCGCGGGACCTGAATCGCGGCTTCTTCAGCCGGATCGAGCGGGGAAGGCCATGGCTGCGCCTCAAGCTGGCTCAAAGCCTCGATGGACGTATCGCGCTGGCAAATGGGCAGTCGCAATGGATCACCGGCGCGGCCGCGCGCGCCGACGTGCAGCGTTGGCGCGCGCGCAGCGACGCAATCCTGACGGGCAGTGGGACTGCTCGGCTGGACAATCCGCGCCTGACGGTTCGATGGCCAGCGGGACCCTCGCACAAGGATCCGCTCAGAGTTGTGCTCGACAGCCGCCTGGATGCACTGGCGCCGGGTTACGCATTGCTGGATGGTTCGGCCCCAACCCTGATCGTGCATGGTGCCAACGCGCGTTGTACACATCCCGGATACGCCGCGGTGGAACAGGTCGAAGTGGCGACAATCGGGCGCTACATCGATCTGAAGTCGATGCTGGCAATGCTTGCGGAGCGGGGCATCAATGAAGTCCAGGTCGAATGCGGTGGCAGGCTAGGGGGCTCCCTGTTCGCTGCAGGTCTGGTCGATGAATTGGTGTTGTACGTTGCACCGATCATCCTGGGTGATGCAGGGCAGGCGCTGCTGAATTTGCCTTCGCTGACGAATATGGACGAACGCTGGGGACTGCGCATCGCGGATCAGCGGCAGGTGGGTGGCGATTTGCGCCTGCTGCTGCGAGCAGCGTGATCGCGCTGATTGTTTCATAATTATTGTATTATAATATAAGTATTAACAACATGTTTACCGGAATCATTGCAGCAGTCGGCAGCATCGTGTCGACAACATCGGTTGGTGGTGACACGCGATTGACCATCGACGTGGGCGAGCTCGATTTGGCGGATGTCGCCATTGGCGACAGTATTGCCGTCTCTGGCGTTTGCCTGACTGCGATCGCCTTCGGTGGGCAGGTTTTTTCCGCGGACGTCTCCACCGAAACACTGGCCTGTACCACGTTGGGTCTGCGGCGGGCGGGTGATCGAGTCAATCTGGAAAAAGCACTGCGCCTGGCAGATCGTCTTGGCGGACATCTCGTTTCAGGGCATGTCGATGGGGTGGGGCAGGTGGTTTCTGTCCAGGATGACGCGCGTTCGCAGCGCTGGGAATTTGACGTGCCGCCGGCGCTGGCGCGCTACATCGCCGCGAAGGGTTCGATTGCAATCAACGGAATCAGTCTGACGGTCAATGCGGTGCGTGGTTCGCGCTTCGGGGTAAACCTCATTCCGCACACGATGGAGAAGACGACCATGTCCGATTGCGCGGTCGGTGATGACGTGAATATCGAAGTCGACATGATGGCCCGCTACGCAGAGCGCCTGTTTTCCAAGGGCGAAATCGACAATGAGTAGAATACTGATAGTGGAGTAAGGACATTCCGGAAAAACCGACTGTCCGGAAACAATTCCCGAATCCCGAATCCCGATTCCCGAGAGTTCCTTCATGCCGTTCGATTGCATCCCCGATATCATTGACGACATCCGCGCAGGGCGGATGGTCGTCATCCTTGACGATGAGGATCGCGAAAACGAGGGCGACGTCATCATGGCCGCGGAGAAAGTGCGGCCGGAAGACGTCAATTTCATGGTGCGCGAGGCGCGCGGCCTGGTTTGCCTGTCGTTGACCCAGGCCCGTTGCCGGCAGCTCGGGCTCAAACCGATGGTGGTCGACAATACGTCGTCGCACCACACCAATTTCACCGTCTCCATCGAAGCGGCGGAGGGGGTGACCACCGGAATCTCCGCGTACGATCGCGCGCATACGATTCGCACTGCGGTGCGAGCCGATGCGCGAGCGCAGGACTTGGCCCAGCCTGGACACATCTTTCCCCTGACCGCCCAGCCGGGCGGCGTACTGACGCGCGCTGGTCACACCGAAGCTGCCAGTGACCTTGCGGCGCTGGCAGGTCTGGAACCCGCCGGTGTGCTGGTTGAAGTGCTGCACGACGATGGCACGATGGCGCGGCGTGCGGAACTGGAAGCGTTCGCCACAAAGCACGGTTTGCGCATTGGCAGCATCGCCGACCTGATCCGCTATCGCCTGGAAACAGAAAAGACCGTCGAGCGCATTCACGATGAAAATGTCGAGACGGAATTCGGCGCGTTCCGCTTGGTGGCCTACCGCGATGTCCTGCAAAAAACACTGCAATTTGCACTTGTGCGAGGAACGATCGACGACGGCACCCCCGTGTTGACTCGCGTCCACGTGCGCAACACCTTGTCCGATGTGCTGCATCTGATTCGCGATGACCTCGGCCTCACTGTGACTGCCGCGTTGCGGCGCGTTGCTGCGGCAGATCGCGGTGTGGTGCTGGTGCTGTCGGAACCGGACGAGACCGATGCCGTACTTGACCGCTTGACGCGCAAGCCACGCGAAGGCGGTAAGGCAGCTGCGGTGCAGGAATGGCGCCGGCATGGCCTGGGCGCACAGATTCTGGCGGACCTCGGGGTACGCCGACTGCTGGTGCTGGGTACGGCGCGCCGTCTGGTCGGGCTCGCGGGCTTCGGCCTGGAAGTCGTTGGCCACGAATCCGGCTGACCCCCAAGGGCTGCGGTCGTTGATCACCTCTGCATGGCTTCAGGTTCGGCTCCGCGGTGCTCGGGTCGGGGTGGGTTAGAATAACGATCTCCCTTGCCGTCTCCCGACTTCACCATGCCGCAGACCTCCGGTGATCTTCGCATCACGCCCGACAGCCGCTTCGCGATCATCGCAAGCCGCTGGAACCCGACGATTGTTGACGCTCTGGTTTCCAGTGCGGAAACGGTATTGAAGGCGCATGGCGTCCATGCCGACAGCGTGGACGTGCTCCGCGTGCCTGGTGCGTGGGAGCTTCCGGTGCTGGCCGCCCAATTGGCCGCTGCGGGCAAGCACGTGGCAATACTTGCCTTCGGTTGCGTCGTGCGCGGTGACACGCGCCACTTCGAGCAGGTGGCGGACGGTTGCGCGGAGGGATTGATGCGCGTTGCGATCGACTATCGCCTACCCGTGTTGAACGGGGTGCTAGCGGTCGAGCTGCACGCGGATGCCGTGGCGCGATCCGGCGGCGCGCATGGCAACAAGGGTGAGGAAGTGGCGATGGCCGCTATGGAAATGGCAGATTTGTGGAGAAAGTTGTGAGCCAGTCACGTCGACCCGATGGAGTTGATCTTGCCGCCCGCTCGCGTGCGCGCCGTCGGGCATTGCAGGCCCTGTACGCGTGGCAATTGAGCGGCAGCGCGATGGGTGCTGTGATCGAGCAATTCCGTAACGAGCAGGACATGGAGATTGCCGACCTCGAGTACTTCGAGGACCTGCTGCGCGGTGTGGACACGCATTGCGCGGAGATCGATGCGGGCCTGCAACCGTTCCTGGATCGTGAAGTGGCGCAGGTGGACCCGATCGAGCGCGCTGCGCTGCGGCTCGGCGCCTACGAGCTCAAACACCGGCATGACGTGCCTTACCGCGTGATCATCAACGAAGCGATCGAGACCACCAAGCGATTCGGTGCCGATCACGGGCACACCTATGTGAATGGCGTGCTGGACAAGCTCGCCGCGCGTTGGCGTGCCTCCGAATACCGCGGGCGCTGAGAGCCGCGATCGGTGGCCGAATTCGCGCTGATCGAATTGATCCGCGAACGTACCGCGGTAGAACGCGACGATGTGCGCCTCGGCATCGGCGACGATGCCGCCCTCGTGGTGGTGCCGGCAGGCGCGGAACTGGTGGTCTGCACCGACATGATGGTTGCGGGTGTACATTTCCCCGAAGCGACAAAACCCTTTGATGTGGGCTGGAAGTCGCTCGCGGTCAATCTTTCCGACCTGGCTGCCATGGGGGCAACGCCAGCGTGGGCGACGCTGGGTCTGGCGATGCCCGTTGCGGATCAGGCATGGGTAGCGGCTTACGCCGACGGTTTTGCTGCTCTAGCCCGCCAGTTTGGTCTGGCGTTGGTTGGCGGCGATACGACGAGGGGGCCATTGACCATCAGCGTCACCGTCCATGGGTTCGTCGAGGTCGGGATGGCATTGCGACGCGACGGTGCCTGCGTGGGCGATGTCGTCTGCGTGACCGGCACGCTCGGCGATGCCGCTGCTGGCTTGCGTATCTCTCTTGCCGAGCAAGGGCAATCGGATGACGAGTCCCGCACTTTGTTGGATCGTTTGAACCGCCCCGTGCCTCGCGTCGACGCGGGACTTGCGCTGCGCGGTTGTGCGACTGCCTGCATCGACATTTCCGATGGTTTGATCGCCGATCTGGGACATATCTGTTACCGCAGCCAGGTCGGCGCGGAGATCAATAGTGCGGCCTTGCCGTCCTCTGCGCAGTTGCGTGGTTTCACAGGAGACGAATCGCACCTGTCCTTGCAATTGCACGGTGGCGACGACTACGAGCTGTGTTTCACTCTTCCGGAGTCGTCCCACTCGGAGATCTTGCACAGGCTGCACTCAACCGGAATAGCCGCGACCGTGATCGGCAGGATCGTAAAAGGCAGCGGCGTGCGAGTATCTGATGCGACGGGTCGTGCCATAGCGGTGGAAAAGTCCGGTTGGGAACATTTCTCCCCGTGAAGCTTACCCGGGAGCAAGTTCGCGCAATTCTGGCCCATCCGTCGGGATGGCTGGCCACCGGCTTCGGATCGGGTTTGTCGCCGTATGCGCCCGGAACCGTCGGTTCACTGACCGCACTGATTCCCTTTCTATACTTGCGCACGCTCTCGGTGCCGGCGTACCTCGCGGTCATCGCCGTCACCTTCGCCATCGGGGTCTACGCATCAGCACGAACCATCGACCGACTGAAGCTATCCGATCCAGGTTTCATCGTCATCGATGAATTCGTCGGACAATGGCTGGCATTGCTGCTGGCGCCACCGCAGTGGTATTGGGTCGCCGTCGGATTTGTCCTGTTTCGCCTGTTCGATATTATTAAGCCATGGCCGGTTTCCTGGGCGGACCGCCGTATCCACGGCGGTCTCGGAGTCATGCTTGACGATGCCATTGCGGGATTGATGGCTGCCTTGGTGATGCACGTGCTGAGTCGGTATTGCTAGTCCAACCGGGGCACTGACCCAGAATGACAACGACCGGAATCAGCCCGAGTGGCAAGGCCATGGTGGCGTAAGCGATCCGAGCCAGCCGAGCGGCCGAAATCCGCGCCAGTGATTTGGCGCCGCGCGACCGTCGACCTGACCGAACTCATCCGCGATCCTGCTTCGAATCAAATCGCGAGCCGATCTGGACTGAGACTCAAGGACCGCAAGGCGCTGATTGACCCTTCGGTGCCGGCGTGACTTTGTAACTGATGACGTGCGACACCTCGTGTTCGTCGTCGGCCACGCCGACGCGCTCGCCGATTACCCTTCCATCCACGAACTGCGTGACGAAAATCGCATCCACATGGTCGGGATCGCTAAACAGCTCGAAGTCCAGGCCGCGGCGGCATTTGACCGTACCGGTCCCGCGCCGCTTCGTGACATCCGAACTCCATCGGGCCAGATCCGTTTTCGCATGGAGGGCGTCCGTCGCCGAATTCCAGGCATCTTCCAGTTTGCCGTTGTCGATCGTCTCAAGCCATGCGCGTGCGCTCTTCATGGCCGGCAACGTCGGTTCCTCGGGTTCGGCAGCTTGTGCTCCGGTCAAGGCCAACAAAAGGAAGATTCCCGCAAGATTTACATTTCTCATCATGAACTCCTCGGTGAATACCAACCATTGCGACGGTGCGAATCACGATGACCATATCGGCCGATATGCTCTAAATGCGTGCCGGCAGCAGCTTATCTGGATTGAGGATACCTTGTGGGTCGAACTGCGCCTTGATCCGGTGCATGAGATCCAGACTGACCGGATCAAGTGCTCTCGGCAGGAACTCTCTTTTTGCCATGCCGATGCCGTGTTCTCCGGACAAAATGCCATCAAGGGAAAGGACGAGATCGAAAACAGCAGACAGACAGTCCGGAGCGTTGCTGGCCTGTTGCGGATCCTCGGGTCTGTAAAGCAGGTTGACGTGAATATTTCCGTTCCCTGCGTGTCCGAAATTTACGATGGGAATGGAATACTTGTCCGAAATTCCGCGTAGACCAACGATCAATTCCGGGAGACGACTCACGGGTACCACCACGTCTTCGTTGATCTTCATTGGAGCAATATTGCGCAAGGCAGGTGATAGCGCCTTGCGCGCGATCCACAGCTGCGCTGTCTCCTGTGCGTCCGCCGCTTCGTGCCAATCGAGCAAGCCGGGTCCGCGCGCGGCATTTTCGATTGCGGCACAGGAAAACGGCAATGACTCAGGCTCCCCATCGACTTCGATCAAAAGCATTGCGCCAGCCTGCGGGATGACACTGCCCGCATGCAGGCGCGCCAGCCGCAGCGCTTCGTCATCCAGAAATTCCAGCGCGCAGGGCGTTACCGGCTGCGCCATGATGCGCGCCACAGCAGATGCGGCATTATGGATATCGGAAAATGTAGCGCGCATGGTGCGTTTCGCGCTGGGCAGCGGCGTCAGCTTCAGGGTCGCTTCGGTGATCAGCGCGAGCGTTCCCTCGGCGCCAATCAGCAGCCGGGTCAGGTCGTAGCCCATGGCGCCCTTGCTGGTGCAAAAGCCCGATCTGAATTCCTCTCCAGTGCCGGCCACCGCCCGAAGGCCGAGCGTGTTCTCTCGCGCTGAACCGTACTTTACCGCGCGCGGCCCTGCCGCATTGCACGCGAGATTTCCGCCAATAGTGCAAAACGAGGCCGAACTGGGATCGGGCGGCCAGAAAAATCCCAGCGGTGCCAGCGCCGTCTGCAGGTCCGCATTCAGTACGCCGGGTTCGACCACGGCAGTTCGATTGTCAGTATTAATATTCACAATGCGGCGCATGCGCTCGAACGAAACGATGACGCCACCCGCGATCGGAACCGTCGCGCCGGTTGTGTTTGTGCCGCGTCCTCGCGCTGTCAGCGGAACGCATCGCTCTCGACATGCCACCACCAGAGCGACGACTTGGTCGTGCTCGACGGGGAAGACGACGGCGTCCGCCGACGCCTCGATTCGCGAATTGTCATAGCCATAGGTCAGGCGCTCGGCCAGGTCGATACTGAGCGAGGCTCCGGCAAAAATATTGCCCAGTCGCTCGACGAATCCCGGGGGCAGAGGCACGACTGGTTCAGTCGTTGTATTCGAGAACGCGCACCACTTTTTCCACACCGGCGACATTGCGCGCGATGTCGGCGACCCTCTCGGCTTCCTCATGGCTGAGCAAGCCCATCAGGTATACCGTGCGGTGCGCGGTCGTGATGTTCACGCGGGTAGGGTCGAAATCCGGCAAGTCGATGATGTCGAGCGTCGCGGTCTTCACGTGGGCAGTGATCGTGTTGTCACGTCGATTCGACCAAAAGCCTTCCGGTTCGCGAATGTCGATCTCATTGACGATTTTGCGCAGATTCGAGAAGCCTCCGACGCGGCTTTCAGCCCGCTGGCGCAATTCGGCGTTGCGGACTTCCCCGACGAGCAGCATCACACCGTTGTAAACCACGATGCCGACATTGTTCTTCAAGGCCAGTTCCTTGTCCTTGTTGAAATTGTCGTAGGCGGACATCTGGATGTTGCGGTCGTCGAGTACCGTCCTGAAACTGCGCCTGTCGTGGCCTGCGCCCGCGGCAGCACCACCAATCACGGCCGCCAGGCAGCCGCTCAGCAATGGCAAGGCGATGAGTGACAAAATCCACATTTTGGCAAATTTGTGCATTCGGGTTCCGTCAGTAGGCATCGAAAGCGTTGCGTAGCCAGTTGCCATCGCCCGCGTTGCGATCGTAGGCGATCACATCAAAACGGCAAGGCAGGCGCGCGAGTGGCGGGTGCGAGGCAAGATATTGCTCCGCCGCACGAATCAATTTGGCCTGCTTGGCGGGGCCGACCGATGCGCTGCCGTCGCCATGTGCCACATCGCCGCGATAGCGCACTTCAACGAACACCAGGGACTCTCCATCGCGCATGATCAAATCCAGTTCGCCGTGCCGGCATTGCCAGTTTCTTGCGACAAGAATGAGCCCGGCACGCTGAAGTTGCGCCTGCGCGGCGTCTTCCCAATAGGCGCCAGTGGTACGCACGGGGTCAGGGCGCGTTGCCGTTGGAAAAAGACAGGCCACCTGCCGCCGGATGCGCCACGCCGTTGTCGAACCGCGCCCAGGTCAGCAAACGACGTACGCGACCGAAACTGTCCGAAGCGAGTTGTCCGGTCGCCCCGGGCAAATAGCTGTCCGAGTGTGTGCCGAGCCATTCCATGTAGGGAAGCAGCGCGTACGCATCCATTCCCAGTGCGAACAAACGTGCGCCAGATCCGCGCGCCGACTCGATCGAGCGCGCCAGGTCGTCACGCCGCGGCAAGCCAGCGCTCGCATCGAGCAACCACGGCGAATCGCAAAACTCCAGACCGTCGAGATCGCGGTCGAGGCCCGGATTGACGCTGCCGGCGTATACATGGGAACTTCCATACACCGGCAGGGATAGCCCGGCCAATTTGAATTGGGGCATCAGCAAGCGCGCCTGCTGTGGGCGCATGCTGATGAAAACGGCAGTACCGGTCGCATGCTGGAAATTTCCTGCAGCCTGCCGGATCGCCGCTGCGTAGTTGACCTCGCTGTCCTTGATTCGCGCTTCACCGACGATGGCGCCGCCGAGACTTTCGTACTGCACGCGGAACGCGAGCGAGGCACGCTCAGCCCAATCGTCCGTGGCTGCGATGACGGCAGCCTCGCGCAGACCGAGTTCAATCAGGTGTTCCGCGGCTTGGGCACCCTCGGCATCCGGCAGCAAGCCAAACGCGATACTGCCCGGTGGAGGCGTCACGCCTGAGTCAGCCTGGTTCAGAGCGAGTACGGGTACGTCGAGGCGACCTTGCTCGAACAGCAGACCGACTGCTTCGCGCGACAAAGGGCCGACGATCCGGTCGGCGCCTTCGGCCACGGCCCGCTTGTAAGCATTGAGTGCGTCCTCGGGACTGGTTCCACTATCGTAAGTTTTGACTTCGCCGCGTTGGACGCCATCGCTACGATCGTTGAAATACGCAGCGAGAAATCCATCGCGAATGGCTGCAGCGGCTGTTTTCAATGCACCCGCCGCCGGCAGCAACAAGGCGATTCGACGCGACGCGGTATACCCTTCGCGTGACCAGGACTCGCTCGTTCCCGGCTGCAGCGTGCCGACCGGACGACTCGGCCGCAGGGTTGCCAGCGGCAGGCTTTGACCCTGTTTGCGCAGTGCACGTTCGATCCACGGGCGTAGCGGATCAGACGCTGGCAGACCGGCAGCGCGCTGTTTCAAATCCGACGCATCGAGCGCAGCCAGCGTATCAACAATCTGCCCGCGATTCTGCTCTCGATCCGGGCCACTCAAGCTGGGGTCGAGCGCCGCCCGCGTGCGCGCCGCCGCATACGCATCGCCGCTGTCCGCCTGCGCGCGAGCCGACAGTTCGAGCCGACGCGTTTCGAGTGCAGGCGAGAGTTGACCGGAGGGCATTGCTAGCAATGACAAGGCACGTGCGGCCTCGTGGTGTGCCAGTGCGAATTCGGCATCGAGCATATCGAAGCGCAGAGCTTCGTCGTTGGTGAGGCGCTTGCGTTTCACGCCTTCCAGGGCCGCTTCGGACGCCGGCAGGTCACCTTCTTCCCGCAACGATTCTGCTGCGCGCAAGCGATAGTGATTGCGACCACCCGAGTTGGCTTGCGCAAGTGCCAGGAACGTCTGCGCCGCTGGCCGGAATTCGCCACGCTGGAATTGTTCCTCCGCATTGGTGGCCTGCTGGTCCGGGAGCGTCCCCGCGCCATCCATCGTTGCGCAACCGCTGATCGCAGCCAGCAGGAGCATGAGAACAACCAGCAGCGGGCGACGGTGGGTGATCTGGAGCATGGATTCATCCGGTGCGTGGAGCAGTTGGTCGATAATAGCGGATAGTGCCGCCGCACCCGCGTCGCACCATCGTGGAGATCGAAAACCTATGCCGACGCAATCGCGGGGCCGCTTGTGGGTGGTGGCGACACCGATCGGCAATCTCGATGACTTTTCCCCACGCGCGCAAGACGTGCTCAAGCGTGTGGAGCTGATCGCTGCAGAAGACACGCGACATAGTGCGCCGCTGCTGGCGCGCTTTGGCATCGCGACACGCATGATGGCTTTGCACGAGCACAACGAACGCGAGACGGCGGATAAGCTGGTGTCGCGCATGTGCGACGAGGGTATCGAGGTTGCACTGATTTCCGATGCTGGCACGCCGCTGGTCAGTGATCCTGGATTTCGCTTGGTGCGCGCAGCGCGAGCGGCCGGAGTGACCGTGTCCGCCGTGCCGGGCGCGTGTGCCGCTATCGCGGCATTGTCGATCGCGGGTCTGCCCAGCGATCGCTTCGTTTTCGAAGGATTCCTGCCGAGCAAGGCGGCGGCACGTCAAGCGCGCCTGACGGAACTCGCCGCTGAAAATCGCACCACGGTGTATTACGAATCGAGTCACCGGGTTCGCGAATGCCTCGTCGACATGGCCAGTGCCTTTGGCCCTTCACGGCATGCGGTACTGGCGCGGGAATTGACCAAGCTGTTCGAAACTGTGCTCGATGGGACGCTTGAAGAGGTAATCGCCCGCGTTGTTGCCGATCCCAATCAGGAGCGCGGTGAGTTCGTATTGCTTATTGCGGGTTGTCCGGAGCAGGAAGATGCACGCTTGCTTGAAGGGAGGCGTCTGTATGCGTTGCTGCGCGAGGAATTGCCTCCGGCGCGCGCGGCGAAGCTGGCTTCGGCGATCAGCGGAGCGCCGCGCAAGGCGCTGTATGAAGCGTGACTCCCGAAGTTTTTTGGCTATATGTAGAAATGGATAAAGACTGAATGTGATATTCGATGTCGAGTGGCGAAAAAATGCGCTGCCGTTGCGCGCGCCGCTGGGCTACAATGGAAACGGGAGTCAGCCGGACAGTCGCGGCGCAGAAATGCGGCGAGGAAAGTCCGGGCTCCATAGGGCAAGGTGCCAGGTAACGCCTGGGCGGCGCGAGCCGACGGCCAGTGCAACAGAAAGCAAACCGCCGAACGATGCCGCAAGGCATGCGTGGTAAGGGTGAAACGGTGCGGTAAGAGCGCACCGCGTGCGGGGTCAACGCCGCATGGCACGGTAAACCCCACCTGGAGCAAGACCGAATAGGGGAGCCATGACGTTGCCCGCGTCGCTCCCGGGTTGGTCGCTTGAGCCTGACGGCGACGTCAGGCCTAGAGGAATGACTGTCGCTTCCGCAAGGAGGTACAGGACCCGGCTTACAGGCTGACTCCCGCTCTTTCGTGCCGCATGCCGTCCTTCTCTTGATTGGGAGGGCGGCATGCGCTCGTTTGGCCCTGAATCTGAGCTTTCTTTCTGCAAAATTCTCACGAGACGACGTGACTCTGATCAAAATCCGTTGTAATTCAAACGGTTTTTGACTATTTCTCGAAATTGCCTGAAATTTGCCCGCAGAATGTCACAAGTCCCTTGATCCGTAACGGAAAATTTCCTTGACAGTCTCACGGACCGCGACTACTGTGGGTCGAGGTGTGAAATTGTGGGATTTCGTGGGGAGGCTAGGTGCGGCATGTTTCAGGGCGAAACCGCCATCACGATCGACGACAAGGGCCGGCTGGCAGTGCCGACGGCCTATCGGGATCTGATTGCCGGAGCCAGTGCTGGCCGCCTCGTCTTGACCTACAACCCATTCGAGCATGGATGTCTATGGATGTTTCCGTTGGGCGAGTGGGAAAAAGTTAGGGATCAAGTGAATGTGTTGCCTGCCGTCAAGGCAGTGCATCGCAGTTTGCAGATGAAGCTCGTGGGCGCGGCAGCGCACGTCGAGCCGGATGGTAGCGGCCGCATCCTGCTGCCTGCGAGCCAACGGAGTGCGGCCGGTATCGAGAAAAAAGCGGTGCTTCTCGGGATGGGCAACAAATTTGAATTGTGGAGCGAGCTGGCGCATCTGGCGAAGATTCGCCAGACCATCAGCGAAGACGAGATCAGTGACGCGATGCTCGAACTGAAGTTGTAGTTGCCTGGACATGCAATCAAGGGGTGGAGCGCGGTGAAGCAGGAAACGCTCAAGCACATCCCGGTCATGCTGGAGCAGGCAGTGGATGCGCTCGCCGTGAAAGACGATGGAACCTATCTGGACGGCACTTTTGGGCGCGGTGGACACGCGCGCGAGATTTTGCAGCGTCTGGGGCCGCGTGGCCGCCTGCTGCTGATGGACCGTGACCCGTTGGCGATTGCGGTAGCACTGGAAGAGTTCGCGCAAGACGATCGTGTGCGCGTGCGCCACGAGAGTTTCGCGACGCTGGCGCAATGGTCGGAAACGGAGGATGGCTTGGACGGTGTTTTGCTCGATCTGGGAATGTCATCGCCGCAACTGGACGACCCGCAACGGGGATTCAGTTTCCAGGGCGACGCCCCATTGGACATGCGTATGGACACGACCCGAGGCGAGAGCGCCGCGCAATTTCTGGCGCGTGCGGACGAAACGCAAATCGCGGACGTGCTGTTTCAGTTTGGCGAGGAGCGCATGAGCCGCCGAATCGCCCGCCTCATCGTCGAGCGGCGTGCTACCGATCCGATTCATTCAACTGCGCAGCTGGCTGATCTGGTGGCGCGCGCGATTGGTCGACGGGAGCCCGGCAAACATCCGGCAACGCGGACTTTTCAGGCTTTGCGCATCGCCGTCAACGGTGAGCTCGACGCGCTCACGCAGGGACTTGCGTCGGCAAGAAAATGTCTGCGCGAGCGCGGGCGCCTTGCCGTCATCAGTTTCCATTCCCTGGAAGATCGCATCGTAAAACAGTTTATTCGTGAACATTCACAGGCGCCGCCGACACGACGCGGCCTGCCTCCGCCGCCCGACGTAAATCTGACATTGCGCCCGATTGGCGCCGCGCAATTCCCCGACAGCTCTGAACTCGCGCGCAATCCGCGCTCGCGAAGCGCGGTATTGCGGACGGCGGAGCGACTTGCCCCGGGAGTTTCCGCATGAGGCACGTCGGCTTCGTGGCGTTCGCTTTGTTGTTGCTGGCCAATCTCGCCAGCGCGGTGGCCGTGGTTTATCAGCGACACGAAAGTCGTAACCTGTTTGTGGAATTGACTCGTCTCGCTAATGAGCGGGACGAAATGAATTTCGAATACGGGCGCTTGCAACTTGAGCAGTCGACCTGGGCGGAACCGAATCGCATCGAACAGGTTGCCCGTGGCCAGCTTGGCATGGCATCGCCCCTGCCCGGCGGCATCATCGTGATCCGGCGCTGATCCGATGACCAACGTCCCCCGAAGTTCCATTGATGCCCAGGGCCGCAGCAGCACGGCTGCGGGCATGCGCGCGGCTGCGCGTGCGCGACCGGTCAATCTCAAGGCGCGGATGTCGACCGTGCTGATGCTGCTCGCATTGGCCTCGACCGGCCTGATCGTGCGAGCGGTGGACTTGCAGGTTGTGCGCAAGGATTTCTATCAGGGGCAGGGCGATGCACGCTACCTGCGCGACATGCCGATTCCGGTGTCTCGCGGCGCGATCCTGGATCGCAATGGGGAACCGCTGGCGGTTTCCACGCCCGTGGAATCGATCTGGGCAAATCCGCAGGAACTGGTTGAGCACCTGGATCGGGTGCCCGAATTGGCCAAGGCGCTCGGCATCGACAGCGATGGTCTGCAGCAAAAGATTGCGCAGCGTGCCGACAAGGAATTCATCTACCTGAAGCGTCACCTGAATCCGGATGACGCCAAGGCGATCCTCGCGCTTGAAATTCCTGGCGTCAGTTCGCAGCGTGAATTCCGCCGCTACTATCCCAGTGGCGAAGTCCTCGCCCATGTGTTGGGTTTCACGAATATCGATGATCGCGGCCAGGAAGGGCTGGAGCTGGCGTTTGACGAATGGCTCGCCGGGAAGCCAGGAGCGAAGCGCGTGATTCGTGATCGGCTCGGACACGTTGTCGAAAATGTGGAACTGTTGCACGAGCCGCAGCCAGGACGAGATCTGACCCTGTCGATCGATCGGCGCATCCAATACCTCGCGTACCGCGAACTCAAGTCGACGCTGCTCGAGCACCATGCGACGTCCGGATCGATGATCGTTCTGGACGTCGCGACTGGCGAAATACTCGCCACCGTGAATCAGCCCTCATACAACCCCAATGCGATCAACAACGGCGAGCTGGCAAGCCGCCGCAATCGCGCGCTCACTGATGTGGTCGAGCCGGGTTCCACAATGAAGGCGTTCACCATTGCGGCAGCGCTGGAAAGTGGAAAATGGAAACCGGACACCAAGATCGATACCACGCCCGGCACTTTTCCAGTCGGCGGCCATATCGTGCGTGACACGCACAACAAAGGATTGATCGACGTAACGGGAGTGATCACGTATTCGAGCAATGTCGGTGCGGCCAAGATCGCGCTTACCCTGCCCAACGAGCACCTTTACGACGTTTTCAAGCGATTTGGATTTGGCGAGAGCACTGGCAGCGGTTTTCCCGGCGAGTCTCCCGGCATGCTGCCTGCAGCCAAGGGATGGGGTGTTCTGGAAAAAGCCACTCTTTCCTATGGATACGGCTTGAACGTTACACCCATGCAGCTGGCACAGGCCTACTCGGTGCTCGCCAACGGCGGCAGACTGCGTCCACCCACTTTTGTGAAAGGTGCGCAGAACCCGGATACCGCGGTGCTCGACCCGGCGCTTGCACGAACGATCATCGACATGCTGGAAACTGTCGTGACGCGGGGCACGGCGCAGCACAAGGCAGACATACGCAACTATCGTGTCGCTGGAAAGACCGGCACTTCGCGGCGCGCCATCGCAGGTGGCTACGAAAGTCGCTACATCTCATTGTTCGCCGGCATGGTGCCCGCATCGAATCCAAGACTGGTTGGTGTTGTCGTCGTCAACGATCCGCAAGGCGCGTATTTCGGCGGCGTGGTTTCGGCACCTGCCTTCAGCAAGGTCATGGAAGGCGCGCTGCGACTGCTTGATGTTTCGCCCGACAATGTTCAGAACTGGACCGCGGAAAACCCGGTCGGCGCCCCCGTGCAGCCAGCAGCGAATGGCGTGATCAACGGCGAAACGCTTTACGACGAGGGCGTGCCGTGAGTGCGCGCGCGATGAGGCTTGCGGAATTGATCGGACGCGACGCCGGCGCGTGCGCGGACGTCCTCGTGCGCGGCGTTTGTCTCGATTCCCGCGCCGTCCAGACGGGAGACGCGTTCTTCGCATTGCGCGGCGCGAATCAGCACGGCATATCGTTTGCCCCGGCGGCGCTGGCGCGAGGAGCTTCGGTCGTTCTGGCCGAGTCCCTGGCGCCAGCCCGCTCCCTACCCGAGGCGTCCAACGAAGCTGCGCCTGTCGTGTGGCTGGAAGGCTTGAGTGAGCGCGCGGGCGCCATCGCCGCGCGCTTTTTCGGCGAGCCATCGCAAGCATTGCGCGTTGTGGGTGTTACCGGCACCAACGGAAAAACTTCGACGGTACAGCTATTGACGCAAGCCTGGTCGTTGCTGGGCACCCCTTCAGCGAGCATCGGTACGCTCGGCGCTGGATTGCACGGAAATATCCTGGCGGGGGAGCGAACCACCCCCGACGTATTGAATGTGCAGCGATTGTTGGCCGATTTTCGCGATGCAGGTGCCAGTGACGTCGCCATGGAAGTCTCATCGCACGCGCTGCAGCAGGGGCGTGTCAATGCGGTTTTGTTCACACTGGCCGTATTTACCAATTTGACGCGGGACCACCTCGATTTTCACGGCAGCATGGAAGCCTATGGTGAGGCGAAGGCCCGCCTCTTCGCCTCGCCGGGCCTCCGCAGCGCGGTAATCAATATCGATGATCCATTTGGAGCGGCCCTTGCGACGCGCTTGCCGGCAACCTTGACGGCGTTGACCTATGGGTTGGCGCCAGGCGCGGACGTGCGTGCCGACTCGATTCAGCTCGACAGTCATGGGCTTGCTTTTGAACTGATCTCTCCCTGGGGACGCGCCGGGATCAGGTCGCCATTGCTCGGACAATTCAACGTCGCGAATCTCTTGGGGGTCTGCGCGACACTCGGCGCGCTTGGCTACGGATTCGATGCGCTGATCTCGACGATCGGCAAGCTGCAACCCGTCCCCGGGCGCATGAATCGCCTGGGTGGCGAAGGCAGCGACCCGCTGGTCGTGGTTGACTATGCACACACGCCCGATGCGTTGCAGCAAGCGTTGACGAGTTTGCGTGCACACTGCGCCGGTCGATTGATCTGCCTGTTCGGCTGTGGCGGTGAACGCGACCAGGGCAAGCGGCCGCAGATGGCTTCCATTGCCGAACAACTCGCCGACGTGGTCGTCGTCACCGATGACAATCCCCGTGGCGAGGATGCGGATCACATCGTCGCGCAGATTTGCGCGGGCCTGCGTCAGCCGCAGCGTGCGCACGTCGAACGGGATCGTGCACGCGCGATCGATTGGGCGGTCCGCCAGGCCAATCCGCAGGATGTCGTGCTCATCGCAGGCAAGGGCCATGAACCCTACCAGGAGATCGGTGCGCAGAGGCATCCCTTCGACGACACCGAAGTTGCGCGGCACGCGCTGGGAGCAGCGCGATGCTGAACCTGCGCGCGTCTGAGGTCGCTTTGTGGACACGTGGACAATTGATCGGTGCCGACGTCACCCTACGCGGCGTTGCGATCGATACGCGCAAGATTGAGGGCGGTGAGCTATTTGTGGCCCTGCAAGGCGAGCATCAGGATGGGCATGCATTCGTCGCGGCCGCCGCGGCCGCCGGTGCGGGCGCTGCCTTGGTCGCTCGTCGGGTGGACGTCGATTTGCCCCAGGTCATGGTGGCAGAGACCCAAATGGCGCTTGGCGATCTGGCTAGTGCCGTGCGGGCGCAACATCCGACCCGCGTAGTGGGGATCACCGGCTCGAATGGCAAGACAACGGTCAAGACTCTGGTCGCATCCATCTTGAAGCGACACGGCCGCACCCACGTCAATCCGGGCAATCTCAACAATGAGATCGGGCTCCCGCTTACCTTGCTGGCCATGCCGCCGGACAGCGAATACGCAGTCCTCGAAATGGGCGCCGGCAAGCCGGGAGATATCCAGTATCTGGCCGCGATCGCGAGGCCCGAAGTCGCGCTCGTGAACAATATTGCGCCCGCCCATCTCGAACGCATGTTGAGTGTTGAAGGCATAGCGCAAACCAAAGGGGCGTTGTACAGCGCGCTGCCGGGCAATGGGTTTGCCGTGATCAACGCAGACGACGCATTTGCCGATTACTTCAACGAGGTGGCGAGTGGACGGCAAGTCCTCCAGTTTGGACTTGTGAAAAAAGCGGACATCCATGGCGAGAATCTCGAGCTGGGTGACACGTCGCGCTTTGTTCTGCAAACGCCGCAAGGCGGGATCGCGATCCACCTCGCACTGCCCGGGCGTCACAACGTCATGAATGCGCTGGCGGCGAGTGCAATTGCCTACGCTTTGCAGGTGCCCCTCAGCGTGATTCGAGATGGTCTTGAGGCTGCAGAACCCGTCGGTGGTCGATTGGTCGCAACGCGCGTTGCGGCCGGCTGGACACTCATCGATGACAGCTACAACGCAAATCCCGCATCGACCGCCGCGGCAATCCAAGTGCTGATGCTCGGCGACCGGCCCGGCTGGCTGGTGCTCGGGGACATGCGCGAATTGGGCCCGGACGCGCCGCGATTGCATGCCGAAATAGGTCACCTCGCCCGCCAAAGCGGAGTTGCACGCCTTTATACCGTTGGGAGTCTCGCGCAGGCGGCCAGCGAGGCTTACGGCAGCGGTTCACGTCACTTTTCCGATCAGGATTCACTGTTGCGTGCGCTCGCAGACGACCTCGCGCCCGGCATCCGTTGCCTCGTGAAAGGATCCCGCTCGTCCGCCATGGACCGGATAGTTGCGGCCTTGTTGCAAAAGGGAGGAAGCGCACATGCTGCTTGATCTGGCGCAGTGGCTGACGCCACACATCAGTGCCTTCCATCTGTTTCAGTATCTGACGTTCCGCGCCATCATGGGGACTTTGACGGCGCTGGCGGTTTCGCTGTTGCTGGGGCCAGGCATGATCCGGCGCCTGGCAGAACTCAAAGCCGGCCAGGTGATTCGAAAGGACGGCCCGCAATCACACTTCTCGAAGGCGGGTACGCCAACGATGGGTGGTGCGCTGATTCTCGCGGCCATCGCGATCGCAACCTTGCTTTGGGCAGACCTACACAATCGCTATGTCTGGCTCGTGCTCAGCGTCACGCTTTCATTTGGAGCCATCGGTTTCTACGACGACTACAAAAAACTTGTGCAAAAGGACAGTCGCGGGCTTCCAGCCCGCTGGAAGTACTTCTGGCAGTCGGTCTTCGGGCTCGGCGCCGCGTTATTCCTATACTTCACCGCGGATACTCCTGCGGCAACAACCCTGTATCTGCCTTTCTTTAAACAGGTGCAAGTACAGTTAGGCGCATATGGTTTTGCGACCGGCATTGGCTTGGTGGGCGCAAGTCTATTCGTGCTGGTCGCCTATTTGATGGTGGTGGGTTTCTCGAACGCTGTGAACCTCACCGATGGGTTGGACGGCCTGGCGATTCTTCCCTCGGTAATGGTTGCCGGCGCGCTAGGCGTCTTTGCATATCTGGCCGGCAACGCAGTTTTCTCGAGCTATCTGCAGATTCCAGCGATTCCAGGTGCCGGCGAATTGGCCATCTACTGCGGCGCGCTGGCGGGCGCTGGTCTCGGGTTTCTCTGGTTCAACACCTATCCCGCACAGGTATTCATGGGCGACATCGGTGCTTTGGCGATTGGCGCGGCGTTGGGCTGCATTGCAGTGATCGTGCGTCAGGAACTGGTCCTGTTGATCATGGGCGGCGTCTTCGTCATGGAAACCGCTTCGGTGATGCTGCAGGTGGCGAGTTTCAAGCTGACCGGCAAGCGCCTGTTCCGAATGGCGCCTATCCATCATCACTTCGAACTGAAGGGCTGGCCGGAACCTCGTGTCATTGTACGTTTCTGGATTATCAGTGTCGTACTTGTGCTGATCGGTCTGGCGACCCTGAAGGTGCGCTGATGACCCAATCCTCGTCCACCGCACAAGCCCTGCGCCGCAGTGAATTGCCCGGTCGCTATGACCGTGGCTTGCTGCTGGCAGCATTGGGCCTCGCGGGCTTGGGCGTGATCATGGTTGCGTCCAGCTCGATTCCCATCGCCGATCACCAGCACATTGGCGCGTTCTATTTCCTGACCCGGCATCTCGTGTTCCTTTCGGGCGGCATGATCCTCGCGACCGTTGCCATGCGCCTGGAGCTGGAGCGATTCGAACGCTACAGTTTCGCTTTGTTGCTTATTGCGCTCGTGCTGTTGTTGTCGGTCTACGTGCCGGGCCTCGGCATGAAGATCAACGGCGCGCGCCGATGGATACACCTGGGAATTTCCGGGTTTCAGCCAGTCGAGGCGGTGAAATTGTTGTTGGTGGCCTACATGGCCAGCTACCTGGTGCGCCATCGAGAAGGTGTACAAAGGCAATTGTTCGGAGTGGTCAAACCGGTCGCCGTAGCTGGCATCGCAGTTCTGCTGCTCCTCGCGCAGCCGGATTTCGGATCGGCCGCACTACTGGTCGCAACGACCGTCGGGATGATCTGGCTGGGAGGCGCGCGCATGCGCAACCTGGTCATGCTTGCGACACCCTTGATGCCAGCCCTCGCCTGGGCGGCGATGACCGAAGACTACCGGATCAAGCGACTCACCTCGTTTCTTGACCCCTGGAAGGATCCGTTCAATGACGGTTTCCAACTGACGCAGGCGCTGATTGCGATCGGCCGGGGTGAGTGGTTCGGCGTCGGGCTGGGTGGATCGATCCAGAAGCTCTTCTACCTCCCCGAGGCGCATACCGACTTCATCCTCGCCGTCATCGCCGAGGAACTGGGTCTGTTCGGAATTGTGCTGGTGCTGGCTCTATTCAGCTGGCTGTGCGGACGTGGACTTCTGTTGGGGTCGCGCGCAGTCACGCGTGGTTTGTATTTTCAGGGATATGTGGCATTTGGTATTTCGCTCTGTATCGGATTGCAAGCACTCGTATCGATCGGAGTAAACCTCGGCGTGTTACCCACCAAGGGTCTGACCTTGCCCCTCGTAAGCTCCGGGGGCTCGTCAGTGCTAATGACCTGCATGATGGTCGGTGTACTGCTGCGTGTGAGTTACGAGCTGTCCCGCGAGGAAGCGCAATCAGCGCTGACCGCGGCAGAGGTGGCGCCATGAATGCCGCTCTTGCGCATCCGCTTGAACGACCCGTCTTGATCATGGCGGGCGGAACTGGCGGTCACATCTTTCCCGGACTCGCTGTAGCGGACGAATTGCGTCAGCGCGGCATTCCTGTCGTATGGCTGGGCGCCCGCGCTGGACTTGAAGCACAACTGGTTCCGAAGGCGCGAATAGCCCTTGAATCCCTGAACATTGGCGGTGTGCGAGGCAAAGGCCTGAAGACCCTGCTCGCTGCCCCGTTTCAACTCCTGCGTGCCATTTTCTCGGCATCTCGTGTGTTGAGCCGCGTTCGGCCGCGCAGCGTGTTGGCGCTTGGAGGTTTCGCGGCAGGACCGGGCGGGCTCGCCGCATTTCTGCACCGCATTCCACTGGTCGTGCAAGAACAGAATCGCGTTCCCGGCGTGACCAATCGCGTACTGGCCCGACTGGCGCGCGTGGTCATGGCAGGATTCTCCGACGCTTTTCCACAGGTTGACAATGTTCGCTGGAGCGGAAATCCCGTTCGCGCGGCAATCGCTGCACTGGCGCCGCCTGCGCAGCGCTACTCCACGCGAGTCGACGCGCCGCGCCTGCTGATCCTCGGCGGCAGCCTCGGCGCGAAAGCCCTGAATTCGCTATTGCCCGCTGCCATTGCGCGGCTTTCGCCCGCGCTGATTCCGCAGGTGCGGCATCAATGTGGTGCGCGACATCTCGCCCCCGCGCGCGATGCATATGTCGCCGCCGGCGTCACTGCTGCAGTGGACTCCTTCATAGACGATATGGCGGAAGCGTATGCATGGGCGGATCTGGTGGTGTGTCGCGCCGGCGCGCTGACATTGGCCGAGCTCGCTGCGGCCGGCGTCGCGTCGGTGCTGGTGCCGTATCCTTTCGCCGTCGACGATCACCAGACGCGCAACGCGCAGACGCTGGTGGAGGCAGGCGCCGCCAAGCTGCTGCCAGAGTCGGAAGCCAGTGCTCTACGCATCGCCGATCTGCTGGAAGAATTGCTGGGTGATCGCCTGCAACTTCTGCGCATGGCGGAAGCAGCGCGCACGCTGGCGAAACCCGATGCCGCCGCGCGGATTGCCGATGCCTGTCTGGAGGTGGCGTTGTGACGCCGCGTCGCTTCAGCCAGCATGACGACATCATGCAAGCATTTCGTCGTGTGCACTTCGTCGGCATCGGCGGCGTCGGCATGAGCGGCATTGCGGAAGTGCTGCACAACCTCGGCTATGACGTATCCGGTTCGGACCAGGCCGACAACGCAACTACCCGCCGACTGGCGAATCTGGGCGTTCGTGTCGAGCGCGGTCATGCGGCAGCGCATGTGTCCGACGCTGATGCGATTGTGGTATCCAGTGCGATCCGCGCGGACAATCCGGAGCTCGTTGCCGCAAAAGCCAAACGAATCCCGGTCGTTCCGCGTGCCGAGATGCTCGGCGAACTGATGCGATTCCGGCGGGGCATCGCCGTTGCGGGCACGCACGGCAAGACCACGACCACGAGTTTGATGGCGAGCGTGCTGGCCGAGGCTGGATTGGACCCGACCTTCGTCATCGGCGGACAACTGACCGCGGCGGGTGCCAATGCGCGTCTCGGTACCGGCGAGTACCTGGTTGCCGAAGCCGACGAATCGGATGGCTCGTTCCTGATGCTCTCGCCACTGATCGCGATCGTCACAAATATCGACGCGGATCACCTGGAGAACTACGACGGCGACTTCAACAAGGTGAAGAAGGCATTCGCCGACTTTCTCCACCGGTTGCCTTTTTATGGATTTGCAGTGCTGTGCATCGACGACGCCGAGGTCGCGGAACTGGCTGGTTCGACACCGCGCAGCGTATTGACCTATGCAATCGACCGGCCCGATGCGGACGTCCGGGCGAGCAACCTTCGCCAGGCCGGCGCGCGCATGAGCTTTGATCTGCATCTGCCAAACATGGGTGCGCCGATTCCGATCACCCTCAACTTGCCGGGGCGACACAACGTACTGAATGCGCTGGCCACGGCGTGCGTCGCCTGGCAGCTCGGAATCGATGCAGCGCCAATACAGCGCGCTCTTGAACAGTTCCAGGGGGTCGGTCGACGCTTCCAGTCTCGCGGTGAAATCCGTCTGGATGTCGGATCCGTGCTCATGGTCGACGACTACGGCCATCATCCCCGCGAATTGGCTGCTGTATTTGCAGCCGCCCGCGGCGGTTGGCCCGAGCGGCGACTCGTCGTCGCATTCCAACCGCATCGCTACTCGCGCACCCGCGATCTGCTAGATGATTTCGCCAAGGTGTTGTCAGAAGTGGATGTGTTGATTTTAAGCGAAGTATACCCGGCGGGCGAAGCGCCGATCGCGAATGCCGACGCGCGAGCTCTGGCGCGCGCCGTAAGAGCCCGCGCCAAAGTTGATCCGGTGCTGGTCAAACATCCGCGCGACCTTGCCGAGGTACTGCCTGCCCTGTTGCGTGATGGTGACCTGCTCCTCTTGATGGGCGCTGGAGACATCGGGGCGGCAGCCGCAGAACTGGCAAATCTGGGCCAATTGACGACGAAGACATCCTGATGCGCATTTCAGATCCCCAACAATTTGGTCGCGTCGCCGTCGTCCTCGGTGGGAATTCCGCCGAACGCGAGGTATCGCTGGACTCCGGGCGCAACGTGCTTGAAGCATTGCGATCGCGCGGAGTCGATGCGCATGGAGTGGACGGAATTCCCGCACTGCTCGATGCATTGCGCTCCGGACATTTCGCTCGCGTGTTCAATATTCTGCACGGCCGAGGTGGCGAAGACGGAGTGCTCCAGGGAGCGCTGGAGTCATTGGCTGTCCCGTACACGGGTTCCGGAGTGCTCGGATCCGCATTGACCATGGACAAGGTGCGCACGAAGCAGGTGTGGATCGCAGCCGGATTGCCCACGCCCGGATTTGTTGCCTTTCATCCGGGCGACCGCATTGGCGACCTGATCGCCGGGCTGGGCCTCCCGGTCATTGTGAAGCCCTCTCACGAAGGATCCAGCGTCGGTATCACCCGCGTTCGAACTCCTTCGGATATGCCGGCAGCGATCGAGTTGGCCGCGCGATACGACGGCGAACTGATCGTCGAGCAACTCATCGACGGTGGTGAGTTTACGGTCGGAATTCTCGATGAGATTGCCTTGCCGTCGATCAACATCGTTCCCAAAGGCGAGTTTTACGACTACCACGCCAAGTATGTCGCCGAGGACACCCAGTACATCTGCCCGGGTTTGAGCGGCGCGGAAGAGGTGGAAATGTGCACATTGGCCTTATCCGCCTTCCGCTCCGTTGGTGCGTCAGGTTGGGGGCGGGTTGACGTGATGCAGGACCGTCACGGAAAGAACTGGTTGCTCGAAGTAAACACGACGCCAGGCATGACCAGCCACTCGTTGGTCCCCAAGGCCGCGCGCGCGATTGGAATCGATTTCGAATCTCTGTGCTGGCGCATTCTCGAAACAAGCATGCGCGGAGAAACGCCATGAGAACCGGCCTGGTGCTGCGCCTGACTGCCTGGGCGATTGCAGTGACCTTGGTTGCACTGCCTCTCGTCGGGTTGCTCAACGGCTGGTTCGCCGCGGACCGATGGCCAGTCCGGCAGCTTCAGCTCGAGGCTGAATTTGCCAACGTCAGTGCGGAACAAATTCGTGCCGCAGCGGCACCCGCGATCGGTGTGGGCTTCTTCGCGGTCGATCTCATTGGCGTTCAAAAAAGTGTCGCGCAACTGCCTTGGGTCGAACGGGTTGAAGCCAGAAAGCGCTGGCCGGACACCCTTGTGCTTCGCGTCTATGAGCAGCAGCCATATGCGCACTGGGGTGAGGATCGTTTGGTCAGTCGGGAAGGTCGTCTGTTTGCCGTGCCGGGCGCGATGGCCTTGCAGGGCCTGCCGCAGTTGGCCGGACCCGATGAGCGCATCGCGGAAGTGCTTCGCTTCTATGCCGAGGTGCAACACCAGACCGCAGGCACCGGTTTGCTCGCGATTGGTCTGGATCTGAGCACTCGGGGGAGCTGGACAGTGACCCTTGACGGTGGTGCGCGCATCGTCGTGGGTAGCGAGGACGTGTCAGCACGCTTGCAGCGCTTTCTACATCTGTATTCGCGAGTGGCCGCCACTCGCGCGGGTTCGTTCAACTATGTCGATCTGCGTTACAGCAACGGCTTTGCAATGAAATGGCCGACAGCTCCGCCGACCGCGCCGCCGCTACCGCCCGCGGTTGTTCCGCCACCGGCTGGAGACGCCTGAGCCATGAACCGAAAGAACGAAAAGTCGCTCATCGTCGGCCTCGATATCGGCACCTCCAAGACGGTCGCGATCGTCGGTGAGTATCTGCCTGGCGACCCGGTAGAAATCATTGGCGTGGGATCGCACGCTTCCCGCGGGCTCAAGCGCGGTGTGGTGGTCGACATCGAGTCAACCGTCCTGTCGATCCAGCGTGCGGTGGAAGAAGCTGAACTGATGGCGGGTTGCGAGATTCGTTCGGTATACGCCTCCATTTCTGGAAGTCATATCAAAGACGAGAATTCCCACGGGACGGCGCCAATTCGCGACAAGGAAGTGACGCATGCCGACCTCGATGCCGTCTTGAACGCAGCGAGCGCGCTGGCGATTCCTGGCGACCGCTGGGTGCTCTACAAGGAGCCGCAGGAATACCTGATCGATGGCCAGGAAGGAATCCGCCATCCGGTTGGCATGTCCGGGGTGCGACTCGAGGCCAATGTGCATCTGGTCACCGGAGCCGCGAGTGCTGCCCAGAACATCATGAAATGCATACAACGTTGTGGCCTCGCCGTCGACGAGCTCGTCCCGTCCGCAGTTGCGTCGGCGCGCGCCGTGCTTACGCAGGACGAACGCGAACTTGGTGTATGCCTGGTCGACATCGGCGCCGGTACGACGGATCTTGCAATTTTTGCACAAGGTGCCATTCGCCACACTGCGGTGCTGCCGATTGGCGGAGACCAGGTAACCAACGATATTGCGCAATTCGTGCGCACGCCGACGGCGAATGCCGAGGAAATCAAGATCCGCTACGCCTGCGCGCTTGCCCAACTGGCAACCGCCGAGGAAACCATACAGGTGCCCAGCGTCGGAGATCGTCCGCCACGGCGCCTCGCCCGGCAGACGCTCGCTGAAGCCGTGCAGCCTCGTTACGAAGAAATCTTTGAGATGGTTCAGGCGGAATTGCGCCGCTCCGGACTTGAGGAGCTGACCCGCGCCGGCATCGTTCTGGCCGGAGGGGCTTCAAAGATGGAGGGCGTCGTGGAGCTGGCTGAGGAGCTCTTCCATATGCCAGTGCGACTTGGGGTGCCGCAGCACGTCAGCGGACTCTCTGACGTGGTGTCGAACCAGATTCACGCCAGCGGCGTTGGCCTTCTTCTGTACGGGGCTGGCCGCGAAGCGATGCGCCGTCCCGGTGGTTCCGGTATTGCGCGCACCAGCGGTGCCTGGGCGCGCGTGATGAGTTGGTTCAAGGGAAATTTTTGACAGGCCTGCAGAGTCCTTCGGGAACCCAGCAGAAGCAATAGCATGGACACGGTGGTCCGTGAGCGGGACGAAACGTCCAGCAACCGCAGAACGCGCCTGTTCTGCGCAGAGCCGATGGGGCAGGGTGCCTCGTGCGGTGACGACAACAAGCAAGTGGAATCCGCAACAATTTGGAGGATGGGAGACATGTTCGAACTCGTGGAAAGACTTGCACCCAACGCGGTGATCAAGGTGATAGGCGTGGGCGGCGGCGGTGGTAACGCGGTTGCTCACATGGTTCAACAACACGTCGATGGCGTTGATTTTGTTTGCGCCAACACAGACGCTCAGGCGATCAAGAACAGCGGTGCAAAGCTGACCTTGCAGCTTGGTGGAAATGTAACCAAGGGCCTGGGGGCCGGTGCGAACCCCGAAGTCGGTCGTCAGGCCGCGCTGGAGGATCGCGAACGGATCGTGGAGATGCTCCAGGGCGCCGACATGGTGTTCATTACGGCAGGCATGGGCGGAGGTACCGGCACCGGCGCCGCTCCCGTTGTAGCCCAGCTGGCGAAGGAAATGGGCATCCTGACGGTTGCCGTCGTCACCAAGCCATTTCCGTTTGAGGGCAGGCGGCGCATGCAGGTCGCGCTCAAGGGCATCGAAGATCTCGCCCAGCATGTTGATTCACTGATTACGGTTCCAAACGAAAAGTTGTTGACCGTACTCGGCCGCGACGTAACGCTCCTCAGCGCGTTCAAGCAAGCCAACGACGTGTTGCTCGGTGCAGTCCAGGGCATCGCCGACCTGATAACCCGGCCCGGGCTGATCAACGTCGACTTTGCCGACGTGCGCACCGTCATGTCGGAAATGGGCATGGCCATGATGGGTACCGGATCGGCGCGCGGCGACGATCGTGCCGTCGCGGCAGCGGAATCGGCGATCAACAATCCCTTGCTCGAGGATGTCAATCTCGCGGGTGCCTGCGGAATCCTGGTCAATGTGACGGCCGGCCCGAACCTGACGATGCGTGAATTTGATGAGATCGGACAGGTCATCCATGGCTTCGCGAGCGAAGACGCGACGGTAGTCATAGGAACAGCGCTGGATCCGGAACTTCAGGACGAGGTGCGTGTGACGGTTGTCGCGACGGGACTCAATCGCGCGGCGGCACGACAACTGGCGCGCAAGGAAGAGCCCGTGGTCCGGCCCCGGCTGGTTCTGCGAACGGGTACCGGCAACGAAGTCGTTGACTATGCCGCCACGCCGGTTCGCGCCAGCGGGCCAGCCGCTCGCGCCGCGTCTCTGGCCGACGCTGCGACGGGTTCGGAGGCGGCAATGGACTATCTCGATATTCCAGCATTCTTGAGGCGCCAAGCCGACTGAGGGTTTTCCACCAACGACTCACGATTTCCGGATCCATCGTTGCGATCGACCGAACCATGCCTGCGCGTGGCGACGCCGCTTCCGCTGCGAATCTTCAAAAGTATAAAATTTCCCTCAATGGCTGCAGGCGCCGCCATTGCGCGTCCTCCAAGAGGGCGGTACGTTTCCCGCGTACCGCCCTTTTTTTGCCTCTTTAATCGGGTATTGTTGTATTGACGCAACACTTTGTGGGTCCCACGCGTCGTTTTGCTTTTCTGTCATAAAGCCATGTGGTATCGTCCGGACCGTTTTGTTGGCTCCTGCCCCAGGGGACAAAAGAAAATATGATCAGACAACGCACGCTCAAAAACGTCATTCGAGCGACGGGCGTGGGCATCCATACCGGCGAAAAGGTCTATATGACTTTGCGTCCGGCGGCTGTGGACACGGGTATCGTGTTCCGCCGGGTCGACCTCGCTTCACCGGTCGACATTCATGCCCGTGCAGAAAACGTCGGCGATACCAGCCTCTCCAGCACCCTCGTCAAGGACGGCGTGCGGGTCGCAACTGTGGAACATCTGCTGTCAGCGATGGCCGGACTCGGTATCGACAATGCCTATGTGGACTTGTCGGCACCTGAAGTGCCCATCATGGACGGCAGCGCCGGACCCTTCGTTTTCCTGCTGCAGTCGGCGGGCATCGAAGAGCAGTCCAAGGCTAAGCGCTTCATTCGCATCAAGAAACCGGTGCGTGTGCAGGAAGGTGACAAGTGGGCTCGCTTCGAGCCTTTCGACGGATTCAAGGTCGGCTTCTCGATCGACTTCAATCATCCGATCTTCACCAAGAAAAGTTCGACCGCCGAAATTGATTTTTCGACGACCTCCTTCGTCAAGGAAGTCTCGCGCGCACGCACCTTCGGCTTCATGCGCGATATCGAGATGCTCCGTGAACGCAAGCTGGTCCTGGGCGGATCAATGGACAACGCGATTGTCCTTGACGACTATCGCGTGTTGAACGAAGACGGACTGCGTTACGAGGACGAATTCGTGAAGCACAAGATCCTCGACGCGATCGGCGACCTGTATCTGCTGGGTCACAGCTTGATCGGGTCTTTTTTTGGACACAAGTCAGGACATCAGTTGAATAACCAGCTGCTGCGAACGCTGCTGGCGGATGTGAATGCGTGGGAAGAGGTTTGTTTTGACGACCCGGCCACGGCACCAATTTCCTACGCGCATCCTGCCCAGGCGCTGTAGGAAAAACCGACGACGGCACCGCCATGCCGTCGGCGTGGTTCAAGATTTGTCGCTGTGGGAATCAGAGGTTTCGGCGAGGGACGCCAGATTTTGAAACAAGGCCCGCATTTCGGGGTCGGCAAGTGACCGTGCTGCCGTTTCCAGATGCTTGGCAGCGGTGCGTGAAAGGGGCTTCCGCCTTGCAGGTTCCGGGGGAACGGACGGCAAGGGTGCCACTTTGACGGTGAATGATTTGACCTCCTGTCCTAGCACGCGTCGTGCTTCGGCCAGGATCGTGGATTGGTGCAGCCGTAGCTTTGCCGCCCAGGTCGAAGAGTTCGCCAGAAAAACAATGCGACCGGAACGCGCATCGGCTAGGCAGCAATGCTGCCGAAGCGATTCTGGGAGCGACAGGCGCAATCGAACATCCAGTTCCATCAAGGCTCGCGCGCGTTCCATCAGTGCTGCGACGGGCGCGATCTCGCCAAGGGTCTTGAGACCGGATGGCGGGCGTCGTGCGGATGAGTTCGGGACTTTTGTTTGCATCGCGGAAACCTTGGGCATATCGATCACTGGCATGAACATCATAATCGTCGCCAAGCCGCATGCTGTACCCCGCTGCATCGATCTCGGCAATTGGCGCACCCGTGCCACTTGCGCATTGTTGGTCGGATCAGCTGCATTGGGCTGCGCCCTCATCGGCGTGAGCGTCGCATACGCTATTGCGGGGCCGCGCTCGCGCGCCCTGACAGAGTTGCGCGAACTGCGCACTCAAGGTAACGAGCGATTGCGCGAACTTGAACAATTGAAGTCCAGCACCCAGCGGGACGTCGATGCACTCGCCGTGAAGCTCGGCGAGCTGCAAGCGCAGGCAATTCGTCTCAATGCGCTGGGCGAACGACTGACCCGCGTGGGCAAACTCGACGACGGCGAGTTCAATTTCGCGGAGCCACCAGCCATCGGTGGACCGGAAGACGGTGCGGCGCTGGCCCACACCGCCGCACCCGCGCTGGAAGGATCGATCGACGAACTGAGAGAACGGTTCGGACGTCAGCAGGCTCAATTGGAAGTTCTCGAAAACCTGTTGCTGGATCGAAAAGTCGATTCCAATCTCTTGCCCAGCGGCATGCCCGTGGATTCCGGCTACATCGCGTCGTATTTTGGCGGGCGTCCCGATCCATTCAACGGCGCGAGCGCCTTCCACACCGGTCTCGACGTGGATGCCCCGAACGGGACAGACATTCACACCGTCGCCGATGGTGTGGTCACCTGGTCTGGAATCCGCCCGGGATACGGCAACGTGGTCGAGATCGACCATGGCAATGGCTACATGACCCGTTATGCGCACAATTCCCAGAATATTGCCCAGGTTGGTCAACGGGTACACGTCGGCCAGTCCATCGCGAAGGTTGGCTCAACCGGTCGTTCCACCGGCTCACACGTTCATTTCGAAGTCTGGCTCAACGGCCAGGCCGTCAATCCGCTCGCGTACGTGCGCAATCAGCGCTGACCATCCCGTCGTCGCGCCCCTTGAATCGAGGGGCGCGACCCCCCAAAGTTCTTTCCCGATTAAGATCGCCGGCTTATCATCGGCGGTCTTGTACGCGTCTGCGCGCGTCGTCAGCGACGCGCCTGCGCATTCCTTTCCCTCTTGAATGTCTGAATTCCCCATGCTCAACCGTCTGATGACGAGTCTTTTTGGTAGCCGCAACGAGCGCGTAATGCGTCAGCTCAGCAAGAGCGTGGCGCAAATCAATGCGCTGGAGTCGGCCATGCAGGCGCTCTCCGACGCCGACCTGCGTGACAAGACGGCGGAATTCCGCAAACGTGTTTCGGAAGGCCAAACCCTGGATCAGATCCTGCCGGAAGCTTTCGCCGTCGTACGCGAAGGCTCCCAGCGCGTACTGGGATTGCGCCACTACGACGTGCAGATGATTGGCGGCATGGTGCTTAACTCGGGACGCATTGCGGAAATGCGCACGGGTGAGGGCAAGACTCTTGTCGGCACGCTCGCTGTCTACCTCAATGCGCTCGAAGGCAAGGGCGTGCATGTGGTTACGGTCAATGACTACCTGGCCCGACGCGACTCCGCATGGATGGGCAAGTTGTATAACTTTCTCGGCATGAGTGTCGGTGTCGTCTATCCCGGCATGAATCACGCGGACAAGCACGAAGCCTACGCCGCAGACATCACTTACGGCACCAACAACGAATTCGGTTTCGACTACCTGCGTGACAACATGGCGCTGTCGAAAGAACAGCGTTATCAGCGTGGTCTGCACTACGCAATTGTTGACGAAGTGGACTCCATCCTGATCGATGAGGCGCGCACGCCGCTGATCATTTCCGGTCCATCGGAAGAGTCGCCCCAGCTTTACATCAAGATCAACCGGATGGTGCCGCGCCTGGTGCGTCAGGAGAAAGAAGACGGTGGCGGTGACTACTGGGTCGATGAAAAGCAGAAGCAGGTACATCTGTCGGAAGACGGCATGGTGCATGCGGAACAGCTGTTGCGCAGCGACGGCATCATTGGCGAAGACGAAGGCCTCTATGACGCGCGCCACCTCGCGGTCGTTCACCATTTGAATGCGGCTCTGCGCGCGAATGCGCTTTACCAGCGTGATGTGGACTACATCGTTCGCGACGGCGAAGTCATCATTGTGGATGAGTTTACCGGACGCACGCTGGCAGGACGCCGTTGGTCCGACGGCCTGCATCAGGCGGTCGAGGCGAAGGAAGGGGTGCCGATCCAGCGCGAGAACCAGACTCTCGCTACGATCACATTTCAGAACTATTTCCGCATGTACAAGAAGCTGGCCGGAATGACCGGAACGGCAGACACCGAAGCCTATGAATTCCAGCAGGTCTACGGGCTGGAGTGCGTGGTGATTCCGACCCATCGTCCGATGGTCCGCAAGGACAGCCCGGATCTGGTGTTCCTGAAATATGCGCCAAAGTGGAATGCGATTGTCGAGGACATCCGCGACTGCGCAAAGCGCAAACAACCAGTGCTTGTTGGTACCACCTCGATCGAAGCGTCCGAGTTCCTGGCTGGCATGCTCGTCAAGGAAAAAATCCCGCACGAGGTCCTGAACGCCAAGCAGCATGAACGCGAAGCGCACATCGTGGCGCAGGCCGGTCGTCCCGGTTCAGTGACGATCGCTACGAACATGGCGGGGCGCGGTACCGATATCGTGCTTGGCGGAAGCCTCGACGCCGAACTCGCGCAGTTGCCGGAGGATGCATCGGAATCGGAACGTGAACGGATCCGTACCGAGTGGAAAATGCGGCATAGCGCCGTGATCGCGGCGGGTGGCCTGCATATCATTGGTACGGAACGGCACGAATCGCGGCGTATCGACAATCAGTTGCGCGGTCGTTCCGGCCGACAGGGAGATCCTGGCTCGAGCCGATTCTATCTGTCTCTCGAAGACAACCTCATGCGCATCTTCTCGCCGGACTGGGTGTCCAAGTGGATGCAGATTTTCGGCATGAAGGAAGACGATGC
>JBDTLV010000036.1:0-42387 GCA_039934615.1 Tahibacter sp.
GCGCCCGTAGCTCAGCTGGATAGAGTACCGCCCTCCGAAGGCGGTGGTCGGGGGTTCGAATCCCTCCGGGCGCGCCATCCAACCCTGCACCTTGCCCCCGGCACCGCCCCAGGCGATAGCCGGTCCCGCGCGCAGCCGTTGCCACATCGGCAAGAACGGTGCTTTTTACATTGTGGATATCATTCCACCCGCGCAGTGCAATTTGCGCCCTTCCGCCTCGTCTATACTGTTTCCGCTGGATAATCCGAGGAAGACGCAATGCATTTTCTCCGCTGCCGCGCGATCGCGCGTGGTGCGCTCATGAGCTTGGCCGTCGTGCTGTTGCTGACGGCATTTCATCCCCAGGCGCTTGCGGAAACCTATCGCCGCGGCGAGTTCGCGTTCGAGGTTGCCGCGGCCCCGGCGTGGGTACGCGTCTCGGACGTCGCGACGAAGTGGGATCCATCCGCGCCCGGCGCGCAAGGCAGTAGCTGGCGGAATTGGTTGCTCGATAGCCAATTCGCGCGTTTTGGCGGTCGACGCTGGCGCTATTTCGATCGTGCGAGCGAAGCCATTTCACCGGAATTGCTCAGCGAGGCCGGCAAGTTCGAGGTGGAATTCAATCCCGAATTCCAGCGCCTGATCATTCACGAACTCGCCGTACGCCGCGACGGACACTGGCTGGATCGCCTGAATCCGGAGCACGTGACCCTGGCGAGGCGCGAGTCGGAGTTCGAGCGCGACATGTCGACCGGCTCGGTGTCGGCGATGATCGTGCTGGATGACTTGCGGCTCGGCGACGTGGTCCGCGCGCGCTTCAGCATCGACGGAGAAAATCCGATCATGGCGGGACTCGACAGCGACGGCAGCCCATTCGCCTGGAACTCGCCGTTGTTGCAGCGCCAGATGCGCGTGCTGTTCGATCCCGCTGCAAAGCCGGCAGAATTCCGCGCCGCGCCGATTGCGCCGGCATCGGTGACCAAAACGCCGGAATATCTGGAGTGGCGCTACGCAGCCCACTTCGTGGCCGCGATCAACGACGAGGACAACGCGCCGATCTGGTACCGCACCCATCCACAGGTCGTGGTCAGCGAAAAGCGTAGCTGGGGTGACGTCGCGCGCTGGGCACGCAGCCTGTATCCGCCGCCGGCGCCCTTGCCGGATGATCTTTTGCAGCGTATTGAGCAATGGCGTCAATTGCCAGATGTGGAAAAACGCGTTGCCGCCGCGCTGCGCACGGTGCAGGAGGAAGTGCGCTACTTCGGAATCGAGATCGGCGACAACACCCATCGGCCGGCTGAACCCGCCGCGGTCTGGACGCAACGTCACGGCGACTGCAAGGACAAATCGCGTCTGCTGGTGGCCATTCTTGCCGCCATGGACATCGAGGCGTACCCGGCCATGGTCAACGCCAATCGTGGCAAGGCAATCGCCGAGCTCCCCCCATCCGCCGATGCATTCGATCACGTGATTGTTCAGGTGCGTGCCAAATCGGGCATCTGGTGGCTGGATCCCACGCGGACCCAGCAACGCGGTCGCGCCGCCGCGCAGGAAACCAGCGACTTCGGCGTCGCCCTGCCTGTGGCCGCTGACACGACGGGATTGGTCGCGGTTGCACGAAATCCGGATTTCACCGATCGAACCAGTGTCAGCGAGCGTTTCGAGCCGGATGCGGACGGTGCGACGGCAACCTTGTCCGTTCGCAGTGAGTATGTCGGTGCCGCGGCCAATCGCGCGCGCTACGACCTGCAACGCAATGGCAACGACGAAGTTTCTCGGCACTATGCGGACTTTTACCGACGGCGCTACAGCGAAGTGGATGTCGCGGCGGCACTGCAGGTCGAAGACGAGGCGGAGCGCAATCGTCTGGTCGTGACCGAACGCTATCGCCTGGCGAAACCGTGGACGCTCAACACGGGCAGCGAGCGGGCCCTGGATTTGACCGCCGACACGATCGCCAACAGCGTTGCCCTGCCGGCGACCTTGGATCGACACATGCCGCTGGCGCTGGCGTTTCCGGCCGAAAACACGCACCGTTTCGAACTGAAAATGCCCGCGGGCTGGCGCTGGAAGGGCGAGTCGACGAAACGTGAGCTGGTGGATCCTGCCGCGGCCTACACCTATCGCGCCGGGGTCGACGGCGACGTGGTTTTTTCCGAGGAATCCTACGCCGCTCGACAAGCCAGCGTGGGAGCGGATCGCGTTGCCGAACATTTGCGCTGGCGCCGTGAAGTGCGCGAGCAGACGTTTCAACGCTGGATCGTGGCGTTGCCGTCGGCAGTGGCGGACCAGGCACGCAAGACGCGCCTGAACGATCTGGTTCGCGGCGTGATGGATGGCAACAAAGCCAACAAAGATAAAAAGCATGACTGAGCACGGATGCTGGAACCGACGGCGGGGGTTGCTGGGCTGGTTGTGTCTGGCCTGCATGTCGATGAGCCCCGCGTTTGCGGGCGAAGGTGCCGATGGCCCGGATAGCGCGGTCGCTGCCACTGCGTCACTCGACTCGGGCATTGCGCAGGATTGGAAGTCGCTGCTCGAGCGTGGCGACTACAACGCGATCTATGCAACCTATGCATTGGCCAGCGAACTTGAAACCGAGCAAGGCGAAGTCGATGCGGAACAGTGCCGCCGTCATGCGGCCGACATCGAGAAAGCGCTGCTCGTCAATCGCGTAGGAATGGGACTGTGGTACGCCGCCCACGAATGCGCGGTGGCGACGCAGGATCCCAGCGCAACCGCACGCCTGGAGCGTTTCGAAGCGCTGCTGCGCTATGCGTTTGCAGCGCGGGTGCGGGACGATGGCGCGACACCGATCCGGGTCCTGGCCGAACGCGACGCCGACGCGGTGGTGATGGCCAGCGGACAGGAACTGCTGTACGCCTACTACGATCGCTTTTCCAATCCGCGAAATTTCAATTTGTACATGGGGCTGTGGGACGCCGAAACGAATCGAGAGCGCATCCTGGTTTTCGACTTCCTCGACTCCAACGTGCAGTTGCGGCGCGACCTCGGCGCTGCGCGCTTTCCCAATTTTCGCCGCCAGCTGGTCAAGAGCTTTGTGGAGGACGCGGCAAAAACTGCACCGCACACGCCGGCCGGCTACGCTGACGCCATCAATCAGGCGATCGCGCAGCCGACCATTGAGCAGCGTCGCGAGGCACTGACGCAGACGGCAGCTGATGGCAATCTTGAGGCGGCGATGAGCCTGGTCGGACTCTGTCTGCACGTGCCCGAGCAACACTGCGGCGGCGAAGCCATCGATAGCCTGCTGCCGTATGCCGAGCGGCACTACGCGCCTGCCTTGGTGCTGCTTGCGGTGGCCTACAGCCAGGCCAGCGGCACGGCCCGCGATGACAAGGCGGCGCGTGCATTGCTCGATGCCGCCGATGAACGGCTTGGCGAGCGGCGCGGTCGCATCATGTTTGCCGCGCTTTCCACATTGCAGGGAAAAACCTCACCGATGTGGCCGTTGGTGCGCAAGGAATTGCAGAAGGCCGCCGACGGGGAAAATTTTCCCGCTGCGATACTGGTGGCGACGGCGGACATCAGCGCTGGCAAGCCGCTCCTCGATGACAACCTCAAGCGCGTCCTGGCTGCCGCCAAGGCGGGTTATCCCGCCGCGCAATTCCTCTATGGCCTCGCGATGGTCGATCACGGCCGTGCCGAAGCTGGCGCAGCGTGGCTGGAACACGCTGCCGACGCGGATTTCACACCGGCCCAGTCCTGGCTCGGCAAGGCGTTGTATACCGGCAAGGGGATGCCCGCTGATGTCGATCGCGCGCTGCCATGGCTCGCCCGCGCCGGACACGGCGGCGATGCTGCGGCGATGACCCTGCTGGGTCGATACCACAGTCGTGACGCGGATTCGGCAACCTCACGCGAACTCGCTCAAGGCTGGCTGCAAAGCGCCGCCGCGCTCGGCAACCTCGACGCAACCCTGGCGCTCGCCGAATTGTACGAAAGCGGCGCGGACGGCCTGGACGGTGACGCGAAGCGCGCGGCCAGTATCTATCGGGACCTCGCCGAGCAACGCGATAGCGCGGTGGCCCGTCGGCGCTGGGCGCGTCTGTTGCGCTCGGGCAAAGGGGTTGAACGCGACCCCGTCAAGGCGGAATCTTTGTTGCTTGGCGACGCGCAGAAGAACGACATCGCCTCGCAGATGGCGCTCGCTTCGTTGCTGTTTGCCAATCCGCTGCGGCGTGGTGAAGGACTGGCGTGGCTGGAGAAAGCCAGCGCTGGCGGCGATGCCGGCGCCCGCGGGGAACTCGCGTTCGCGCTGTGGTACGGACAATCCGGCAGGGCAGACCCAGCCAGGGCGATCCAGCTGTGGCAGCAATTGGCTCGCGAAAACAATGTGGACGCCAGCAACAACTACGCCTGGGCTCTGTGCACAGGCACGGATAGCAGCGTGAGCGACGGGATCAGCGGAATCATGCTTCTGCAGGCGATAAGCGACGGGAGATCAGGCTGGGCAGGCGCACTCGATACGCTTGCCGCCTGCCACGCGACTACCGGCGATTTTTCCGCCGCCGCGCTGGCTCAGCAGAGAGCCGCGGAACTGTTCGCGCGAATGCCCCGAGCAAGCGCCCGGTTCAAGGACCGGGTCGCGCATCGCCTGTCTTTATATACAAGCGGACAACGCTACATCGAGGTGATCGGCGGTGGCGATTAGACCGTACGGGATGCGCTGCGGATGGTTTCGGGATTACCGCGCACGGCAGTTCGCGTACCTGCCCGCGCAGCGCCGCAAACCGGCGGACCTCAGGCCGTCCGCCAATTGAAGACCGACTGACCATTCGATATGCCGCGGTGTACGCGCCGCCGGCGACGCGGTAGCGTGTATCCATGTCCGACCCTTCATCATCCAGCAAGTCATCCCGTCTTCCGCGCGCGGCATGGGTCGGCTATGCGGCCTTCGTGCTCGCCGTCGGCCTGTTTCAGTCGCTCGCCGAAGTTCAGCACTATCTTCTCGGTGGTGGCGAACACGCCTGGGAGCCGTTCGCGTGGGAGCTCACGAGCGCTGTATCGATCGGTCTGCTCGCACTCGGCGTGTACCGCTGGTATCGGCGCCTGCGTCAGCCAACGGTGCGACTGGCGACCCGCGTTGGTGGACATCTACTCGGCGCGTTCGTGTTCACCTTGGTACATGTTGCAATGATGATGGGATTGCGCGCGCTGATCTATGCCGCCGCAGGACTTCCCTACCACCCCGGCACGGTGGGTCAGGTGCTGCCCTACGAGGCCGCCAAGGACATGGTCACGTATGTGGTGATGATGCTGATCTCCGAGGCATGGTGCCTGTTTGGACTGAATCAACAGCGTCAGCGTGAGCTGTCCCAGGTGCGGGCGGAGCTGGCCGAGGCCAAACTGGCGCGGCTGGCCGAACAGATTCACCCGCATTTCCTGTTCAACACGCTGAGCATGGTGTCGTCGGTCATGTATGAGGACCTCGCACGCGCCGATCGAATCCTGTCGGATCTGGCAAGCCTGTTGCGACAGAGCCTGACGGCGAACCAATCGCCGCTGCATACGCTGGCAGATGAGCTGCGCGTCGTTGAACCGTTTCTCGCGCTGATGCGCGAGCGCTTCGGCGCACGCCTGGACGTGCGCAGGGAAGTGTCCGAGGCGGCGCTCGAATGCACGATTCCGAGCCTGCTCCTGATGGCGCCGCTCGAAAATGCGGTAAAGCACGGTGTCGAGCTGTGCCGCGGGCCCGCCCAGGTACGCTTGAGCGCCGAGGTCGAAGGCGACACGCTGCTGGTCTGCATCGAGGATTCTGTGGGCACGCCGACCCGGGATTACCGGCCGGGCGGGATTGGTCTGGCGAACACGCGCGAGCGACTCGCCACTCTGTACGGCGACCAAGCGAGCGTCAGCTTGCTCGCTCGCGACGGCGGCGGCGCGCGCCTGATCCTGCGCCTGCCGGCGCGCCGGATCGATGCATGAAGCTGCTGATCGTCGACGATGAGGCACACGCGCGCTCGAAGCTTTTACGCTTTTTGCTTAAAGTGGACGATGTCACTATTGTCGGCGAGGCCGAGGACGGCATCGAGGCACTGCGCGCGGTTGCCGCGTTGCGACCGGACGTCGTGCTGCTGGACATCCAGATGCCGGGTATGGGAGGACTGGAAGTTGCCGCCGCATTGCCCGCCGGCGTGCACTGCGTATTTGTCACCGCCTACGACGCTTACGCACTGCGCGCTTTCGATCTCAACGCTGTGGACTACCTGCTGAAACCCTACACACGGGAGCGCCTGCTCGCCACGGTTGCGCGCCTGCGCGAACGCTGCGCAGGCAGCAACGCCGCACCGCGCCAGAGTCTGGTCGCGGCACTGCATAGTCTGCAGCCAGTGCCTCGGCACTGGCTGGTGCCACATCGTGGAGTGCTGCGCAAGATTCCCCTGAGCGACGTACAGTGGGTGCAGGCCGCCGACAACTACATTGAACTTCACGCGCCGCCGGGCAACTACCTGGACCGCACGACCCTGGCCGCGTTCCTCGCCCACCCCGCTGCGGCCGATTTCGTGCGCGTGCACCGGTCGTACGCGGTGAATCGCGCACACGTTCAAGGCGTCGCCACACGGGACAAGGGCGATGCCGAATTGACCCTGAGCAGCGGCCACACGCTGCGCCTGTCGCGCCGTTTCCGCGAGCATTTTCTGCCCGACGCAGACGTTACTGGCGGCGCTTGATCCCGTTCGCCCCAAGCGAGTCTCCGCTTGCCCCAAAGTCGTCGCCCTGGCCTGGCCGGTCGCACTAAGGTCGCACCCAATCGGCCCACGGAGCGCGACATGGATACGGCAACACCGAACACACGCTACTACTTCCTGGACTGGGTGCGCATCGCTGCGTTCGCGTTGCTCGTGCTGTACCACACCGGCATGTACTACGTGACCTGGGACTGGCATGTGAAAAGTCCGCATGCGAGCTCGGCGATCGAACCGCTGATGCTGCTGTCCAGTCCTTGGCGGCTGTCCCTGCTGTTTCTGATCTCCGGTGTCGCCACCGCGTTCCTGCTCGGCAAGGGCATGCAGGGATTTTTCCGCATGCGCTCCCGGCGCCTGCTGATCCCGCTGATTTTCGGCATGCTGGTGATCGTGCCGCCGCAGGCCTACTATCAAGTTGTGGAACAGTTAAATTATCCAGACGGCTACCTGGCGTTCTGGGGCCGCTATCTGCACGCCGATCACAGCTTCTGCAAGAGCGGCGACTGCCTCGACCTGCCGACCTGGAACCACCTGTGGTTCGTCGCCTACCTGTGGGTCTATACACTGCTGGTCTGGCTCGCGGCACGCTTCGCGCCGAAGGTCGTGGAACGCCTGTCCGCGAAAGTCGGTTCCTTCCTGTCCGGGCCGATGATCCTGATCGCACCGTTTCTGCTGCTCGCGATTGCCCGTGTGACACTCGTCGCCATCTTCGAGCAGACGCACGCACTGACGGACGATTGGTACAACCACGCGCAGTATTTCAGTGTGTTCGTGCTGGGATTCCTGATCGCGCGCAACGACGAGGTGTGGGCCAGCCTGCAGCGGCTGCGCTGGAGCGCGACACTGCTGGCGATCGCGAGCTATCTGTTCCTGATTGGCTATTTTTTCGTGCTGACCAGCGACGAATATCCGCCGACAGACCTGCTGCGCACCGTGCAACGCACCGCCTGGGCACTGAACCAGTGGCTCAGCATCGCAGCGATCATCGGCTGGGCACGGCAGTGGGCACCCGGCGACAGCGCCGTGCGCCGCTATCTCACCGAAGCGGTATTCCCCGTGTATATCTTGCATCAGACGCTGATTGTGGTATTTGCCCACAATCTCAAGCCGCTCGATCTGCCAGTGCTGCCGGAAGGTGTGCTGCTGGTCGTCGCGACCTACGCGTGCTGCTTCGCCGGATACGAACTGATCCGGCGCGCGACCTGGTTGCGGCCGTTGTTCGGCCTGAATCTGCGCCCGGCCGCAAGTCTGGCGCTGCCCGACGCCGCTCCGTCGGCGCCAAGGATATTGTCCAGTCTCGATCCCGGTACGTAGCCGCACCGCGGGCGCAGCAATGCTTGCATCGCACCCGCGCAAATCGCGACACTGGCGGAACTTGCGCCGCTGAGGCGCCCGCAGAATGGTTCGCATGTCACCTGCAAGACCCTCTACCTCGGACTACCCGCGCGATCTGGTCGGCTATGGCCGCCATCCGCCCCGGGCGGACTGGCCCGGCGGCGCGCGCATCGCGGTGCAGTTCGTGCTCAACCTGGAAGAAGGTGGCGAGAACTCGGTGCTGCATGGCGACGCGGGCAGCGAGCAGTTCCTCTCCGAGATCATCGGCGCGGCGGCCTATCCGGCGCGCCACCTGAGCATGGAATCGGTCTACGAATTCGGCAGCCGCGTGGGCGCCTGGCGCATCCTGCGCGAATTCGAACGACGCGGCCTGCCGTTGACGGTCTTTGGCGTCGCGATGGCGATGCAGCGCAATCCGGAATTGGTTGCGGCCTGCCAGGAACTTCATCACGAAATTGCCTCGCACGGCTGGCGCTGGATTCACTACCAGGCAATGGACGCGGACGAGGAACGCGCGCACCTGCTGCGTGCGGTGAAGATCCACACGGAGATGACCGGCGTCGCACCGCTCGGCTGGTATACCGGGCGCGACAGTCCGAACACGCGTCGCCTCGTCGTCGAGCATGGCGGCTTCGAATACGACTCGGACTACTATGGCGACGAACTGCCATTCTGGACCCGGGTCCAGTGCTCCGATGGCAGCGTGCGCCCGCACCTGATCGTGCCGTACACGTTGGACGCCAACGACATGCGCTTTGCGACGCCGCAGGGATTCAATACGGCGGAACACTTTTTCCAGTATTTGCGCGACAGCTTCGACGTGCTTTATTCCGAAGGCGAGGAAACGCCACGCATGCTCTCGATCGGCATGCATGCGCGTCTTCTCGGCAGGCCAGGCCGGTTCCGTGGACTGCAGCGCTTTCTCGATCACATCGCGCAGTTCGATCGCGTCTGGGTGTGCCGGCGCATCGAGATTGCGCGCCACTGGAAAGCACGCCACCCCGCATGAGCTCGACACCCGAACGGCACCTGATGAATCTGGACCTGCTCAATCGCCTGTCGCAGGTGGAATTCCGCGCGACGCTGGCCGACATTTTCGAACATTCGCCCTGGGTGCCGGAACGTGCATGGGCGCAGCGCCCATGGCCCGACATCGACACACTGCACCGCGCGCTCTGCGACGTAGTCACCGCAGCCGGCGAGACGGCCCAGCTGGCACTGATCCGCGCGCATCCGCAACTCGCCAGCAAAGCGGCGCTGCGCGGCGAGCTGACCCACGCGTCCGCCTCCGAGCAAAGTGGTGCGGGGCTCGATCAGTGCAGCGAGGAAGAACTGCGCCAGCTCACCGAACTCAATGCGAGCTACGCCGACAAGTTCGGTTTTCCCTTTATTCTTGCCGTGCGCGGACGCACACGTCCGGCGATCATCGCGAACCTTGCGGTGCGCCTGTTCCATCGCCGCGACGACGAGTTCTCCGAGGCACTCCGCCAGATCGAACGCATCGCGCGGCTGCGCCTGGATGCGCTGCTGAAATCCCCGCCAACCGCCTGAGCGCGACGCTCGCCACCTCCAACCAGGATACAACCCATGGCCCTGCCCTCCCTCGAAGCCGACGCCCCGCCCTTCGTGCGGCGCTACGTCAACCTGGCCGACGCGCGGCTCGGCGCACAGGCGCTGGCCTGCAGCGACGACTTCTTCGCCGAGATGGCGCGCATGCTGAATCCCGATCCAGCGGTGTTCGTGCCCGGCAAATACGATACGAATGGAAAATGGATGGACGGCTGGGAAAGCCGGCGCAAGCGCAGCAGCGGCCACGACTGGTGCATCGTGCGTCTGGCGCGACCCGGGCAGATCCAAGGCGTCGATCTCGATACCAGCCACTTCACCGGCAACTATCCGCCCGCTGCGTCGATCGAAGGCTGCTACCTGGTGGATGCCGATCCGGACAACAAAAGCGACTGGTTTCCGTTGCTGCCATCGGTGAATCTCGGTGGCAATCGGCATCACTATTTCAACATCGACAGCGCATCACCCTGCACGCATCTGCGCGTGAACCTGTATCCCGATGGAGGCCTCGCGCGTTTCCGCGTCTATGCAACGCCGCAGTTTGATACCGCGGACGTTGACGGAGACGGCCTCGGCGACCTGGCCAGCGCGTTGAACGGCGGCACCATCGTTGCGGCCAATAACGAACATTTCGGATTGGCGTCCGCACTGTTGTTGCCCGGCCGCGGGGTCAACATGGGTGACGGCTGGGAAACGCGGCGGCGGCGCGAACCTGGCAACGACTGGTGCATCGTCGCACTGGCGCGCCCGGGCGTCATCGAAGCGATCGAGGTCGATACCGCGCATTTCAAGGGCAACTATCCGGACCGCTGCTCGATCCAGGCGGCGTTGGTGGCCGGCGGCACGCGCGAGTCCCTGGTAACCCAGGCGATGTTCTGGCCGATCCTGCTTCCCGAACAAAAGCTGCAAATGGATTTTCAGCACCATTATCGAAATGAAATTGTTGGCCATTCCGTGGTCAGCCATGTGCGTCTGAACATCCACCCGGACGGCGGTGTCTCACGCTTGCGTCTGCGCGGCAAGCCCGTGTGAGCGGCGCCATGAAAAGCGAAGGCAGCGTGTTGCGCGTGGAGCGCTTGACGCTGGCCGCGTTTGCGCCATTCGGCGACGTGATCGAATCCGCCGCGGCGAAAACCGTCTACCCGATCAACGCGGGCACGGCGACGCGCTACCACGATCTCGCCCAGGTCGACACGGCGACGCAGGATGGGCGGCCATTGATCAGTCTGTTCCGCGCGGAACCGCGAACGCTGCCGTTCGACGTGCGCCTGGTCGAGCGCCATCCCCTGGGCAGCCAGGCTTTCGTTCCGCTGAATTCCGACCAGACCTATCTCGTCGTCGTGACCGTTGATCCAGCCCAGACACCGCGCGCGTTTCTCGCCAGCCATGGACAAGGCGTCAACTACCGACGCGGCACTTGGCACCATCCCTTGATTGCTCTGCATCGCGTCAGCGACTTCCTGGTCATCGATCGCGGCGGAAGCGGCACTAATTGCGATGAAGTGGCATTGTTCCGTACGTGGCGGATCGACGACGCGACGATCGGAACGGATTGAGCCGCGCGGATGGCTGGATGCTGGACGGCAGGCGCTGGCCCCGCTCCTTTCACCGGGTCGAACACACCGCAGAGCAAGAACGGAATGGCGCCCGGCGCGTGGACTAGCGCGCGGGCGTTGTCCGTGCCTCGAACCAGCGCGCGATCGCCGCGCGCTCCTCGTCGCTGATCTGAGTCACGTTGCCCGGTGGCATGATCCGCAGCGTCACCACCTGGCGATGGATCAACGCCGCATTCTTCTCGACGACAGCGACGTCATCGAACATCGCACCCTTCGGCGCGGCGGCCATCATGCTCGGGTGCGCCGAGTGACAGACGGTACAACGCTGTAAAAGTATTTTGTGGATTGCCGTAGAATCGGGGACCGCGGTGGAAATCCGAGCGGTGGCTGATGTGCCGGCAGGATCAGAAGTCGCGGCAGTGCGGACTGCCGCCGTACCGGCTGCAACGGTGGGCGCTGGCACCGCTTGCGGCGCCAGCCACGCGAACACGCCGAGCAGTACGGCGCAACCACCGGCAAGCAGGCCCCAGGCACGTCCGCCGCTATGCCACAGCACGAAGAACTGGCGAATCAACGCGCCAGCTGCCATGAACAGCAGTAGCACCAGCCAGCTGCGTGGATGCACATAGGCGGTGGCGTAATGATTGCTGAGCATCGCGAACACGACCGGCAGGGTGAAATAGGTGTTGTGCACCGAACGCTGCTTGGCGCGCTTGCCCGGCAGAGGGTCCGGTGATTCGCCGCGGGCGAGCGCGGCGACCATGCGTTTCTGGCCAGGAATGATGATAAAAAACACATTCGCAGACATGATCGTCGCCATCACCGCGCCGACCAGCAGGAACGCCGCGCGACCGGCAAACACGTGGGTCGCGGCGTAACTCAGGGCGATCACCTGCACGAGGACGAGAGCGCCGAGCAACCCGTCGCGAAAGCCCACCGCGCGGCAGATCAGGTCGTAGATCAACCAGCCCAGCAACGGAAACGCCAAGGCCAGGGCAACGGCCTGGGTCGACGACAAAGCGGCCACGCCTGGGTCGATCAGATACAGATCAGGCGACCACAGATAGAGCAGCGCGAACAGCGCGAAGCCCGACATCCACGTCGTATACGATTTCCATTTGGACCAATGCAGATCCTGCGGCATCTGCGCCGGAGCGACCAGATATTTCTGCTTGTGATAGAAACCGCCGCCGTGCACCGACCACAGTTCGCCGAACACGCCGGTGGGCGCATTCGCAGCCGGCTTCAGCGCGCGATCCAGCATGACAAAGTAGAACGACTCGCCGATCCACGCGATTGCCGCGACCACATGCAGCCAGCGCAGTGCGAGTGCCGCGCATTCAATCAGAAATTCGCTCACGCGTTCATCTCGTTCGGTGGATTGCGCGGCGGCTCAGCTGCCGCGATAGGTGCTGTAACTGTAGGGGCTCATCAGCAGCGGCACATGATAGTGCACGCTGGCATCGGCGACGCCGAACCGCAGCGTCACCACATCGAGAAAGCGTGGCTGTGCTGACGCGAGCCCGTGTGTGGCGTAGTAGTCGCCAATGTGGAAATCGAGTTCATAGATGCCTGGGATCAATGCGGCGTCGGCCAGCAGTGGCACGTCACAGCGCCCGTCGGCATTCGTCACGGCTTGAGTCAGTTGGACGCGCGCGCCGCCTTCGACGCGGAAGAGTGCCGTGGCGATGCCGACGCCGGGCTTGCCCTGGGCTGTGTCGAGTACGTGTGTGGTGAGTTTGCCCATGAGCGGCCTCTGCTGTGTGTGCGTGACGATCCGAGTTCTGCGTAGCGCGATCGCGAAGTGGCCTCCTGCCAAGGTCGCCGTGTGCTTCAGGGAGATATGCCGTGTTCTTGCTTTCCTCGAATCTGATTCCATACGGATTGACGATGCCGGACTGATCTCGCGTTTCCGCAGCTCCAGAGGTCGCCTACGCGCTGAACGCGGCAAGGCGATCAAGGTCGGCGCGGCGCTGCGCTTCCGTCGCGAAGCTGGCATTGAAGCTGTTCCGGGCCAACCGCACGGCGTGACTTCGATCCATGCCCAATGCCGCAAATGTGTCGACAAAGTTCTGGTTGAGATAGCCACCGAAATAGGCCGGGTCGTCGGAATTGACCGTCGCAACGAGTCCAAGATCAAGCATCTGGCGCAGGTTGTGCTGTTGCAAGGTCGGAAATACGCACAATTTAACATTGGAAAATGGACACACGGTCAAGGGTATCTGCTGCTTGACCAGGCGCTCGACCAGGGCCGCGTCCTTGACTGCCTGCACGCCATGGTCGATGCGCTCGGCCTTGAGCACGTCGAGCGCTCCCCAGATGTAGGCCGGGGGTCCTTCCTCGCCGGCATGCGCGACTGCGCGCAATCCGAGTTTGCGTGCCTGGGCAAACACGCGCTCGAATTTCTCGGGCGGGTTGCCAAGCTCACCGGAATCCAGGCCGACGCCGATGAACTTGCCCAGGTGCGGCTGGGCCTGTTCCAGGGTCTGGAAAGCGGACGCTTCACTGAGATGGCGCAAAAAGCACAAAATCAATTCGGCGCGAATGCCAAGCCGCGTCTGGGCCTGATCACAGGCGCGACGCAGTCCATTGATCACGGAGTCGAACGGTACACCGCGATCCGTGTGGGTCTGCGGATCGAAGAACAGTTCCGCATGGATCACGTTGTCAGCCTGGGCGCGCAGGAAGTAGGCCCACGCCATATCAAAGAAGTCCTGCTCAGTGAGCAGCACGCTGGCTCCGGCATAGTAGATGTCGAGAAAGCTTTGCAGGTCGGTGAACGCATACGCCGCGCGCAGTGCCTCGACGCTCGGATAGGGCAAGGAAACGCCGTTGCGCCCTGCCAGGGTAAAGATCAACTCCGGTTCCAGCGAGCCTTCGATATGGATGTGCAATTCGGCTTTGGGCATGCCGCGCAGGAAAGCGGACAATTCGGTGGAATTCGGGGCGGCGGGATTCACGAGGCTCGTTCCGGCGGAGTCAGATAGCGGGCAAGTCTGCCCGAACTTGGCGGTTACGCCTATCTGCGCCGCATCATCTGGCATGACCCTGCTGCTGCGTCGCACATGGAACCCGTGCGGGTGCTGCGCTACCCTTGCCGGATGACGATGTCACCTGTATTTCAATTGAATGGCCGTGATGTGGAACTGGCCGGCACCGACCCGACCGAATCGCTGCTGCGCTGGCTCAAGCGCCAACACCTGACCGGCACCAAGGAAGGCTGTGCCGACGGTGATTGCGGCGCGTGCACGGTCGCGTTAGTCGAAACCGACGCGAGCGGCAAGGCACATTACCAGTCGGTCAACAGCTGCCTGCTGCCGATGGGTGCCGTTGCGGGCCGCGAGGTGCTGACCGTCGAGGCCCTCGCGGATGGCGCCACGCTGCACCCGGTGCAGCAGGCGCTGGTCGACTGCGCCGGTTCACAATGTGGTTATTGCACACCGGGATTTGTGATGAGCCTGTTCGCCGGCTACTACGCCGGCGAGATGGATGACCACACCACCGAAGGCAACCTGTGCCGCTGTACCGGTTATGCGCCGATTCGTCGCGCGACGGCGCAACTGCGCGAAACGGTCGCCAAACCAGACCGTTTTGCGCAACGGCTGCTGCAAACGCGGACCGCCACCGGCGACATGGCGCTGGGCAAATTCTTCAGTCCTGTCGATGTCGAGAGCGCGCTGGCTCTGAAACAGCGCTATCCGGACTCGGTGTGGATCGCCGGCGCGACCGATCTCGGCGTCAATCTGAGTCATGGCAAGTCGGTGGCGCCATCGTTCATCGCGCTGGACCGCATTGCCTTGCTGAAAAACATAGAAGTGGACGATGCAACTATCCGCATCGGTGCCGGAGCCAGCCTGAGCACACTCGAATCGCAGCTCGCCGGACTGATTCCCGCCCTCGACCAGATGCTGCCGTGGTTCGCCGCGCGGCAGGTGAAGAATCGCGCGACGCTGGGCGGTAACCTGGGCAGCGCCTCGCCAATCGGCGATCTGCTGCCGCTGCTGCTCGCTCTCGATGCGCGTATCGAATTGCGCGGACCGCGTGGCAGTCGGGACGTCGCCGCCGATGACTTCTTCCTCGACTATCGCAAGACGGCGCGTGCGGACGACGAGTTGGTGATATCGGTACGGATTCCCCGAACGGCGCACCACAACGCGGCGTACAAGGTCGCCAAGCGGCAGACCGACGACATCAGCATCGTCGCAGCGGTTTTCGCGCTGGGTGTGGACGAACAGCGTCGCGTGGAGCACGTGCGTCTGGCCTATGGCGGAGTCGCAGCAGTACCGCGGCGCGCCACGCTCGTCGAGCACTACCTGCAGGGGCGCATATTGGACAAGAAAACATTGTTGCATAGCGAGCACCTGCTGCGCGAGGCGTTCACTCCGCTCAGCGATCATCGAGCGGATGCCGCCTATCGGCGCGAGCTATGCGCCAGCCTGTTTGCCAAGTTCGTTGCAGAGCACCTGCCATGAGCGCGCGCAGGATCACGCACCACGAGAGTGCCGTCGGCCACGTGACCGGTCGCGCGATCTACACCGATGAGCAGCTTCCACCGCTGGGCATGCTGAGTGTGTATCCGGTGCAGGCGCCGCACGCGCACGCGCGGATCTTGAGCATTGATGCAAACGCCGCGCGCGCGATGCCCGGCGTGATCGCGGTACTGACCGCGGCGGATGTTCCCGGTGAGAACGACACGGGTCCAATTCTGCACGACGAACCGCTGATTCCCGCGGAACTTGTGCAATTCCACGGTCAGGCCGTCGCCTGGGTGGTCGCGCTTGACGAGCCGATCGCGTGTGCGGCGGCGGCGCGTGTCCTCGTCGAGTACGAGCCGTTGCCAACGCGGCTCAGCATTGCCGAGGCGATCGCGCAGCAGGCATTCCATCTTCCGCCATCGCGCGTCGCCCGCGGCGATGCCGATGCCGCGCTCGCGATCGCGCCGCTGCGACTGGCGGGCGAGATCGCGATCGGCGGGCAGGATCATTTCTATCTGGAGACCCAGGCGAGCTGGGCACAGCTGGATTCAGAGGGCATCGTTCAGATCACCTCATCCACGCAGCATCCCACCGAGACCCAGATCATCGTCGCGCGCGTGCTCGGTCTGCCCGCGCACCGCGTGGTCTGCCGCAGCCTGCGCATGGGTGGCGGCTTCGGTGGCAAGGAAACGCAAGCGAATCCGTATGCGGCCATTGCCGCCTTGGCGGCGTTCGTGACCGGCCGCCCCGTGCGGATCAAGCTGGCGCGCCATCTGGACATGCAACTGACCGGCAAGCGCCATCCGTTCTTCGCGCGCTATGAGGTCGGGTTCACGAGTGACGGGCTGCTGCAGGCGCTCAAGGTCGATATCTACGCCGACGGGGGCTGGAGTGCGGATTTGTCGCCACCGGTGCTGATGCGCGCGATGGTGCACATCGACAATGCCTATTTTATTCCACATGTGAGCATTGCCGGATTGATCGCGAAGACCCATCTCGCGTCGAACACCGCGTTCCGCGGTTTTGGTGGTCCGCAGGGCATGCTGGTCGGCGAAGAAGTCATCGACCGCGTCGCGCGCCACCTGCGCCTGCCCGCCGACGAAGTGCGCGAACGGAATTTCTATTGTGCCGCCAGCAGTCCCGATCGCAACACCACGCCGTATGGTCAGCCGGTGGTCGACAACCACCTCGTGGAGCTTTGGCAACAGCTGAAGACGTCCAGCGAATTCGGCGCGCGCCGCGAGGGCATCCTGCGATACAACGCCGCACATGCGAATACCAAGCGCGGCATCGCGATCACACCGGTAAAGTTCGGTATCTCGTTCAACAAGACCGAATACAACCAGGCCGGTGCGTTGGTGCACATCTATACCGACGGCAGCGTGCAACTCAATCACGGCGGCACGGAAATGGGACAAGGCCTGCACAGCAAGATGCTTGCAGTTGCGAGCCGCGTGCTCGGCTTGTCGGTCGATCGCATCCAGATCATGGCGACCAGTACCGACAAGGTGCCGAACACTTCGGCGACCGCGGCGAGCAGTGGTTCTGACCTCAACGGACAGGCGGTCAAGGCCGCCTGCCTCACCCTGCTTGAACGCCTTGCGCCGATCGCGGCCTCGCTGCTGGAGGTCGAAGCCGCATCGATCTGCTTCGCCGATGACGAAGTCTTGTCGGTGCAGGCGCCGACCCGACGGCTGCGTTTCGTCGACGTCGTGCAGGCGGCCTACAACGCCCGTATCAGTCTTTCGGCAACCGGTTACTACCGCACGCCGGGCTTGTCCTGGGATCCGAAGCAGGGCCTTGGCTATCCGTTCTACTACTACGCCTACGGCGCCGCGGTGTGTGAAGTGGAAGTGTGCGGTTTTACCGGTGTGCACACCTTGCGGCGTGTGGATGTCCTGCACGACGTCGGCGAATCGCTGCTCGAAACGATAGACCGCGGTCAGATCGAGGGCGGTTTCGTGCAAGGCCTGGGGTGGTTGACCTGCGAAGAGTTGCGCTGGAACGAGGCCGGTCGCCTGCTGACCGATGCCCCGAGCACCTACAAGATTCCCACCAACGGCGAGGTGCCGCAGGACTTTCGCGTTGATCTGTTCAAGCGCAGCGCGGAGCCCAGCACGGACGTGATCTTCGGCAGCAAAGGTGTCGGCGAACCGCCGTTGATGCTTGCACTGAGCGCCCGCGAAGCGCTGCGCGAGGCGATTGCCGCGTTCGGCGATTCCGATCACGTGGCGCTGGCGTCGCCGGCCACGCCGGAGGCCATCTTCCGGGCGATTGCGGACGTGCGAGTCGCAACACGCCGTGCAGAGCCGCGCGCGATCGCAGCGCTCGACGCCTGATGGACGAGGCCCTGTTTGACCGGCTGGCGGCGTTGCTCGCGGTGCAGCCGGTAGTGGTTGCCGACGTGGTCGAGACGCGCGGGGCGACCCCGCGCAAGCGCGGCAGCCGGATGTTGATTACTGCACAAAGCAGTGAATTCAGCATCGGTGGCGGCGTGGCCGAGATGCGCGTGACCGCCGCTGCTCGCGCACTGCTCGCGGACGATGCACGGCAGGGCGAGGTAGCCATCGACCTCAGTGGACAGATCGGCGCGGCGGGTGTCTGCGGCGGGCGCATGCACGTGAGCCTGCGGCGTTGGTGCGGCCCGACGGATCTCGCCCAGGCGCAGGAAATCCGGGCACAGTTGTGCGCGGGAAAGCGCGTCGTCCTGGACGTGCCCGGCGCTGTCGCCGCTGATGTCACGGCGTCCCGGTTGTCCATCGCCATGCCGGATGTCCGCCTGCTGATCGTTGGCGCCGGGCACTGCGGAATGGCCCTGTACGACATCGCACAGCACCTGTCGTTCGACATCTGGATGCACGATACGCGCACCAGTTGCTTCACCGCTGCGAACGGTCTCACGGCGCACATCCTGTGCGGTGAAGTCGAACTCCTCGAAGAGGCTCTGCAGACCGAGCGCGAGGTGTATGCGGTACTGCTCAATCGCGATTTCCAGACGGATATTGCCGCGTTGCGCGTGCTGTGCGGCAGGCGTCCGGACTTCCTGGCGATGATGGGCAGCCGGCGCCGTGTCGATAAGGTGTTGCTTGCACTGGCGGAACACGAGCCGGCCCTGCGTGGACTGGTCGCACCGGTTGGCCTGGACATCGGGGCGCAGACTCCGCATGAAATCGCGATCAGCATCCTTGCGCAATTGATCCAGCGGCGCAGCCAGGATCGCAATATTGCTGTGTTGTAGCAATTGGCATTGGTTTGTTGGTATAAAATATTACAGTATTGCTCGATGCGAATACTGTCTGGTGCAAGGCCAAGGCAGTGAAGTCGGTGCGTTTATCTACCTGAGTGTTGCCTAAAGATCGCGCCTGCAATTTGCCGCGCAAGTTCCCGTGTTCAGCCGGGAGCCATCGGCCTCCCGCAAGCTATGCCCATCGGCGTGGATGCCGATGTCCGTTACGCAGGCCAGGAACCGGCTCCCGCGTGCCGCGCCGTCAATCAAGGAGTACTGCTATGCGTCGTCTCATGCTGGTTAGCGCCCTGTTTGCCATCGGGGCCGTCAAAGCCGAACAACTGGATACGTTTCGCGTAACCGTTGCGGATTCCGCCCGGAATTTCGGCGCTATTGCAGCCTTGCCCCTGCCCGATAGCGAGATCGTCACGGTCAGCCAGGAGGTCGGCGTGAGCGCGCAATGTCCAGACCTGTGCATTCGCTTGAGTCGCCACGATGCAAGTGGTGCCGACGGGTCGATGCGCCTCACGGTCAGCGGGCTTTCCAGCGTCACGGCCGCTGCAATCGACAGCCAGGGACGCATCGTGGTCATCGGCGAGACACCTGCCGCGAGCAAAGGCGGCGTCGACTTCGGGGTACTGAGATTCCTGCCGGACGGCACTGACGACATGGCCTTTGGATCAGCCGGGCGCGCGCGCATCGGCTTTGATCTGGGTCAATCGAACAGCGACAAGCCCACCGCACTGGCGATCGATGCGAAGGACAGCATCGTCATCGTAGGCTCGGTCGAACGCGCGGCTTCCAACGATCTTGATTTCGGCGTCGTTCGCCTGAACGGCAATGATGGAAGTGTGGATCCGGGTTTTGGCAACAACGGCAAGAGCGTGGTTTCGTTCAACCTCAGTGCCGACTATGCCTTTGATATTCCGTACTCGGTCGCGATCGCAAAGACCGGTGAAATCGTCATCGGTGGTATCGCGAACGACAGTGCCATTGCGCTCGATGGTGCCAGCTATCTCGGTCATCGGCCGGTGCTTGCGCGTCTCATGGATAACGGTGCGCTCGACGCGAGCTTCTGCTCGCCGGGCTGCAATCACAATCTCTATCCTTCGATCAACAGCGGTCGCCGCGTCTATTATTTCGGCGATGAACAGCCGCATGCAGACTATATTTCCGCAATCGATGTTGCCGATACGGGCGACATCGTCGCTGCCGGCACGTCCTATCCAGACGGCGCGGGGGCTCCCAAAGCCGTCATCGCGCGCTTGCTGGTAAACGGCGACCAACTGTTCGAACGGCAGGAAATCGGTACCGACAGCTACGCGCGATACATGGCCGTACGCTTCGCCGACCGCGATGGTTCGCGGATCATCGCCGCCGGCCAGAGCAGCATGCATACCACCGGCACGTCGATCGGCTACTTCATCGTGCAGGCATTCAAGGAGACTCTGGATTTTGAAAAGGGCTACGGTGGCTGCCTGACCCAGAACAGCGCGATCTGCTTTAGCGGGACCGATAACCTGGACTACGGCAACAATGTTGCGCGCAGCCTCACGCTGGATGCGCAAGGGCGCCCACTGTTCGCCGGGACGTTCCGCAATCAGAGCAACATGAATAACGGTGTGGCGCTGTTTCAGCGCCTGACGAATACCGTCAAGCCGAATCGCTGAAGCAAGGGACGCGACCAACTCGCCAAACTTCACCCGACCAGCCCGTAGCTGATTACTGCCTCGGGCTGGTCGGGTAGCAGATCAGCAGGACCAGATCGTCGTCACCCGATTGTTGTATCGCATGCGTGCTTCCGGGCCTGGTCAGCAGCGCATCACCCGCCGATACCGCGTGTACGGTCTGGTCCAGCACATAGCGGCCTCGTCCACTAAGAACATAGTATATTTCGTCGCGATCTTGCTTGTGCAAGCCGATGCTGGCACCCGGATGCAGCACGCGTTTGCGCAGCACCAACGATGGCGATGGCTCGTTCAGGAAAAAGTTCAAGGCCTCGGTTGTTCCCGCGCCCCCATGCGGACCCGGCTGCGTGACGCCACGATCGCGGCGTGCTTCGACGCGCGAGACGCTGGCTTCTGGACGCTTGGGGGAAACCTCTGCGTCGTTGCCGGCACAGTCCGTGTCGCGCACGATGCGCCCCGCGGCGATCAACGACTGTCGCTTCAGGGCATCGACGATCAGGCACGCGATCGCTTGCGCGCCGTGTTCCTGGAAGTGCGTGTTGTCGGTCAGGTCCTGCTCCGGCACGTGCAGGAAATACCGCGTCGAGGCGGTTTCTCCCAGGCTGCGCAGCCACGCGAGGCTGAGCCGATCCAGGTCGATCAGGGCGACCGCCTCGCGCGCGGCCAGTGCGCGCACCGCTTCGGCATAGGGTCCGTGCAGATCGACCGGCTCGCCGCTGACGAAATGGCGTCGCGTCACCGGCGTGATCAGGATCGGAGTCGCGCCAACGCGCCTGGCAAATTCCACATAGCTTTTAAGCCAGACAGGAAATTCGCGCTGCGGCTCGGTATAGCGACTCGGATCGGAACGTTTCTCGTCGTTGTGGCCGAACTGGATCAACAGCAGATCGCCGCGGCGGATTTCCCGCGCGATACCGTACAGCCAACCCTGTTCGATAAAACTGCGCGAGCTGCGTCCACTTTGGGCCTGATTGGCGACCGTGACATTGCGGTCGAACCATGTGCCGATCACCTGCCCCCAACCGGTGCGCGGCGCGCGCTCCGGCCCGTATTCGCTGGCCGTGGAATCACCGGCGATGAAGATGTGCAGGGCCGGTGCGGCCGATTGCGCGAACACGGACACGAGCGGCAGCAGGCCAAGGACGATCGTCCAGCCGCAGCGACGCAGCACCTCAGCGCGCCAGCCAGCCGCCATCGACAGGCAGCACCGCGCCATGCACATAGTCGGAGGCTCCCGAAGCAAGAAAAACTGCCGCGCCGCCGAGTTCTTCGGGGACGCCCCAGCGCGCCGCGGGGATGCGCGCGAGGATGTCGCGACTGCGCTGCTCGTCGGCACGCAAGGCCTCGGTGTTGGCGGTCGCGAAGTAGCCCGGCGCGATCGCATTGACGTTGATGCCGCGCGCCGCCCACTCGTTTGCCAGCAGGCGTGTGATGCCGACTAATCCACTTTTGCTGGCGGTATACGAAGCAACCCGGATACCGCCCTGGAACGAGAGCATGGAGGCGATATTGATGATCTTGCCACCGCGCTGCTGCGCCACCCACCAGCGTGCGGCGGCCTGGGCGAGGAAGAACGCACTTTTCAGGTTCAGACCCATCACGGCGTCCCAGTCTTCTTCGCTGAAGTCCAGCGCATCGCTGCGGCGGATGGCGCCCGCGTTGTTGACCAGGACGTCAATGCGTCCGAAGTGGTGCACAGCCTCCGCCACGGTCGTGGAAAAATCCGCAACGCGATCGAAGGAGCTGGGTATCCAGTGCAGTCGCCGCCCCGCCGCCTCGACCGCGCTCGCGGTCGCAACCGGCTCGCTGCGTCCGATCGCCGCAATGTCGGCGCCGGCCCGGGCAAATGCGCAGGCAATCGCCTGCCCCAGCCCGCTGTTCGCGCCCGTGACAAGAGCAACGCGGCCATCGAGTCGAAACGGATCGCTCATCGCAGAACTCCGGGGTGTGATCGCTGCCGATTCTGTCGCTCGAAAGCAGGGCTCATTGCAGTTGGCAGATGTCGAGCTGTCGCATGTCGGTGTAGTCGAGGTTTTCGCCACCCATCGCCCAGATGAAGCCGTAGTTGCTGGTGCCTGATCCCATGTGAATCGACCAGGGCGGCGACATCACGGCTTCGTTGTTGGCGATCACCAGGTGGCGCGCCGCATCGGGCTCGCCCATGAAGTGGAAAACCCGCTGGTCCGCAGCCAGACCGAAGTAGAAGTATATTTCGGAACGCCGATCGTGCAGATGCGGGGGCATGGTGTTCCACACGCTGCCGGTCTTGAGCAGGGTCATGCCGAGCAGCAATTGGCAGGACTGGCATGTCGCCGGCACGATGTACTGGTAGATCGTTCGCTCGTTCGAGGTAGCGAGCGCGCCACGCTCCAGCGGTACCGCGTTGGCGATCGACAGATGGCGCACTTCGTAGCGTTGATGCGCGGGCGTGGAGACCAGATAGAAACGCGCGGGATGGCTGGAATCCGAGGATTCGAAGCTCACCGACGCGCTGCCCATCGGCACGTACAGACCATCCCGCGGCGCCAGCGCATGGGCATCGCCATCGACGGTCACGACGCCTGCGCCTTCACCGACATTGATGATACCCAGCTCGCGGCGCTCCAGAAATGGATGGTCCTTGGCTGAGGCGGGCTCGGTCTGGTCCGGCAACCACACGGTTTTCGACAGCGGCGCGGCGCCACCAATCACGAAGCGCTCGTAGTGCGTGTAGTTGAGGCTCACCGTCTCGTCGACGAACAGGTTGCTCACCAGGTAGCGATCGCGCAATTGTTCGTTGCTCGCGCCGGCCATCATGTCCGGATGGGTTGCGTGGTAGGTTTTTGTATACATGGATAATTCTCCTGGGCGCGGCATTGGTCGGTGATCGCGGCGCGGTCCACCGACCGTGACCTCTTGGCAATCGCCGAGGCATTCGGGAGTCGATCATAAGCGTGGCCGCGCTCGTTGGAAACCGGTGTCATTGTTGCAGGTTCGAGCCTCGCCCGCTATCGGCGAGGACCTCAGACGGACGGTGGCTGGCACGACTCGCGCGTGACCAGATGCGGAGTGAAGCTGACTCGCGCCGACCCGGGTGCCGGCTCCTGCAGCAGCATGGCGGCCGCGCGCAGCCCCATGTCGCGGATCGGCAGGCGCACCGTACTCAACGACGGCCACAGGCGGGACGCGAGCGGACTGTCGTCGAAACCGACCACGGAAAGCTGCTCCGGGATGCGCAGGCCCAGACGATAGGCGGCTTTGTATACACCCGCGGCCATTTCGTCGTTGAGGGCGAAGATGGCGGTTGGGCGCGGCTCCAACGCGAGCAGGCGCTCGGCGCAGGCCACTCCGGACTCGAAGGTGTAGCCGCCTTCCTGCACGCAGTTTTTTGCGACATCGATTCCGCGCCGCGCCAGCGTGTCCAGAAAGCCTTCGGTGCGTTCCCGCGATGACAGGTAATTGGCCGGACCCGTGATCAGCGCGACTTTGCGGTGACCCAGCGACTCCAGATATTTGGCGACTTCGACGGCGCCCTCGCGATCGTTGGTGGTGATCATGCGCGGCGCGTCGTCCAGTTCAATGGCGGCGATGCGCACGTAGCGGCAATCGATCTCGCGCAGAGCATCGATCAGTGCCTGGTCTTCTGACACGCGAGAGGGCAGGATCAGGCCGAACAGGCGCTGTTTCAGCGCGAACTGGCGCACTCCCTCGATGTAGTCGACGTTCTTGCTGTCGCAGGGATGCACGACGAGTTCGAAGTCCGAATCGCGCAGACTGTCCAATGCACCATTTTGCAAATGGACAATATATTGCGCGCTCGGGTTGTCGTATACCATGCCGATCAGGAACGACTTGCGGAACGCAAGGCCACGCGCCATTGGATCGGGCGCGTAGCCCTGCTCGCGCATCAGCGCCTCGACCTTCTCCCGCGTGTCGGGCCGCACCAGCGGCGAGCGATTGATGACCCGCGAGACGGTTTTTTTCGACACGCCTGCAAGTCGGGCGATGTCGTTGATCGTGGCGGAGCCGCGTACGGAGCCGCTGCTGGTATCGGAGGCGGGGGTGCGACGGGTCATGAGGGCTCGTTGGCGGGACAGCGCGTTCGCTGCAGTCGGCCGCAAAGTCTAACGTGCCGGCGTGCGTACGAAGTGTGCGCCACTCTACGCGATGACGCCCGCGTTTGCGGTGTCATTTGAGTAGGTGCGGCAGCCACAGCGACAGGGCCGGCACAAACGTCACCAGCAACAAAACCCCGAGTGCAGCGAGGTAGAACGGCCAGATGGTGCGCAGGGCTTCGCCGACGCTGATGCCACCAATCGCAGTGCCTACAAAGAGGACCGACCCCACCGGTGGCGTGATCAATCCAATGCCCCCCTTGAGGATCAGGATGATGCCGAAATGCACGGGGTCGACCCCGATTGCCTTGGCGACCGGAAGAAAGATCGGCGTACAGATAATGATCAGTGGCGCCAGGTCCATGAAGGTGCCCAACGCGAGCAAGATCAGGATCATCACAAGCAGCAACATCGGTGCCGGCAGGTGCAGCCCGGTCAGGAAATTGACGGCGGCCACCGGCACCTGCAGATACGCCAGCAACCAGCCGAACGAACCTGCCGCGGCAATGACAAACAGGATCATGCCGGTGGTGCGCGCCGCGTGCGCGCAGGTTTCCACAAAGTCTTGCCAGCCCAGCTTTCGATACAGCAGGGTCGTGACGGCCAATGCGTAGCAGACCGCGATCGCCGCGCTTTCCACCGCGGTGAACACGCCGGCGCGAATGCCGATGAAGATCAAGGCGACCAGCAGCAAACCCGGCAGCGCCGCGACGAAGCGGCGCAACACCACGGCGAAGCCTGGGAAGGCTTCGATGGCGTAGCCGCGCTTGCGTGCGATGAGCCATCCGGTTGCCATCAGGGTCACGGTCAGCAACAGAGCCGGCACGATGCCGGCGGCGAACAGGTCGGCGATCGAAATGCCGCCACCGGCGGCCGCAGAATAGAGAATGAGATTATGCGACGGTGGGACCAGCAGGGCGACGAGCGCTGCAGTCATGGTCACGTTGACCGCGAAGTCGCGATCGAATCCACGCTGCACCATCTGTGGAATCATCGCGCCGCCGATCGCCGACACGTCCGCAATCGCGGAGCCAGAAACGCCGCCGAAGAACAATGACGACAAGACGCTGACCTGGCCGAGACCGCCGCGCAGGTGCCCGACCAGAGATGCGGCGAGCGCGATGAGCCGCTCGGAGATGCCACCGCGCAACATGATCTCGCCGGCAAAAATGAACAAAGGAATTGCGATCAATGAGGCACTGCCGATGCCGGCGGCCGTCTGTTGGACGAGCACAACCGGTGGCAGACCGACCGCGATCAAGGTTGCCAGCGATGCGGACAACAGCGCGTAGGCGACCGGCACGCCGATCAGCAGCAGGGTCAGGAAAACGCCGAACAGAATCGCGGTGGCCATCTAGTTCACCGTCGGCGCGGCAGGCGTGCGAAATGTCGCAATCAGCTGTTGCAGAGCGAAGCCTGCCATTAGTGCGCCGGCCAGGCTCATCGGCGCGTAACCGACGCTTTGTGGCAGTTGCGTGCCCGCCTGGGCCACGCTCCAACCGTCCGCCAGCAGCGCGACGCCGCCTGCCGCGAGGACGCCGCCGAGCGAGGCCACGACCAGCAGCGAGAAGCGCTCGAGGAAGCGCCGCAGCGCCAACGGTGCCGCATGCGCCAGCACCACAAAGCCAAAATGTGCACGTTGCTGCACGGCAGCCGCGGCGCCCAGACTCATCGCCGTATTCAGCAGCAACAGCGCCACCGGCTCGGTCCATCCCGGCGAGTCGTTCAGCACGTAGCGCGCGAACACCTGCCACGCCTCGACCAGGGCGAGCGCGATCAGCGCAGCGCCGCCGATCAGCAAGGCGACGCGGGCCAGTCGGTCCGACACACTTTGTACGCTTGTGGAGGCTTTCTGCATGTGTAGTTCCGCGATGATCGTCGGCCGGGCTCAGGCCAGGGCGCGAATGTCCCGATACAAGGCATCGGTGAGGGGTTCGGTGCGGAATCGATCGACAACCGGTGCCGCAGCGCGCTGAAATGCCGCGAGATCGACCTCATTGAGGGTTACGCCATGCGCGATTACATAGTCCCGCGCTGCGGTCTCGGATCGGTCCCAGAGTTCGCGCATGTAGCCGACCGAGCGCCGCGCAATATCGACGAGCAGATCGCGATCGCGCGGAGGCAGCGCGTCGTAACGTCGCTTCGACAGCAGCAGGGCTTCCGGCAGGAACGAGTGCGCGCTTTGCGACCAATGGCGCGCGACTTCGAATTGCCGGGTCGTGTGAAAACTTTGCCAATTGTTTTCCGCGCCATCGATCAAGCGGGTCTGCAGCGCGGAAAATACTTCGCCGTAGGGCAGTGGCGTCGGGTTCGCACCGAATGCGCGCACGGTCGCCATGAAGATGTCCGACGGCGGCACCCGGATTTTCAGACCGCGCAGATCGCCCGGCTCGTGAATCGCGCGCTGCGTGTTGTACAGGCAGCGCGTTCCCGAATCGTAGAGGGCGAGGCCGATCAGATCCCGTGCAGCGAATCCCGCGAGGATCTGCGCGCCGACGCTTCCGTCGACGCAACGGCGCAAGTGTGCAGTCGAGTCGAATACGTAGGGCAGGCCCAGCACGCGCGTTGCGGGAAACGGATTATTCAGCGCAGCGCCACTCACCCGGGTGATATCCAGCGCTCCGAAACGCGCCATGTCGATGGAATCGGATTCGCGACCCAGTTGCCCGGAATGATAGAGGCGCAGTCCGAAGCGCCCCTCGGTTTCGCGCAGCAGGTTGTCGCCAATCCAGCGAATCGCCTCGACCGTGGGGTAGCCTGGAACGTGCACGTCGGTGGCGCTGAGCATCTGCGCCGCAGGCAGGTCGGTGGCCGCGGCGAGCGGACCGATTGCGCTTGCGCTGGCGACGACGGCAATAAACGCGCGACGACTCAACATGTGGATTCCTGTACCGGTCGGGCGATCGCACGGCAGCGGATTTCTCCGATTCCGTCGAATACTGCGCGGGCCTGCTGGCCGGCGACAATATCGTGAATTCCCGTCGCCGCGCCGGTGGTGACCAGATCGCCCTTGCGCAATGCCCGCCCGCGCTGCGCGCTGCGCCCCAGCGCAAACGCGAGGGCGCCCAATGGACCGCGCTCAAGCCGGGATGCACCACCATGCCCGACACACACATCGTCGATCCAGGTACTGCAGTTGAGTTCGTGATCGCCGCGCCGCTGCCAGTCGTGAATCGGCTGCCCGAGGATGAGCCCGGCGTTGTTGCCAAAGTCTGAAACCACGACGGAGGGCCCGAGCAGATTGATTGTTGCGAGCGGGCTGCCGGCGGTTTCGATCGCGATGTGCATGGTCGCGACAAGATCCGCCGCGGCGTCATTGGTCCAGTCCATGCGATCGGCAGGCGCGTCGTCACCCAGGCAAAACACGTACTCGGCTTCGACCGCGGCAAAACCGCCGACAAACACGGGAAACTCCACTTCCAGGCCATCCGAAACCTTCCACAATGCGCGCTCGAAGACTGGCCCGAGCAAGCGCTCGTCGCCGGAGCCGTCGCGTCTCTCTGGCGCGATGTAGCCGACTTTCCAGCCAATGACGCGCTCCGGCCACAATTCGATCGCGGCGTCCTGGCAACGATACGCATGCGCGAGATCGGACGGCAACGGACCCGGAAAGTCAGCCAGCGAGCGACCTTCGCGCCGCGCACGAACGAGCGCCGCGGCGGCGGCGGCGGGCGCGAAGTGAGCGCTGGTCGCGTTCATTCAGGGCTTCCTTGCGGCGGTCGGCGTCGTGGGCATGACGGGCGTAAAGGATCCAGGGCAGTGGCGGGAAACAGGTGGTAGTTGTATAAAGGAAACCGGTGTCATTTACAATCTGCAGACGCACATCGCACGCCCGGGCCACACTGACCGGTGCGGTATGCGCGGCGCCTGGCGCAGAATCCATCGACGACGGAGGCTTCATGCACGAAATGCAACGGCAGTTCAGGGCGAGTCGATTCACCGCGACTGCATTGGCCATGGTATGGATGCTCGGCGTCGCAACGACGGCGGCGGAGCCGGCTCCGAATCCTGCGGCACCGCTTGCCTTTCCCGGCGCACAGGGCTGGGCCGCACATACCCCCGGCGGCCGCGGCGGCGCGATCCTGCGCGTGACTAGCCTCAAGGCGGAAGGACCGGGTTCACTGCGCGCGGCGCTCGAAACGGTCGGTCCGCGCACGATCGTGTTCGAGGTCGGCGGCATCATTGACCTGGGCCGACGGGAGATCGTGATACGCGAACCCTTCGTGACGATTGCCGGGCAAACGGCGCCCTCACCTGGCATCACCCTGATCCGCGGCGGAATTGACGTCGTCACTCATGACGTGGTGTTGCGCCATCTGCGCGTTCGCACCGGTGCTGCTGGAATTGCGCGACTGTCGGGCTGGGAGGTCGATGCCCTGTCGACGCGCGGTGGCGCCCACGACGTGATCGTCGATCACTGCAGCTTCAGCTGGGCGACCGATGAAAATCTGTCCGCGTCGGGGCCGCGCTTCAGCGGCGACACACCCGAGCAATGGCGCGAAGGTACGTCGCACCGCATCACCTACAGCAACAATCTCATCGCCGAAGGGCTGGCCAATGCGGGCCACGCAAAAGGGGAACATTCCAAAGGTTCATTGATCCACGACAATGTTGACGAGATCCTCATCGTCGCCAATCTGTACGCGCACAACTATGAACGAAGTCCGCTATTCAAGGGCGGCGTGCGTGGCGCGATCATCAACAACCTGATTTACGATCCCGGCCAGCGCGCGGTGCACTACAACCTGATCGACGAGGAATGGGGCGACCACCCGCGACAGACCGGTCGCATGAGTCTGATTGGCAACGTACTGCGCGCGGGCCCCTCGACGGTCACGGAGTTGCCGCTGCTGATGCTGGGCGGCTCGGGCGATCTTGCGCTTTATGCACGGGATAATATCGCCGTGGACCGGATCGGTCGTCCGCTGCCGCAGTTCGGACGCTACACCACGTCGGCTGCGCAACTGATCGTGCTCAAGCAAGCGCCAGTGGTGCCGGACAGCGCGAAGCCGCTGGGCGCGGTCGAGGTGCAGGATGCGGTGGTCCGGGACGTCGGCGCGCGTCCCTGGGACCGCGACGCGCACGACGCACGCATCGTCGCCGACACGATTGAAGGGCGCGGCAAGATCATCGACAGCGAGGACGAGGTAGGCGGCTACCCACACGATTCCGCGACGGCGGCGGTGTTCAATCCGGAAGAATGGGATTTGTCGACAATGACGCCTCTGCGTCCAGTCACCGAGCGGCGTCGGCCACATTGAGTAGCGAGGCGCCGCTCGGGGCAGACAACTAGACCGGCCGCCAATCGCCAAACACGCTACGCTCTGACAAGCGCAGCGCGGCAGATCGCGGCAGCAACGGCCGTGATTTGTCCACCCGCGCGCCGGGCCCGCGACTGCCGAATTCCGCCAGGCGCGCCTGCAATGGATCGAAGCCCACCCGGCTGCCATCGCGGGCGGTGTAGGCCATCTCGTCCCAGCCGTGCGCATCGATATGCGCATCCATCCAGCAATCACGAAAGACCGCGCTGCCGCTCACGTTCGGATCGCCGTAGCGCCCGTCGACAAACGTCCGCGTTGGTCGCCACGGGCGACCGAGCGCAACGCTCGAATCGGGCACCAGCGCTTCGCGCAGCAGGCGGCAGCGATCGAAGATGAGGCCGTGCGCCTGCGGCAGTACGGTACTTGGCACCGCGACATATCCCTGGCGCGGTTTGCCCGGCCGATAACGCGAGATCAGTTCGCAGCGATCGAACCAGGCCACGCCGGCACCGAATACAAAATCCACACTGCCGGAAATGCGGCAACGCCGGAATACACTTCGGCCCGCATCGACAAACAAGGTGTCCTGATGGCCGATGATGTCGACATCGTCGAGTAAGGCCCGATCGGAATCGGCAGCGAGCATCAGCGCGACTCCCTGCGCGCCGCTGGAGCCAATCGGTTCGAACACCGGATGCGCCAGGTGGTTGACATAGTCGAAGCGGTTGGCGATGCGCAAGCGGCTCGCGTGGAAGTCCGGCGCACGCACGATCAGGCTGGCGCAGCCCCATGTACCCCACGGCTCGCCATCCGGACCACGCTGGCCCGCCGCCGCATCGAAGCTCAGTTCGCAGCGCTCGCGGTCGTCACCGATGAGGTGTATCCACGGGCGATCGACGGTGATTTTCTCGTGCCACAGTCCCGGCGTGATGCGGATCCGATAAGCACGCTGTGGTTCGCGCGGTGCGGCGGCGATTGCCGCAGCAATACTGGTGAACCGCGCAATGTCCACACCGGGAAATTCAGATGTGGCGACAATCGCGTCGAACTCCCGCGGGTGGTCTGCGCGCTGCGCGCTTTGTGCACACCCGAACAATGCGGCAGTGGCGGCGAGACTGCCCGCAACAAAACGGCGCCGGCCGATCGACGTTGGAGTCACCCCATCGCGCGGAGAACGGGGAGGAGGAGCGCGATGGGGCAGCTTCGACAGGCCGGCGCCCGCAAGCGGTTCGGGCGCGTGAAGATCTTCGCTGGCAGGCGCCTTGATGGTCATGTTGCTGCGCCTGCCATTGACGCGGGTCAGTTGCGCACGCGCACTCCGATAAAGAACTCGCGTCCGGTATGGGTGTAGACCGAGCTGCGATCGCCGATTGAATCGACCCACTGGTCGTTGTACTCGTCGGTCAGGTTGACGCCTTCAAAGGTCAGCTCGACGTGCTCGTTGAATTTCCACGTCGCGATGAAGTCGATGTTCTTGGTTCCCTTGGTGCCTTCGACATCATTGTTGTTGCGGCCCGGAACCGTGGTCAGATAACCATCGCGCACGGCCGCTGATACGCGTGCACTGAATTTATCTTTCTCATAGTAAAGAGTTGCATTGTAGGCACTCTTGGACAGGCCGGTCAGATCGGTCTTGAGCGACGATGCGCCGGTGGAGGTCACGTACTGGATCTTGGAATCGACCCAGGTGTAATTGAGGATCGTGCCGAAGTTGCTCCAGAAGCCCGGCAGAAAGGAGAACGGCTGCTGATAGCTGAGCTCGATGCCTTTGAGTTTGCCGCCCGGCGTGTTGACCGGAATGTTGAACTGGAAATCGTCGTCCGGCGAAGCACCGGTACCATCGAGCAGGCTGTCCGGCAGGCCCGAGGTGTTGTAGGGGCGCGTTTCGCGGGAGGTCTGCACGAAGCTGCCGATATCCTTGTAGAAGATCGCGGCCCCAAGTACGGACTCTGGTGCAAAGTACCATTCAATACCCAGGTCCGCGGTTTTTGCACGGAACGGATCGAGCAGGGGATTGCCGCCGTTGACGGTGCGTGCGCCGCCGCTGACGTTGACCGTGACGCCCGGCGTGAGGTTGCCCAAGCCGGGTCGCGCCATCACTTTTGCGGTACCGAAACGCAGCACAAGATCGTCGCTCAGATCCCACGCCAGGTTCAGCGACGGCAAGGTGTCGCTGTAGTGGCGCTCGACGGTGCTCAGTGTCGGCGTACTGTTGATGATCGCGAAGCCCTGTGATTCCTGTTGTGTACGCACGTGACGTACGCCGACATCGCCTCGCATCGGCACGCCGAACAGGGTGGTGTTGAAATTTGCCTGGACATAGCCGCCGCGATCCTGCTCTTTCACGCTGCGGTTATTGCCCAACGCACCCGACGCCGACGGTGTCAGCAAGAACGTGCCCTGGTTGCCGTAGATGGCGAACAGGTCGTTGAACGCGTTGATGTCCGGGATCAGCCACGTCGTCGGCGTTCCGTTCGGCACACCGAGGTTGTTGCCGAAGGTGATCGTGCGAACCAGGTCGGCCAGATTGGTGCCGGCGGGCAGGTTCGGCACGCTGACCTCGGAGAGCCGGCGCTCTTCGGTGGTGGCGAACTTGTAGGCCTTCCAGTTCAGGCCGCCCTTGATGTGCAGGGCGTCCGTGACATCCCAGGTCCCGTTGAGTTGCTGGGTGGTGAAAAGGTTGTCGGTGGTATTCGGACGCAGGCGAATTTCCGACAACCCATTCGCGAAGCTCCAGTTGGCAGGGTTCGTCGTGTCGAAGCCATAGTCAATCAGTGGAAGACGGGAATTGCCGCGATAATCCCAAATGTAGTTGTCGGTGTTGCTGCGATCCAGGGTGATCGTGGTCTGGATCGGATTGTCGAACGCCGAGCGCGAATGGCCGACCAGGCCGTCGATGCGGAACGTGTCGCCGAAGCGGTGCTCGCCGGTCAGGTTGAACTGGGTGAATTTGGTTTCGAGTTCGTCGTAACGCGATTCGGAGCGCACGTCGACATCGTCAAAGAGGCCGTACACCAGATTGCCATGCGAATCGATTTCACCGTCGCGCACGATGGTCTGCGGCTTGCCCGTGCCGGTGCGGCTGAAAGACACCGCTTCGAGGAAGTTTTCCGTGCGCTTCGCATCGAAGTCGGCATAGAGCCCATCCAGACTGAACTGGGTATTGTCGCCCGCCTGCCATTGCAGCGAGCCGGTCATACCCAGTCGCTCCTGATCGTGACCGAGCGAACCGTAGCGCGGAATACGCGGATGGAAGGTCGTGGGCAGGCTTGCTGCGGCGAATGGCGACGCTGCGTTGAACTTGCCGCTGCTGGCGCCGTTGTCCCAGCGCACGGTGCTGCTGCCGTCTTCCACCAATTTGCGATGGCTGTAGGCAATCGAAAACAGGGCGCCGATGCGTCCGTCCCAGAACACGTCGCTGATCAACGCGGCGGCACGGGGATTGCCTTCTTCCGAAAGATCGTTGTAGCTGCCTTGCGCCGAGGCGGACATGGTCAGTCGGTTGTAGTCGAACGGGTGCGGCGTATGCAGATCGACGGTCGCGCCGAGCGAGCCTTCCTCGATGTCGGCCGACGCGGTTTTATGCACTTCTATCTTGTTAAACAATTCGGAGGCGAATACGTTGAAATCGAAACCGCGACCGCGATTGTTGCCGCCCGAACTGTCGGTTCCGCCGGTGGTCGACAAACCTTCCATGCCATTGAGACGGATCCGGGTGAAGTCCGGACCGAGACCGCGCACCGAAATCTGCCGCCCCTCACCCGCGTCGCGCGCGATCGACACACCGGGTACGCGCTGCAGCGACTCGGCCAGGTTCAGATCGGGAAATTTACCGATGTCTTCCGCAAGAATGACATCGGTCTGACCGGTCGCGGCGCGCTTGGCGTCCAGCGCACGGCCGAGACTGTCGCGATACGTCACGACAATGGTGCTGAGTTTCTCGGTGTCGGGTGCGGCCGCATCGGCCGCCGCAGGATCTGCTGCATCAGCGACGGGCGCGGTCGCCGCCGAATCCGTCGCAGCGACGCCCTCCGCGCCAGCCGGTTCCAGCGCCGCAGCGATGGACGGACCATACAGCGCCAGGCCGATGGCAGAAACGAGTAAAACCCGCACTGGATTGAATCCGACGCTACGCATTTTCACGATGCACCCCTCCGATCATTGTTTCACGCCGGCTGGCCAGCCGACTCCCCTTTTTGAAATGACACCGGTATCATTCGAGCACGGAGGCGGGCTGACACCGGTGGCAACAAAGGCTAGCAAACACCGCAGCGCAGCAACAAGCGGGTCTGATCCGCTCCGGCGATGCGTCAACTGCCAGCCAATTCGTCCTGAAAAATGGCGTTCTTGCGTTGTCGTCGCCACCAAAAATACGCCTTCATGCAATTGCTGCGCTGCACGATGAGCACTTGCGGAACGCGGCGACAATGCAACAAAGGCCCGAGAACATCGCTGCAGGCAGCGCAAACCCCTTCAACAGGATCCGGTCATGAACGCTCGCTTTGTCTGTTTTGGTGAACTGCTACTGCGCCTCGGCGCGCCGCACCGCGAGCTGTTGCTGCAATCGCCGCAGCTCGACGTGCACGTCGGCGGTGCGGAAGCGAACGTGGCGGTTGCGCTCGCCCGCTTCGGCCATGCGGTGACAATGGTCAGTACCCTGCCGGACCAGGCACTCGGCAACGCGGCGCTGGACGAACTCCGACGGCACGGTGTCGACGTGGGTGGCGTGCGTCGCGGACCGGGCCGCATGGGCCTGTATTTCCTGCAGACCGGCGCCTTGCATCGGCCTAGCGAAGTGATTTACGACCGCGCGGGATCCGCATTCGCGAGCGCACCGCCGCAAGTCTACGACTGGCCGGCGATTTTGCAGGGTTGGGAATTCCTCCACCTTTCCGGCGTGACACCGGCGCTGGGCAAGGCCGGCGCCAGGGCGGCCATTGATGCCGCACGCACGGCACGTGCGCTGGGCCTTACCGTGGTTTTCGATGGCAACTATCGCAGCAAACTGTGGCAGGCCTGGGACGGCGACGCGCCGGCGATTCTGTGCGAAATCCTCGAGTGTGCGGACATCGCGTTTGCCGATCAGCGCGACATCGCAATCGTGCTTCGGCACGAAATGGCCGATGACGGTGAAGCCGCGACGCGCGCGGCGGCGGATGCGGCGTTCTCGCGTTTTCCACAATTGTCGCGGATGATCTGCACGCGGCGGCGCCAGATCAGCGTCGACCGGCATTTCCTGTCGGCCGCTTCGTACAGCCGCGCGGCGAGCCTGAGCACCGGGGAAATCGAATTGAACGGGATTGTCGACCGCATCGGTGCCGGCGATGCGTTTGCCGCCGGCGTGCTGCATGGACGCGTTAGCGGCATGGACGAAGCGGAAGCGCTGCGTTTTGGGCTCGCCGCCGGCTGCCTCAAGCATTCCGTTCCCGGCGACTTTCTGCGCCTCGGCGTCGCCGACGTGCAAGCCATGCTTGGCGAACTGCGCTACGACGTGCGCCGCTAGCAGCATTGGCGCGGCCGGTTGAACACGCGCCACAGGCAGTGCCGCGAGAGCGGTTCATCGGAGTTGTACAGCAGGGTAACGGCGAGTGGTTGCAGCGATGTGCCGCGAAGTCGACGGCCGATCGAATAGTTCGGCGAAACAAGCGGGCTCAGATTTCCGGCACGTAGGCCCGACATGCGAATCCGACCAGTGCGCCGGACAATGCCGGATCGGTCCGTGCCAGCCGCCATTCGGCCCCAACCCGCACGAGGCGCAGAGCGAGCGCCTGCGTATCGGGCGCATCGCCGCTCTTGCGCAGCACCAGGTCGAAGCTGTTGGCATCGTGCCAGCCTTTGAACTGCGCGACGCGATCAGCCGCATCGCCAGTGGCACTGCAATGCAGCTCGAGAACGGGCCCCGTCTCGGCGAGCGAGGCGACGGCAAGCGACAGCGGTGGATTCATCGTGTTGAACACGACGATATGCGCACCGTCCGGTGCGAGCGCCGCGATGTCGCCACCATTGTGAACAAACACGGTTTTACCATTGTCCGGATTGATCAGGAATGACCCCGGGGAATCGTGACCGAATCCGATCTCCACGTGATGCAGCTTGCCGGCGCCGATGCGACCGAGGTAGACATGTCGCGCGCTGTCGCCATCGGCATTCCTGCTTTCGGGTTTGTCGAAATCCGCAAAGGACAATGGTGCCCCCTGCGTGGGCCGCACGGTAAGACGCGATCCTGCGCGAACCACGCCCGTCTCGCCTTTCAGTCGGGCCTGTTCATAGCGCCGCAGGCAGGCGATATCGTCTTCTGCACATTTGGAGAGATCGGCGCCGAATGGAAGACCGGAGTCGCCTTCACTCAACGCCGGAGCGGCAAGAATGGCTGCCGCATCGGCAGGCGCCAGCGCCGCGAATCCGCTCTTGCGGCCGTCGATGCGTCCCGGCCGCAAGGGATTCGCGGAAAGGTCGAGAACCCGCACGCTGTCGAACCGCACGTCGGGAGGCGGCGTCACGGACGTCGCGGTGGCGGTGAAGGATGACGCAAACAAAAGTACCGCGACACAGAAAACGGGTGCGCCGGAAACGGTCATTGCAGGTTATCCGCAGGAAAGTGTAGGTCCAAACGCGATGCGACAGCTCAGGCGAACGGGGGGGCGCTGCCTTCGCGATCGACGCACCTCGCGCTAGTCGAAATCGCGCGCCGTGCCGGTGATTTCACGAATGCCGCTGTCGCCATCGCCGAATCCGTCGCCGTCTTCGGCCTTCTCGTCGCTCTCGCCACTACCGCTGCTGCCATCGCGTTGCGCACTGCGCGCCGCCGCCTTGTCCCAGCGGTTGCGAATCGGATTGACACCCTCGGCTTCACCGGCGGCGAGCACCAGGGCCTGCTTGGTCGCATCGGGCAGATCGGCCCAATGACAATCGTCGAGCGCCCCCTGCATCGCGTAAAGCAGGTTCAGGCTCGGCCTGAATCCGGCGCGCTTGACCTTCATGAACGTTTCGACCGGACCTACTTCGCGCAGCTCGACGAGCGTGCGCACGCCGACCTGGCGCAACCAGGCGGCAGACTTGGGACCGACGTTGCGGATTTTCTCGTTGCTGGCCACGTTGCCCCCGACAATCAATATGCAGTATTGCGGTTTACCACTGATATACGTTTCTACAACTTTTCCACTACGCCGCTGCTGCCGTTTCCTGCAGTGCCGCGACGTATACGTCGCACAGACGTTGCATGCCGGCGCGGTCGGCCGCATCGAAGCGTGCCAGGCTGGGACTATCGACATCCCAGACACCAATCAGTTGCGCGCCATCGAGCAGCGGCACGACGATCTCCGAGCGCGACGCACCGTCACAGGCGATGTGTCCCGGAAACGCGTCGACATCATCGACCAGTTGGGTCTGGCGCGTTGCCGCGGCGGTGCCGCAGACGCCGCGACCCAGCGCGATGCGCACGCAGGCGGGCTTGCCCTGGAAGGGACCGACCACGAGTTCGCGTCCATCGAAAAAATAGAAGCCGCACCAGTTGATGTCGGGCAGCGCATGCCAGACCAGCGCGGCGAAGTTGGCCGCGTTCGCAATGCGATCGCGCTCACCGTGCAGCAAGCCGCGCGCCTGGTCGACCAGTTCGGCATAGAAGTCCGCCTTGGACGCGGCGTGGATAGCCTTGGTTTCGAACATCGTTACTACCCTCTCGGCGAGACGACGATAGCGACGTGCCACCCTGACGGGACGCCGTTGATCGGAGGCTAGTGTAGCCGAGGCGGCCGTGGCGCGACGATTTGCTAAGCTGTCGCGATGCTCAACCAACCCATTTCCAGCATCGCCGCGGCGGCCGGCGGCGGCGGCGAGCGCGGCAGCGCGCCGACCCGTTTCGACGCGTTCGTGGACGCGGCGTTCGCTTTTTCGGTCAGTCTGCTGGTGATCGCCGGCAACGAAGTGCCCGACAGCGTGCCGAAGTTGTTGCGCGCGCTGCAGGGAATCCCCGCGTTTGCGGCCAGCTTCGGCATGGTTGTGCTGTTCTGGAGCGCACACGACACGTGGAGCCGGCGCTACGGCCTGCAGGACAACGCCGCGCGGCGACTCGGTCTGCTGCTCGTGTTCCTGGTGCTCGTATTTGTCTATCCGTTGAAAATGATGTTCGGTACATTTTTCGCATGGATCAGCCAGGGCGTGCTGGATTCCCGATTCAGCATCGAAACCGTGTTTGACCTGCAGGTCATGTTTTACACCTACGGTGTGGCCTATGGACTGCTCGGTGCCGTCATGGCCCTGCTCCACGCACACGCGTGGCGGCAACGCGCGTCGCTTGCGTTGACGCCGGTCGAGACGGCTGCCGCGCGTCGCGAAATATGGCGCTGGTCCTTCCTGCCGGTGTTCAGCGCACTGTCCTGCCTTTGCGCCGCACTGTTGCCGGCCCGGCCGGCCGCGTGGCAATTGGGAATTCCGGGACTTGTATATTTTGCCATAGGTGCCGCAAACCGCTTGCTGGATCGTTTTCGACCCGACCCGGGAAGCGCGCGTTCATGAGCGCGCGGGGCGTGTTTATCGCCGGCACCGATACCGGCGTCGGCAAGACGCGCTGCAGCGTCGCCCTGATCCACGCATTGCGCGCCACCGGTGCTCGCGTGCTGGGCTTCAAGCCGGTGGCCAGCGGCTGCCTGCCGTCGCCGCAGGGTCTGCGTAACGAGGACGCTCTCGCTCTGCAGGCGGCAGGAACCGACCCTGCGGCCTATGCGTCGATCAATCCGTACGCGCTGCGTGATCCGGTCGCGCCACACTTGGCTGCGGCGGCGATGGGCGTCCAGATCGACATCGGGCACATCGCTCAGTCCTATGCGGAACTCGGTCGCGCGGCGGACTGGGTCGTCGTCGAAGCGGCCGGTGGCTGGCGCGTACCTTTGTCCGACTCGCTCATGCAGGATGCGATTCCACGTCGCCTGGAATTGCCGGTGGTTCTGATCGTGGGCTTGCGTCTGGGTTGCATCAATCATGCGCTGCTGAGCGCCACCGCGATTGCTGCGGATGGCTGCCCCTTGCTGGGATGGATCGGCAACCTGGTGGACCCGCACATGGCGCAGCTTGGGGCGAATATCGAAACCTTGCGTCGCCTGCTGCCCGTGCCCTTGCTCGGCATCGTGCCGCACGGTCGGGATATCGAAACCGACGCGCAGGCGATCGCGGCTGCGGCGGCGCTGTGCATCGCGCCACGGGATTTGCGAAACGCCTAAGCAGCCATCGCGCGCAGGACTTCTGGCAGACTCGCTCCGTTTGCGCGCCTGCTATTTAATGCGTGGATAAGTACACTGGCCATGGACGGCGTCGCAGCCACGCCGCCACGGAAGAGACCCGCCCTTTCCGGAGCGTAACCATGCGTGACCTGCCCCTGCCACGATCCCTGCTCGCGCGGTTCAGCGCACTGGCTCTCTGCATTGCGCTGCCCGCGGGTGCGCAAGATCCCGGCGCCGAGATGCCGCCAACCCAGGTCGAAGTGGCGAAACCGACGATCGAGGCGCTCGCCGACACGCTGACCGCCGTCGGCAGCCTGCGCGCCGACGAGGCGGTGACAATCCGCCCCGAAGTTGCCGGGCGCATCGAGGCCGTATTGTTCGAGGAAGGCCAGAAGATCGTCAAAGGTGCGGCGCTGTTCCGCCTCGACGCAAGCCTGGCGCGCGCCGACGTGACCGAGGCGCAGGCGAATGCCTCGAACAGCGATCGCGAGCTCAAGCGCGCGCAGGAACTCGTGAGCCGCAAGCTGATTGCGCAGGCCGATGTCGACAACAAGCGCGCGCAATCGAAAGTGGATGAAGCAAAACTGTCATCCAGCCGCACGCGCCTGGACAAGACCGACATCCGCGCGCCGTTTGCCGGCACGACCGGCTTGCGCAAGGTGAGTGCCGGCGAATACGTGAACGTCGGCGATGCGCTGGTCGAGCTGGTCGCGCTGGACGCACTGAAGCTCGATTTCAGCCTGCCCGAAGTGCATTTGGGGAAATTTCAACCGGGCCAGGCGATCAGCCTGCGCGTCGACGCATTCGGCAGCCGGCGTTTCGAAGGCGAGGTCTATGCAATCGCGCCGCAAGTCGATCTCGCGACCCGATCGGTGACTCTGCGCGCACGCGTGCCCAATCCCGACGGGGTGCTGCGACCGGGTCAGTTCGGCAATGTGGAATTGACGATTGGCAGCAAGCCCAACGCGCTGCTCGTGCCCGAGCAGGCCTTGTGGCCACAAGGCGCCAAGCAATACGTCTACCTGGTGCGTGACGGAAAAGCGGCGTTGACCGAGGTCACCACGGGTCTGCGCAAACCGGGGTTTGTGGAAATTGTCAGCGGCGTCGGCCCGAACGACACGGTCGTCACCGCGGGACAAATGAAGATCGGGCCCGGCGCCAAGGTGCAGCCGAAAGTCGCTGCCGATGCCGCGAAAGCGCCGGCTTCCGCGCCGGCCGCGCATTGACCGGTCGCGGAGACCTGCCATGATCCTTTCCGACATCTCGATCCGCCGCCCGGTCTTCGCCACCGTGGTCAATCTGGTCATCCTGCTGCTTGGATTGATCTGCTACGAACGTCTCGCGGTTCGGCTGATTCCCAAGGTGGACACCCCGGTCGTCAATGTGTCGACGAGCTATCCTGGTGCGAGTGCGCAGGTGATCGAGTCGCAGATCACCACGCCGATCGAGGAGCAGCTGTCCGGCATCGAAGGTATCGACTACATCCAGTCGGTGTCGCGCGAGGAGTCTTCGCAGATCACCGTGCGTTTCCGGCTCGACCGGGATCCGGATTCCGCCGCGGCCGACGTGCGCGATCGCGTCGCGTTGTCGCGCGATGTGCTGCCGCAGGAAGCGCGCGAGCCGGTCGTGCAGAAGCAGGAAGCCGACGCACAACCGATCATCTACCTGGCGTTTTCCTCGGACCGACATTCGGAGCTGGAAATCGCCGACATCGCCAAGCGGCTGGTCAAGGATCGCGTGCAGAACATCGCCGGTGTGGCGCAGGCGCAGGTCTATGGCAATCAATATGCGATGCGCGTCTGGCTAGATCCGGCGCGCCTGGCCGCGTACCGGATGACTCCGTCGGACGTGGAGACCGCGCTGCGCCAGCAGAATGTGGAAATTCCTGCCGGGCGCATCGAAAGTACCCAACGGGAATTTTCCGTTCTGTCGGAAACGGATCTGAAGACGCCGGAGGAATTCGGCGCCATCGTGTTGCGCAACGGGCCGGATGGCTATGCGGTGCGGATCCGCGATGTCGCGCGCGTCGAGCTCGGCGCCGACCAGGCGCGCTTCCGCGCGCGCTACAACGGCCGCAACGCGGTACCGCTCGGCATCGTCAAGCAGGCCACGGCGAATCCGCTGCAGATCTCCGAAGGCCTGAAGAAGTTGTTGCCGGAGATCACGCGCACGCTGCCGGCCGGCATGAAAGTGGAAATTGCGTACGATTCCACGATTTTCATCGCCAAGTCGATCAAGGAGGTCTACTGGACCATCGGCGAGGCGATCGTGCTGGTGGTGATCGTGATCTTCCTGTTCCTGCGCTCGGGTCGCGCAACGTTGATTCCGATCGTGACGATTCCGGTGTCGCTGATCGGCGCGTTCGCGCTGATGTACGCCTTCGGCTTCTCGATCAATACGCTGACCCTGCTTGCGATGGTGCTCGCGATCGGACTCGTCGTGGACGATGCGATCGTGATGCTGGAAAACATCTACCGGCACATCGAGGAAGGCATGCCTCCGGTCGAAGCGGCGAAGCAGGGCTCGAAGGAGATTGGCTTTGCGATTGTCGCGATGACTCTGACCCTGGCCGCCGTTTATGTACCTTTGGCTTTTTCCACAGGACGGACCGGACGCCTGTTCATCGAGTTCGCGCTGACCCTTGCTGGCGCGGTGATCGTGTCCGGCTTCACTGCGCTGACCCTGTCGCCGATGATGTGTTCACGTCTGTTGAAGCACAGCGAAAAGCACGGCAAGGCTTACGAATACGGCGAGAAAGTTCTGACCCGCCTACAGCACGGCTACGAACGCGGCCTCGGCTGGGGACTGAAAAAGCGCGCCATCGTACTCGGTGTCGCGGGTACGGTGATGGCCGGCCTGGCTGCTTTGTTCGTGTTCGGCGTGCTGCCCAGCGAGCTGGCGCCGCAGGAAGACCAAGGCCTGGTGATCGGAATCGGAATCGCGCCGGAGGGTTCGACGCCGGAATACACTGACCGCTACGCCAAGCAGATGGAAGCGAGTTTCGCCCAGCTGCCTGACGTCGACCGCTATTTCCAGATTGTCGGTTTTCCCAATGTGACAACCACAGTCGGTTTCGTCATGCTGAAGGACTGGTCGAAGCGCGATGATCCGGTCAGTGCAGCGCAGGGCCAGCTGTTTCCGCAATTCATGGGCATTGCCGGGCTTATGGCGTTCCCCACCCTGCCGCCCTCGCTGGGCGGCGACGATTTCGGCCAGCCGATTTCCTTCGTGGTGCAGACCACCGGCACCTGGGAAGACCTTGAGGAAACCGGCAATCGGTTG
>JBDTLV010000037.1:0-42176 GCA_039934615.1 Tahibacter sp.
CACGGTGCCAATGTATTGCGACCTGTATTCGCCAGTCAGTTGGGGGCGGCATGAAAATCGGCAACACGACGTCGCACTCTGCGACGGGGCGGCAATTCAGCGGCAGAATGTTTCTGTGCATAGGTATTTTGCTGGCGATGTTGCCCCTGCTGGGCTTTGCGGCCGATCCCCGCGTCGCTCAGGATTCGCGCCAGGCATTTCGCGCGTTTGGCGATCCGCTCGTCGGGGTGTGGCAGTCCCGCTTGCGGGAATGGGAAGGTCCCGCGCACGAAAGCCTGCGCGAAACGCAGCAGGTGCGCCGCTTCGAATGGGTGCTGAAAGGTACATTCTTGCAGGAAAGCGTTTTCTCCGTTATGCGCAATGGCGAAAAAGAGCTTATTGCGATCAATTTGTTCAGCGTTGACCCGGAATCGACCCACGTACTGGAAAGCGGATTCCGCAGCGGCGAGCCGAACCGGCGGATCAGTCTGGATGCGGAGCTGGCGCCGAATCTGCGCCAGTTGAGCGGATATGTGAGTCTGCACCGGGACACAATGGAGAAGGACAGCGAACTGCGTCGGGTCGAGATGAAATGGCTTGAAGACGACCGTTGGTCATGGCGCACCTATGCCAAGGCGCCAAACGGACGTGAGTACCTGCTTGAGGAAGTGATCAACAGTCGTCGCATTGATACGCGCGAAATTCCTGCGCAGTAGCCGCGCGACCGCACCGGAGGGCTGGCCAACGCTACACTTCGCGCCATTCCCCTGGTTTGGATGCATCGCATGATCCCTTCAGCCGCGCCGCGCCGCACGCTTTATTCGGATATCGAACCCTACGACAGCGGCTACCTGGACGTATCCGCTGTCCATCGCATTTACTACGAACAGTGCGGCAATCCGAACGGCAAGCCGGTAGTTTTTCTGCACGGTGGTCCTGGCGCCGGCTGCAATGGAAAGTCACGGCGCTTCTTCGATCCGTTGCGCTATCGCATTGTTCTGTTCGATCAGCGCGGCTGCGGCCGATCTACGCCCCATGCGGAGCTCGCAGACAACACGACCTGGGATCTCGTTGCCGACATCGAACGGCTTCGTACACATCTGCACATAGGTCAATGGCAAGTATTCGGTGGATCCTGGGGATCGACGCTCGCGCTCGCGTACGCACAGACGCATCCCAAAGTCGTTTCCGAGCTCGTGCTCCGCGGCATTTTCATGCTGCGTCGCTGGGAGCTGGAGTGGTTCTACCAAAAAGGTTGTGACGCCTTGTATCCGGACGCGTGGGAAGACTATCTCGCCGCGATACCACTCGTGGAGCGCGGCGATCTGATGAGTGCCTATTATCGTCGGCTGACCGGCAGCGACTCGCGGGAGCGCTCGAAGGCAGCGCGAGCCTGGTCGATTTGGGAAGGCGCGACCAGCTTCCTGCTGCCCGATCCGGTCCATGTCAGTGCCACGGGAGAAGACAACTTCGCGCTCGCGTTCGCGCGCATCGAGTGCCACTACTTTGTGCATGGCGGATTTTTCGAGATCGATGATCAACTGCTTCGCGACGCGCATCGGCTGCACGATATTCCGGCAGTGATCGTGCAGGGGCGCTACGATGTGGTATGTCCAATGCGTTCCGCGTGGGATTTGCATCGCGCCTGGCCGCAAGCCGATCTGCGCATCGTTGACGATGCAGGCCATTCAGCGCTGGAAAGCGGTATCACGCATGAGTTGATCGAAGCCACGGATCGTTTTGCCTGATTCCTGTTGCCGGAGTTGCGCATCAGCGATGTGGCGATGCGGGTCTTGCGCGTATCTGCAAGTCGGGTCACAGGGCAGTTGACGCGATGGCGTCAGGTGTCGAGAGTACGGGGAATCGGAGCGAGGGTCAGCGGTGAGTTCGAACGTGCGAATCCTGCGGCCGCAGGATCAAACGCGCTATGCGCGCCTCGGAGACTGGCTGATCGATCTGGCCAGCAACCGCTTGCTGCGCGCGGAACGTGAGATCCGCCCGACGCCGAAAGCGATGGCAGTGCTGCGCCAGCTCATGCTTGCGGGCGGCAATCCGTTGACCCGCGCCGAACTCCTGGACAGCGTCTGGCGCGATGCGTTTCCTACCGACGACGTGCTGACGCATGCGATCACCGAATTGCGTCGGGCAATGGAGGTCGATCCAAAAGTCCCGAGGCTCATCGAAACCATTCCGAAAGTCGGCTACCGGCTGCTGCAGCCCGTCGAATGGCTGGAGTCGCTACCGGGTGCGGCGGGTTCCGAACCTTCAGTGGACAATGCGGAGGAAGGAACAAAGAACTATGTGGAAAAAACCCCGCAGCGCCCGGTGCTGCTCTGGGTCGTGCTCGCTGCACTGGGTGCAATTGCTTTGCTGATTCCGCTGCTGGGTCCCCAGCCGCCGCCGTCGCGTGTGACGTTGCGTCCGCCCGATCAGGTCTATACGAGCTTGCAGGCGCGGCCTGTAACCGCCGAAAGTGACAGTGAGACGTTTCCGAGCATTGCTCCGGACGGGAGCTCGGTTGCCTACAGTGCGCGTTACCCTGGCGATGAAGGAATGCGCATCTACTTGCGCGGTTTGTCGGGTTCGCCACCGATCCGCTTGACCCGCGCGACGAACGGAGAGGAAACCTACCCGGTATGGTCGCCGGACGGAACGCAAATTGCCTTCGTACGTCTGAGCAGTGAGGAATGCCGTATCGTCGTTGTCGCCGCACTGGGCGGGCACGAGCGAGAAGTGACCAGTTGCGCGCCGCACCTCATCGACTATATCGACTGGAGCAGTGACGGACGTGCGCTGCTCGTTTCGAGATATCGCAGCGTTGTGGACAAAGATGGCAACAGCGCATCGGAAGGGCCATCCATCATCCAAACCTTGCATCTGGACGATGGCAAACTGGCGCCGCTCGACTACGATTTCAGTACCAACCAGCCGGATATCCAGCCGCGTGTTTCTCCGGACGGAAAACGCATCGCGTTCCGGCGTGGTGCCGTTCCGTACAGCGACATCTTCGTGGTGCCATCGACCGGTGGCAAGGCACGTCAACTGACACGTTTGCGGTCGCGTATCCGCGGCTATGACTGGTTGCCGGACGGGCGCCATCTGTTGTTCTCATCCGACCACAACGGAACCCAGGGGCTCTATCTGCTCGACAGCGACAATGGCGAGATTGCCTCGCTCGGGTTCGCCGGCGGCAGCTTTCCCGCCGTCAGCCGCGGGCGCCCGGTTGCGGTTTTCCAGCAGGACAACGCGGATGTGAATTTGCAGAGCTTCCGCTTCGATGCAGCCTATGACGCGGCAGGCGAGGGGATTGCTTCATCCACCCGTGCTGAAGCCTGGCCTGCATTTGCGCCGAACGATGACCGGCTGGTGTTCGCCTCGAACCGCGGCGGCGACTCGCAACTGTGGCTGTACGAACCTGGCGCGCGCACGTCCTATCAGCTGACCCATCACAAAAACGTCGAAGTCGCGAATCCAAACTGGTCTCCGGACGGACGCCGCGTCCTGTACGTGGTGCGGGGCGCCGGCCATAGCCGTCTGTATTCGATCGACGTGGATTCGGGTCAGACGCGCGTGCAGACTGATGAAAATGAAAATGTCAGTTTTGGTACTTATTCGTACGATGGACGGAGCATTTTTTTCGTGTCGGATCGCAAGGGCCCCTGGCAGCTGTGGCAGCGGTCGATCGACCACCCGGAAGCGAAGTTGCTGACTTCCAATAGCGCGTTCAATCTCAGCGACAACGTCGGTGACGGGCTGATCTACTACACGCGCATGAACGAAAATGGCTTGTACTCGCTGGATCCGGCGAGTGGCGAAGAACATAACGTCACCAGCGCGATCAACTACTGGAACAAGAACGCGTGGCGTGCCGATCGCACCGGTCTTTACTACCTGTACGGGACGGACGACCTCAAGCCCACGTTGTATCAGCAGCCCTGGAGTGGCGGGCCTCCCAAGGCCTTGCGCCAGATCGAATGGGCAGCGCCTGACACCAATTTCGCCCTTGATCGCGAAGCTACGCGCGTCGTCGTGCCGGTCGTTGCGCGGGACGACACGGATGTCATGCTGCTTGACATGGCGCCGCTGGAACGCCAATAGGGCGTCACAGATCCCCCAGCAATTTCGCGGCGGCAATTCCAGGTGTTCACTTCTGGATAATGCGCTGGAGCCTGAGAGCGGTTTGATGACGGCTGATCTGGGCCTGCATCCCTGATCGGCCCCGCGACTGGCGGAGCCGACCAATGCAATCAAGGCCGTGCGTGGTCCATCAATGCGCCGCCGGCGCGGCGCCATCACCTTTCAGGCAATTGCTCATGAATGCCTTGCGCTCATCGCCTTTCTTGCCGGCGGCATCGGTGTTGCAGGACTTCATCTTTTCCTGTTGCGTGGGCTTGTGGGCAGCGACCGTCTCGCCTTTGAGGCAACTGCTCATGAAGGCCTTGCGTTCGTCACCTTTCTTTCCCGTCGCCTGCTGGTTGCAGTCCGTCATGCGCTGTTGCTGCGCGGTGGGAGCTTTGGCCGGTTTGGTTTCCGCGGCCACCACGCCGCTGCTCGCGGCGACCAGGCTGACCAGCACGGCCGATACGAGCGTACGAATCGAATTCATGAGGAACTCCGCGAAGGAAACCGGCAAGTGCCGGCGCCGCGAAGTTTAGCGCTGCGACCTTCGTGCTGCGCGGTGGAAAGCGGGTCGGGCCAGCGTCTGTTCAGCCGGCGCGGCCGGAGCGCAACCAGCGCCGCACCATACCGCCCAGACCAACAAAAATCAGCACTGCCAATCCGAGCGGGATGAGCGCTGCAGCCTCTTCGTGCAGACCCTGGGCGACGACGACGGAAAGTGCCGTGGCGACCATGGCAGTCGCGATGCACACGCCGATCCCCACGATAACGAGCAAGGCTGCCATGGCAGCGCCGGTCAACCAGGTCTTGTGAATTGGATAGCGTGCGACGACCAGATTCGAGATAGCACTTCGCCGAAAATGCCGGCGCCGCGAAACCTTCGACGTCGGGCGATTCGGTTGCCGAAAACCATCAAGGCTCACGTTGTTCACGGCTTCACTTCCTTTCCACGGTTGAGGTCGTTCGACCCCGCTTCGCTGCCGGCCACCCTTGATGGTGGCGCGGCAGCATTTTGCAAGCGGCAATGCGAAGACCAGGTGATGATTCAGAAGCGCTCGACGAACTCCAGCACCAGACCCTGCTCGTGTGCGGTTAGTTCGGCGAGATCCTGCACGCGCTGTGCGGCGGCGTTGCCCGGCGCATCGAGCTCGAAACAGTGCACACCGACTTGCGCGTCATCGTCGGACAGATCGGCAGAACTGGAGTCGTCGCGACTGCGCGATATCAAGTCGTCCACTTCCTCCAGTCGTTCGATATCCGAGATGCCGTGCAAGACGCTCAGCAACTTGTCTGCTTCGTCTTCTGTGCCTGTCAGGCGAATCCGGACCAAGGTCATTCGCGTCGCCTCGTGTAGTTATTGGTACGTCCCGTTGGATCAGCGGCGTGCGTTCGGCGCGTCCGCATCGGGTCCATTCATCCATTCCTCGCGAGAAAGCCGGTGATCGCCATCAGCATCGTATTTTTCGAAGTTGTGCTGACGTGCGGCGTCCGGAGCGAGTTCGTCTTTTTCCAGATATCCATTCCGGTTGGTATCGAGTGCGTCGAATCCCTCGGATTTGGGCATGTCGCGCTTTTCGACCGGTGGTTGCACACGGGGATCGCGGTTGGATTGCGCCGCGCAAGACAGGCTTGCGCCCGACGCCAGAACAAACACCACGCCTGCTGCGATAGAAGATCGGCTCATCGGAGAACTCCTTTCATGGTCTGCGCCGCAAACGGCGACGGTCTCCGGTTCCGTCGCAGATTTTGTGCCGAACTGACGTCGCCTGATCGCGCGCCTGACATTGCCGCCTAATGCCTTGATGAAAAAGAGGATTTCCACCGAAACGCAGCGTGGCGCCAGCAGGCAGGCACGGAGCGTTGGCGCGGCAATCTGCAAGATGCGGCACAGCACTCGGGCAAGCTGCCTGCGCAATGCACGCCGGGTCGACGTGCGCTAGCCGGTAACTGAGTCGAGGATATCGGGTGCCGTCTGGCGGGAAACGAAATCGCGTTTGGCTTGGGCAGACAGCCGCTTGATGCGCATCTCCAATCGCGTGGCTTCGGACCTGTCCGCGCAGGCCAGGGATAGCAACACGTGCGACGGCGGATGAGACCTGGTGTAGCGGGCGCCCTTGCCGCGCACGTGTTGTGCGTAGCGTGCGGCAACGTCGACGCAGATACCCGTATAGATGCTGCCGTCTCGGCATTCGAGCATGTACACGAACCAGCTCATCGGTAAAATTGCTTCATGTGAATAAATAGACAAGTGCCCAGTCGGCGCATCGGGACCGGGCGCACCGTCAGAATCCTGCCACAAATCGTCCATGCGATGGTCAGTCAGGGCCATCAAGCTACAGCTACCCGAATCGCACCCCCACGGAGAACCTGATGAACACCACGGCCAGCATTGCCGCCATTTGCTTCCTCGCCAGCCTGAGCGGCATTGCCGCCGCGCACAAACCCTGCGAAGAACTCAAGCAGGAAATCGCCGCAAAGCTCGATACGAAAGGCGTGCAGCACTATCAGCTCCAGGTGGTCGCAAGCACCGCGCCTGATGCACGCAAGACGGCGGGCAGCTGCGATGGCGGAACTCAGCGCATCGTCTACCAGCGCGAGCCGGCGCAAACGGCGTTGGCCAAACGCTGACGCCACGATCAGTCGTGCAGCGCGTTCCGTGCCGCGCTGGGCGCAACTTGAAATGTCAAAGATTCAGTCCGTAGTGTTTTTCCTCGGCGCCGCTGCCGCTTGCAATTCTCGTATGCCCCCAAGGGCGGTAGCGGCGCTTTTTGCGGGGGAACTCATGCGGGAAATGAGTCCCTGGCGCTGCGCGACCAGGCACAGTGTGATCGTCGCTGACATAGCCAGCAGGGCGAGCCAGGCATAGGGCCAGAACAGCGGCATTCCAACCAGCAGCAAACCATCATTGCCACCTGGAATCAGGCTGCTGCCGACACCCATCAGCGCGCCGCCGGTGAGACATCGCAGCACGTCACGCAGGCTGATCGTCGCGCCGCGAAAGCCGACCGAGCAATATCCGCCAAGCAGGGCCCCGCCAAACAGGGCGATCAGCAACGCTCCTCGACTTAGCAGATTGGCCGACATTCCGTGCGCGAGATCGACGAGTACGTCGGTGTAAGCCCACGCGCCGACCAGCAACAGCATGCCCACGAAGCTGATGCCAATGACGCAAGTCGCCGCAGACGGCTGCCAGACCTCCCGCGACAGCCCTCGAAGGGCTTCTGCGAGCCCTGCGACGCCACGACGCGATACCCGCTCATGGATGAGGGCGACGATTCGCACCGACAGCAGAATTGACAGGACGGCAGTGATCGCCGCGACCGTCTGTTGGGGGAACTCGGTATAGGCGACGCTTTTGGTGGACAAATTGCCAAATAACGTCGTAAAGAATATGCAGCCGAACAGGAAACCGACCGGTGTTGCCAGGTAGCTCAAGTCACCGCTGCCCAGACGCGCAATCGCGCCAAACACGCACGCGCGGTTGACGAACGCTCCAATCCCGAGCAAGGCACCGCCGGCAACCGTCGTTGCACCAGCAGGATAGCCGCTCGGAAGATGCATGCTGAAACCCAGCAGTCGAGCCAGAAACAAGCCCGCCGAGACCCACACGGCTGCTTCGGCGATACTCAAAAGTCGCTGCGCCCGACGCTCGTTGACGAGTTGATCGAGTGCCGCCACCGTGCAGGTGGCGCCCCGCTGGATCGCATAGCCCATCAAGACCGCGAGCGCCATCGCCGCGACAAAGGAAAAGGAAAGAATAGCGAGTTCCACAAAGAGTTCCGTATTCGGCGTGTCGGCGGAACGGTGGCGGCGCTCCATCGCGCCGCCACCGGATCGCGCAAGTCTGCTGCGTTGTCGGTGTTACATGTGCTCGGGCATGCTTGCGGGCTTGGCGTCGTTGACGATGTCGGAAATCGTCAGCTGCACGGGCTTGCCGGATTCGTTCTTCCACCAATGCTTGGTGCCGAGAAATTCCCGCGCGATGTCGCCGGACTTGTGCAGGATCGGTACCAGGCATTTGCTGCTGTTTTCCAGCACCTGACCTTCGGTGACCATGATCAACGCGGGACGGTCCGCATGATCGTGCAAGGGGACGATGCCGCTCGGAGCGATCGTCATATGCCGGGTGCGCAGTCGACGCTGGTCCAGATGCACGTTCTCTTTCGACAGGTCGATCGTGGCGAGTTCCGTATCGGTAACGCCGACCGGCATGCTCGGCGCATCCTTCAAGGGATTGGTGCCGGCCTGGTCAGCCGGGCACTCGCCGGCGTGGGCGGTCACGCCGCCGAGAAATGCGATGGCGCAGGCCGCTGCGAGACGGGTCATCAGTGCGGTATTGCTCAGCATGGTGGATCTCCGGTTGTTGTGAAGGTGAATCAGTGGACAAAACAAGTTTTCACCGCCAATGGAAGTTTGGAAAATTTGACGAAGCTCAGCGTGGCGATGCGAGCGTGGAGCTGGCATTTCAGTGGTTCTCGTGCACGATCACGCCTTCGATCGGGTCCGCTGCGACAGTCCAGGGCGCCTGTTCGATCATCCGCCGTGTCTGCGAATAGCCGGATTCCCAGCGCGCACGGATGCCAGCTGCGCTGAAGTCGATGTCCTTGGTGTGATCTTCGTTGGGCAGGGCGGGCGCAAGCATGCGCACGACGTGCATGGTCGTTCCGCATCCCCAGGCGGACAATTCCTTGACCTCCGGCAACTGCTGGACATTCGTCGGCAATTGCTTTGACAGTTCGCGGATGATGTGGCGCAGGCGATGGATTTGCTTCTGCCGCGCAATGTGGCTATCTGCACGACTGGAGAACTGGATATCTTTCTGGCGATTCATCACCTGCCAGATCGAGTTGGGTTCTACGCCTTCGGATTGCCAGACGTTTATCGCGAAGATCACCGAGTCGCGGCGCTGACGGTCATCGAGCACCGCTTCGATTGGTGTATTGGAGTAGATGCCGCCGTCCCAGTACGGATCACCATCAATACGGACCGCTGGAAATGCCGGCGGCAGAGCGCCTGACGCGAGCACGTGCGAAAGCTGGATGGTCTCGTCGCGACTGTCGAAATAGCGCATCAGACCGGTCCGCACGTTCACGGCGCCCACCGTGAGTCGGGGTGCGTTGGCACTCAACCGCTCCACATCGACGAGGCTGGCGAGCGTCTTCATCAGCGGCTCGGTTGAATAGTACGCGGCTTTGTCCACACCCAGAGCGGCGTGCGGTGACCACCACGCCTGCGGTTGCGGTTTGAAAAACGATGCAATGCCGCCCGTCACTGTCAGCCAGTTGGCGATGCCTCCGCCGAGCGTGGCCCATGCGGCGTGATGACCGCGATGTTCGACCTGGTCCCAAAAATCGTGCAAGCGCTCGAGCCGACGATCAGGAGCGTTGCCCGCGATGATCGCCGCATTGATGGCGCCAATCGAGGTGCCAATCACCCAATCCGGTTCCATGCCGGCCTCGTGCATGGCCTGGTAGACGCCCACTTGGTAAGCCCCCAGCGCTCCACCACCTTGCATGACCAGGACGTTCTGTCCGGGCAAGCCATGGGGTTTTGCGCTGGCGCCCAGTGCCTTGGATGCGGCAGTACCGCTGCGGCGATTTTCGTTTGCGCTGCTCATCGGATCTTCCCGTGTAGTGATGTTCAATGGTTATTTAGTGAACGATGTAATAAGTAGCGTATTTGTGACGGCGCTGCAGTTTGCCGCTGCAAGTGACCGACGCGGTTTCTTGCGAACCAGCCGCTTCGCGATTCGTTCAAGCAAACGGCAGCGTCTGGGTCTGTGCCAGTCGCTCCCGACGACCTCGTGCTGCAAGGACCGGTGTTGATGCGATTTGCTTGCAGAAAAAATGCGTGAAAGAAATTTTGTACTTACCCCGTCCACTACCGCGACGCCGGCCAAGGCGGATACCCCGGACCGATCCATGAGCAGCAAACCGCAACAGGTACTCATCGTGGGAGGCGGTTTCGGAGGTGCTGCGCTGACTCGCGCACTCAATCGCCTCGGCAAGTTCGTCAGCGTTACGCTGGTGTCCGAAGAGAGCTACACCACATTCAACCCGATGCTGGCCGAAGTGGTGGGGGCGACGGTATTCCCCGAGCATGTCATTGCGCCACTGCGCGAAACAGTTGGATCGGCGCGCTTCGTGATGGGGCGCGTGCAAGAAGTGGATTTCTCCAGTCGGCGCGTACGTTGTTCGAGCTTGAAAGGCGAAATTCATCTGGAGTACGACCAGCTCGTGCTGGCTTACGGCAATCGAGCCCGCATTGATCTCATACCGGGAATGGCCGAGCACGCGCTGGTGCTGAAAACCATCGGCGACGCGATGCATATCCGCAATACGTTGCTGCGCCGCCTTGCACGCATCGAGCTCGAAACCAACCGCGATCTGCGCCGTCGTCTCGGACATTTCGTGGTTGTTGGCGGCGGATTCTCCGGCGTCGAAACGGCTGGCGCGATCATGGATTGCGTGCGCGAGGTCCGTCACTACTACCCGCGCGTTGCGCAGGACGAGTTGCAAGTGACGCTTTTGCACAATATGCAGAAATTGCTGCCCGAGCTTCCGCCCGCGCTGGGCGATGCTGCACAGCGCTCCCTCCAGCAGCGCGGCGTTCGGGTTTTGACCGAAGTGAGCGCAGTCGAAGTTGGCGCCGAATGGGTGCGTCTGTCAGACGGAAGCACGCTTGAAAGCGCGACAACGGTATGTACGATCGGCACGTTGCCGAATGCGCTGACCGCCCGACTGAATGGCATTGCCTGCGAACGCGGACGCATTGTTTGCGATGCAGACCTCTCGGTCGCGGACGTATCGGGCGTGTGGGCGATCGGTGACTGCGCGCTGATCCGAAATCATTTGCCCGAATCCAACGACGCGTACGCGCCGCCGACCGCGCAATTTGCGGTAGCCCAGGCGAAGCAACTCGCCGCAAATATCGTGGCACGTATCGCGGGTCGAAACACCAAGCCGTTCGCTTATCGATCGCGGGGCTCAATGGCGACCGTCGGCCATCTCAAGGGAGTGGCACAGGTCTACCGGATTCATTTGAGCGGACTGCCGGGCTGGTTGCTGTGGCGCGCGTACTACCTGGCGCAGATGCCGACGTTGGGACGCAAGCTGCGCATTTTCGTTGAATGGACATGGGGCATGTTTTTTCGCCCGGACATCACACACTTCCGCTTCACTCGCAGCCATGAACTCGTGCAACACGACCAGGGCCTGGACTGAGCCTTTTGTCAGCGGGGCATCTATTTTCACACTAGCAGAGATTCCATCATGAAAAAAAGAACAGCGGTGATCACGGGCTCCACCAGTGGTATCGGTCTGGGCATCGCGCGGGCGCTTGCCGGCGCTGGCATCAATGTCGTGCTCAATGGTCTCGGCGATCCGGACGAGATCGAAGTGATCCGCGCGACCATGGAACGCGAGTCCGGCGTCGCCGCGCGCTATCAGGGCGCGGATATGGGGAGCGCTGCTGCCATTGAAAGTATGATGAAGCGGACGATTGCCGAGTTCGGTTGCGTCGACATTCTGGTTAACAACGCGGGGATTCAGCACGTAGCGCCGATCGAGGAATTTCCCGCCGAACGCTGGGATGCGATCATCGCGATCAATCTCAGCGCGGCATTTCACACGACGAGGCATGCCCTGCCCGGAATGAAAGCGCAGCAGTTTGGCAGGATTGTGAATATTGCCTCCGCGCACGCGCTGGTCGCTTCTCCGTTCAAAAGCGCCTATGTCGCGGCCAAGCATGGCATTGCCGGGCTGACCAAGACGATCGCACTGGAGGGAGCGGAGCACGGCATCACCGCGAACGCCATCTGCCCCGGATACGTGCTGACGCCACTCGTGGAAAAGCAGATACCCGACACCGCACGAGCGCGCGGAATCACCGAGGCGCAAGTGATTCGGGACGTGCTGTTGGCGGCGCAGCCCACCAAACGTTTCGTGAGCGTCGATCAGGTCTCGGCACTCGCCCTATACCTGGTATCGGATCTTGCGGCGTCGACTACCGGAGCCGTCATCCCAGTTGACGGTGGCTGGACATCACATTGACTCTGTCGCGGAAGTGCGAAACCGAGATCGACCGGGGTCCCGGGCGGTTTGGCACCGAGCGCAGGCGACGCGTTGGCGTGCCAGATCATTGCGCAATGGTCGATGCGCGGCGGGGTGCCGCGATCACGCCGGTGTCCGAATTTTCGATGGGAGATTGAATGACTTGCAGCGGGCTGATTTCGAGATCAGCCCGCTGCTTTTCACTGCTCAAATCCGTCGCGAAACAGCAGGTCGCCGATTTCGTAAGCGCCGATGTCGACAGTGCCGGCAAAAGTTCTCGGTTGAACGTCAAGATCAAACAGACCGATTCCGCCTGGCGCGTCGTTTCGGCCTGCATCACGCGCCGGTGATTCCGCGCGGAGATGGTAGTCACTTTGTGCAGGATTGGAAAAATGCGGGTCAAGGCCGAACAGATTATTGCCGCTCGCAACGCCCGCCGCCAGGCTCGCGTCACCACCGTTGTTGGCGTAAGCAATGGAATTGCTGACGCTGACCGTACCGCTTGCGACTATCCCTCGATTGGCATTGTCAGCGATGGTCAGGTTCAGCAGATCCAGTTCGCCACTTTCAAGCGGCGCCGTCGCGCGCAGGCCGCCGCTGTTACCGCCTTCGATCAGGCAGCTCGACATCGTTGCCTGTACGCCGGTGCCCAGCGTATCGAGCAGATCCAGACTGACCTGTTGTGCGCCGCCGGTATTCGCACTCCATCGATTGCGGTGCATGGCCAGATTGCAGGTGGCGCAGTTCATCAGGATGCCGGTGCCGCTGCTCACGCCGCGTTGCGGTGCAACCGAGAGCTGATTGCCATGGATCGCATTGTCGATCAGCGACAGTTGCGACGCGTTGCCCATGAACGCAAAGATGCCTGCGCCGTCGCTGAAGGCGGAATTGAGTCCGTCGGCGGTCGTCATGTTGTCGCCGAACTCGCTGTTCTGAACGATCGTATTGCTGTTATCGCGCGCGTAGATGTACAGGCCGGCACCGTACCCGGCTGCTTCCGCCTGAGCCGAGTTGGACAGTACCAGGGCGTGATCGAACTGCAGCGCGCTCGATCCGGTCAGTTGCGCATGGACCGCGCCGCCTTGGGCGTAGTTGTTGGCAGTGGAAACGACCGTGTTGAGGAGAAGATTGGCATCGTGAATATGGGCGAAGGCAGTGCCGCTCAGTTCCAGCCGCAACCCGCCCCCACCATCGACTGCCCGTCCGCCGACGATCAGGAAATGCGAAAAATCCAAAGTTCCGCCACTGATAATCGCATTGAGTATCCGACCGTTGGCGGTGCCATTGATGCTCGTTGAAGCAGGGCTCGCGCTGCGCACGGTGAACTGTGCGTTCCATCCACCACTCACGATCAGTGTGCCGGTAGTCTGAGTCAATTGCAGGTGTTCGGAAAAACTGCCGCTTTGCACGCGCACTTCGTTACTGCCGCTGCCCGCCGGAATCGCCGCGTTGATGCCGGCCTGGATCGTTGCATAGTCACCGTTCGGACCAACCCGGAACACGGTGGCATCAGAACGACCTGGCGCGATGAGAACGCCCGCGCAGCAGAGCCATGTAGAATATTTCATTATGGGATTTACGGACATGCGTATTCCTCCGCCAGTTGATCGGTCTTTCTCTCCTCTGGATGGCGGGACCAGCAAAAGCCGGTGCGCCGGGGCTCGCTCCCTGCGTATCAGGACCCGGAAACCGGCGTGCACCTTTCAAGGGCAAGCGCGGATCTTTCAAGTAGAATCCACATTCGTTCTGCAACAATCCGGCTGATGAAATCGTCCACAGATTCCTTGGCGTTGCTCCGTGACGAACTCCGCTACGCTCGTTGCCGCTCGGACGCGATGTTCGCCGCGGTCGGCGAAGCGCGCATGCTCGAACGGGCGATTCCGGATCGGCATCGATTCCTTTTCTATCGAGGGCATCTGGAGGCGTTCGACAAAAATCTGTTGCGATGGCATGCCAGTATCGGGCACGAGCACCCGCTCGACCGGCTGTTCGCATTCGGCATCGATCCGGATGGCGAAGCGTTGCCCAGCGACAATGTGGAAGACTGGCCGGTCCTCGGCGAAGTGAATGCCTACGCGATGCACCGTCGGGCCGAGGTGGATGGCCTGCTCGCGGATGATCCGACGATCGACGAGATCGCCGCCCAGTCTGGAACGATGCGGTCTGACCTGCTGAATATTGCGATCGAGCACCGGCTGATGCATGTCGAGACGCTGGCCTACATGCTTGCCCAGGCTTCAGCGGGAATCGTCATTCCTGGTGCGACGAGCGCCACGAACCCTGGCCAGTCGCTGATGCTCCCGATTCCGCCGGGCAAGGTAACGCTGGGGGCCGACTCCAGCAACTCGAACTTCCTTTGGGACAACGAGATGGAAAGGCATGAAGTCGAGTTGCCCGGATTCGAGATTTCCCAGAGCATGGTCAGCAATGCCGACTACATCGATTTCATCGATGCAGGCGGATACCGGCGGGAGGAATTCTGGTCGGCGGAGGATTGGCGCTGGCGTTGCGTGGAGTCCATTGAGTATCCACGCTCCTGGCGGCGCCAGGATGAAAATTGGTACGTTTGCACGATTGCCGGAGTGTTGCCGCTGCGGGCTGATTGGCCGGCCTACGTCAGCCACGCCGAGGCCAGCGCATACGCACGCTGGCGCGGCCTGGCGCTACCGACAGAACCCCAGTGGCAGCGCGCGGCCTACGCCGGGCGCGAGGAGCACGGAAGTGCTTACCCTTGGGGTGACGCAGCGCCGGACAGCCGCTATGGGAATTTCGATTTCGGGTCCAGGCAACCGCAGTCAGTGCAATCCAGTCCCGACGGCGACAGCGTCTTCGGCATTCGCGGAATGCTCGGCAATGGCTGGGAGTGGACAAAGACTATTTTTGCACCATTTCAGGGTTTTCGCCCCTCGCCACACTACCCAGGCTACTCCAGCGATTTTTTCGATGGCGCTCACTACGTATTGAAAGGCGGGTCGCCGTTCACGGCGCAGCGTTTCCTGCGGCGCTCATTTCGCAATTGGTATCGGCCACACTATCCTTACGTGTTTTCCGGCTTTCGGTGTGTCAGGAACTTGCATGATTGATCCCCATCGCTACGCAGCGGATGCGTCGTTGCTCCGGCAGTTCGCGCAGGACGTTCAGGCCGGCTTGTGCCGTGCCGAACAAAAGACGCTGCCGCCCAAATATTTCTACGATGACCTGGGTTCGTTACTGTTTGATGCGATCACCCTGTTGCCGGAATATGGGTTGACCCGCGCCGAGCATCGCGTGCTGCAAAAGAACGCAGTGGAAATTGCCGCATCGGCACAGGCGAGTCTGGTGATCGAGCTGGGCAGCGGCACGGCCTCGAAAACCCGCTGCGTGCTCGAAGCGCTGCTCCGGCACCGCCCGGTGACCTACGGCGCAGTCGAGATATCGCCGTCAGCGCTACGAATCGCGCGTCATTCACTGGAGGACCTGCCCGGCCTGCGCATGCACGGCTACGCCGAGGACTATCTGGACGGACTGGCGTCCGCCTTGCGGTTGCGAGCGCCTGGTGACTATGTGCTGGTGCTCTTTCTTGGCAGCTCGCTGGGAAATTTCGATTCCGCCGAGGGCGGTCGTTTTCTTTCCCGCCTGCGGCGCGCATTGCGTCACGGCGATTCGGTCTTGCTGGGCAATGATTTGCTGAAAACCGAGTCGGTCATGCTGGCTGCCTACGACGATGCGCTGGGCGTCACGGCGGCATTCAATCGCAATCTGCTGTTGCGCATGAATCGCGAACTGGGTACGGATTTCATGTTGTCGCGGTTCCAGCACAGCGCGCGCTTTGACGCGGGCAAGGGCAACATCGAAATGCACCTGGTCTCCCGTTGCGATCAGATCGTCCATCTGCGCGATCCGGCCATGACGGTCACGCTGCGCCAGGGCGAGTCGATTCATACGGAAAATAGCCATAAGTACAGTTTGTCGGAGATTGATGAACTGGCGCACAGCAGCGGCTTCGAGGTGCGGCAGCGTTGGTGCGATATCGAATGGCCATTTGCCAGCAGCCTGTTGGTTGCCACTTGATCCCGGTCGAGGAAGGGTAGTTTTCGATGCAGGCGCCGGCGTTCTTCGGCAGCAAAGTTGACTGAACTTGTGCGGGGAGGGAAGTCGACTCTGGCATGACTTTCGGCCCGCTCACTAGTGTTGAGTAAACACTATAGTGCAGTCGCTGGTATAGCGAAGCGATGGGCAGCATGACGATGGGCGATACCGAAGGTCACCTGAAAAAATTTGAGCGGGAACTCAGCGCCGGCACCGTATCGCTGGTCCTGCTCGCAGTGCTGGCGACAGCGCGTGAGCCCATGTACGGGTACCAGATCGCCAAACGTCTGGAACAGACTGGCGACGGCGTACTGATCGGCAAACAAAGTGCTTTGTACCCGGTATTGCGGAACCTCGGCGCGGCCGGCTTGCTCGACAGCGAAGTGGAGCCCTCGGTCACAGGCCCACCCCGGCGTTACTACCGAATCACTCCGCTGGGCCAGGAGGTGCTTTCGGAATGGAGCAACGCCTGGTCCGCCACGCGCCGATTTGTTGATACCGTCTTGAAAGGAAAGTCATCATGAACCAGCCGACTCCGCGCACGATCGCCGAATACCTGGAGCAACTCCGCTCCGCGCTGCATGGCGCCGATGCGGCCTTGATCCAGGATGCACTGTTCGATGCCGAGGATCATCTGCGTTCCGAGTTCGCCGAACATCCCGGTGAATCGGAAGCCGCAATTCTCGCCAAGATGGCGACGAGCTACGGCGCTCCGGACGAGGTCGCAGAAATCTATCGCGATCAGGAAATCGTCATCGAGCGAGCCTTGCGCACGCCGCGTCCCCGGCAACGCAGCTCCTGGTTGGCGCGCTTCTTCAGTGTGATCGCCGATCCCCGCGCATGGTCCGCGATGTTCTACATGTTGCTGGCGCTGCCGACGGGAATTTTTTACTTTGTCTGGGCGGTTGTGGGATCGTCACTTTCGCTCAGTCTGATGATTCTGGTAATCGGTTTGCCGCTTGCGACGCTGTTCCTCGCCACCGTGCGTGTGCTGTCATTGGTTGAGGGACGCATCATCGAAGTCATGCTCGGCGAGCGCATGCCGCGGCGACCGGTCTATGCGTCGCGCAACCAGACGTTCATGGCACGCGTCAAAGGCATGTTCGCCGATCCCCGAACCTGGACCACGCTGTTCTACATGATCATCCGCCTGCCGTTGGGAATCCTGTATTTCGTGACCCTGATTGTCGGGATCGCAGTGCCACTCGCTCTCATCGCGAACCCTGTGGTCTACCAGTTCAGCGATATCGGAATGCTCAACTACGATGGCGTCGTCTACAACCTGCCGATTTGGTTGCAGCCCGTGCAAATGTTGGTTGGTGTGGTTGCCTTGTTCGGGATGATGCATCTCGCACGTGGCGTGGCCCGCTTCCAGGGCGCGTTGGCCAAGCATCTGCTCGTGCAGTCCGGCTCATGATCGTGCGGTGACCGACGCGCAGGCACGACCGTGCGCCTTGCGCGTTCGGTCTGCGCGCGGCAAGCTCTCGCCATTGCACTTCGCGCGGTGACACTTGCCCAACAGTTCCGGTTTCCGTCCCGCCGTCACTGATGCGGCGCGCTTGCGCTCGATCTTCAGCGGATCAATCGGCAATCTGGTCGAGTGGTACGACTGGTATGTGTATGCGGCATTTTCTCTTTATTTCGCAAAGTCCTTTTTCCCGCAAGGCGACCAGACTGCCCAGCTGTTGAATACCGCTGCCGTGTTCGCCGTCGGTTTTCTGGTCCGGCCGCTGGGTGGCTGGCTGATGGGACTGTATGCGGATCGCCGAGGGCGCAAGGCGGCGCTGATGCTTTCAGTGCTGGTAATGTGCGCCGGTTCGCTGATGATCGCGCTCACCCCCGGTTACGCGACGATCGGGGTTGCCGCGCCGATACTGCTGGTGCTCGCGCGCATTTTGCAGGGGATCAGCGTCGGCGGCGAGTACGGTACGTCGGCAACCTATCTGAGCGAAATGGCCGATCCCGGCCGGCGTGGTTTCTGGTCCAGCTTCCAATACGTCACGCTGATCCTTGGCCAGCTGCTGGCCTTGGCAGTGCTGATCGTCCTGCAGCAGTTCCTGCTGACGGTCACGCAACTGGAAGAGTGGGGTTGGCGGATTCCGTTCGCCCTGGGTGCCGCGTGTGCGCTGGTCGCGTTGTATCTGCGCCGATCGATGCGCGAAACCGCATCGTTTGAAGGGCAACGCGAACATTCGGCACAGGCGTCGACTTTGCGCGCGCTGCTCGGGTACCCGCGCGAGGTGTTGACCGTGATCGGGCTGACCATGGGTGGGACGGTTGCTTTCTATACTTATACCACCTACATGCAGAAGTTCCTGGTCAACAGCGCCGGAATGGCGAAAGGCACCGCGACGTTGATTTCCGCGGCGAGTCTGTTCGTGTTCATGCTGCTGCAACCGCTGGTTGGGGCGTGGTCCGATCGCGTTGGCCGACGTCCGGTCTTGCTCGCATTCGGCGTGCTGGGGACCTTGTTCACGCTGCCTCTGCTGACCCGACTCGCCAGCGTCGGCTCTGCCTGGGAGGCCTTCGTTCTGGTGCTGGTCGCATTGATCATCGTCAGCGGCTATACGGCGATCAATGCCGTGGTGAAGGCAGAACTGTTTCCAGTGGGCATTCGGGCGCTCGGGGTTGGACTTCCGTACGCGTTGGCTGTGTCCATATTCGGCGGCACAGCCGAATACATCGCGCTGTGGTGCAAAAGTATCGGAGTGGAGAGTGCCTACTACTGGTATGTCACTGTCTGCATTGCGCTGTCCCTGCTGGTTTATCTGTGGATGCCCGACACGCAACGACATTCGCGCATCAATCAGGACCCCGGCCTCGCCTGACGCGCCGCGAGATCGCCAATCGGATGTTCGCAGCGCCAGCGCTCGCACGTTAAGCAGTGCTCACGCTAAACTAACGAAGTCTGAACACTTCAATGATCTGCAATCCGGGGAGAGAGGCATGGTCAAGTCACGTTTGTGGGTCGCATTGTGGGCAGCTGGCGCGTTTGGAGCGGCTACGCTGATCAATCCAGCGAGCCTGGCGCAAGCCGCCGAAGCCGACGCAGCGCAGGACACCAGCGCCATAGGCGCGCCCGAAACTACCGAGCTGGAAGCGGTCTCGGTGGTCGGTTCGCGACGCTATGGCCGCTCTTCGGAAACTGAGACGGCGGTTCCGGTCGACATCGTGCCGATGGACAAGCCAGCGGAGCAGGGCGCGCAATTCGATCTCGCCCAGACCCTGCAATACATCGCGCCCTCGTTCAATTCCACGCGCCAGACCGGCGCCGACAATGCCGACCTTATCGATTCCGCCGCGTTGCGGGGACTCGGATCGGATCAGACCCTGGTGCTCGAAAACGGCAAGCGTCGCCATTCAGTGGCCCTCGTCAATCTGTTCGGCGCGCGCAATCGGGGCAATACCGGCACCGATCTCAACGCGATTCCGCTGCTGGCAATCGATCATGTCGAAATCCTTCGCGACGGCGCCGCAGCGCAGTACGGCTCGGACGCGATCGCGGGCGTCATGAACATCGTGCTGAAAAAGAACAAAGGCTGCGAGGCGGTCGCAGGTTACGGCGAATATTCGCGCGGCGACGGCGAGAACACGCTCGGCTCGGCGTATTGCGGATTCGAGGTCGGCAACGATGGCGTCATCGCGATGACCGCGGAGTGGCTCAAGCGTGGCCGTTCGGATCGCTCCGGCGACGACAATCCACGCACGATCGGCGATACCAAGGTGGACAATCGCACTTTCTATATCAATGGCGAAGTTCCGCTCGGTGATGCGGCGCATTTCTATTTCACCGGTGGTCTGCAGAAACGGGACGCGTCCTCGGCGGCGTTCGCGCGCGGCGGCATCGGCTCCGACGACATTCCGTCGCGCAATTCGGCGGCCATGTATCCAGATGGATTCGTGCCTTTCATCAATGGCGAAATCGAGGATCGTTATGCGATCGTTGGTATCTGGGGCATGCTCGGTTCCTGGCGGGCAGACCTCTCGCAGACCTACGGCTACAACGACCTGCGCAACGACATCAGTAATACGCTGAACGCGTCGATTGCGAATCTGGATCTGAGCAACGGCGGAAGTGGCATCAGCGCGAACAAGTTCGATGCCGGCGGATTCTCGTTCCGCCAGCTGACGACCAATGTGGATATTTCGCGTTTTCGCGAGGATGTTTTCCACGGCCTGAATCTGGCTTTCGGTGCAGAACGTCGCAGCGAGGACTATCAAATCTTTGCTGGCGAACCCGGTTCCTATATCGATGCCGACGGTGCCGGTGGCGGCAACGCGGGCAGCCAGGGTTTCCCCGGCTTCCAGCCCGGCGATGAAACCAATAAAAGCCGCACGAGCTGGGCCGTCTATGCGGATATTGAAGCGGACCTGACCGATCGACTCACGACGGGCGTCGCGGCGCGGCATGAGCATTACAGCGATTTCGGCTCCACCACGATCGGCAAATTGTCCAGCGCATTCCGCGTGACCGACAACTTCCTGCTGCGCGGTTCGGTCAGCACCGGATTCCGTGCGCCGTCGCTGCAGCAGCGCTACTTTTCCTCCACCTTTACCGATTTTGTCAGCGGCCAGCCTGTCGATGTGCTGCTCGCGCCGAACGGTGGTGAACTCGCGCAGGCGGCAGGGATCCCGGCGCTCAAGGAAGAGAAATCCACGGGCTACACACTCGGCTTTACCTGGAAGCCGACCGATGCCATCTCGGTCACGCTTGACGGCTACCGGATCAACATCAAGGACCGCATCGTCCTGACCGGCCGCTTCGAGTCCGATGACCCGGACATCGGCGACATCCTGACTGCACGAGGCGTGGGCGAAGCGCAGTTCTTCATCAACTCGGTCGATACCAAGACGCAGGGCATCGACCTGACGTTCTCGCACACCACCGAATTGGGTGGTGGCGAATTTGTCACCTACCTGGCGTTCAACCACGGCATTACCGACGTGACCAAAATCCACACGCCGGCAAACTTCGTCGGCCGTGAAGACACCTTGCTCTCCGAACGCGAACGGCTGTTCATCGAGGAAGGCGCGCCGAGCACGAAAGCCACGCTCGCGTTTGACTACACGAACGGACCGTGGAACGGCAACGTCAAGTTCATCCATTTCGGTTCGCAGACGCTCGGTACGTTCTCGGGCCCGCCCGAGCCGAACGCGCACTATTCACCGAAGACCTCGGCGGACGTGAGCACGACTTATGCATTCACGGAAAACACCAAGCTCACGCTCGGCGTGGCGAACTTGTTTGACCAGTTTCCGAGCCGCCAGAATCCGGATGAGACCGACAACGGCTTCAAGTATGACAGCGTGCAATTCGGTCTCAATGGCCGTGCTTATTTCGCCCGTTTGTGGATGAAGTTCTAAAGTTTCATAGTCAGCAAATTGCTCAATCCGACCCGCGCCAGACTGGCGCGGGTTTTTTTTGGTGGTAGTGCCGAACGCTCGCAATTGCCGCGGGTGCGCATAGAATAGGCTTCCGATTTCACGGTGGAGGCGATCGCGATGCGTGCTGGTCCAACGAAAATTCACTCGGGCGTCTCCGGCCAGATGGCACTGGCGTCCGCTCTGATGCTCGGATTCGCCAGCAGCGGAGTGTTGGCAGCTGATGCGCCGAAACCGTCGCGCCCACCGATACTGAGCGAAGTCCTCGCGGCGTCCAAACCCTCGGACTGGCGACCGCTGGCGCCGGAGAACACGCTTTATCTGCAGCTTCCCGGTGGCCGCGTCGTGATTGAGCTCGCGCCGTCGTTCGCACCGAAGCATGCGGTAAATATCCGCACGCTCGCGCATGAGCATTATTTCGATGGATTGGCGGTGCTGCGTTCGCAGGACAACTACGTGGTGCAGTGGGGCGATCCGAACGCAGGTGAGAATGACAAGGCAAAAAGTTTCGGATCCGCGCAATCCTCGCTGAAAGCCGAATTCACGGTCGCTGCCGGCAAAGACCTGGCTTTTACCCGGTTGCCGGACGTCGACGGCTACGCGCCGCAAGCGGGATTCTCGGACGGATTTCCCGCCGGACGCGATCCCAAGACGGGGCAGGCCTGGCTTGCGCATTGCTACGGCATGGTCGGCGCTGGGCGCGACATGAGCGCGGATAGCGGCAACGGTGCGGAGCTGTACGTCGTGATCGGCAATGCGCCGCGGCATCTGGATCGAAACATCACGCTCGTGGGGCGGGTGTTGCAGGGCATGGAATGGCTTTCGGTCCTGCCACGCGGCACTGGCGCACTCGGCTTCTATGAGAAGGCCGAGCAGCGCGTGCCGATCGGCTCGGTGCGTTTGGCATCCGACATGCCGGCGGAGGAACGACTGGATCTGGAGGTGTTGCGCACCGACACACCGACCTTTGCCTCGCTGGTCGAATCACGTCGCAACCGGCGCGATGACTGGTATCTCGTTCCGTCTGGATATGTGGAACTGTGCAATGTGCCGATCCCGGTACGTCCGCGCGTTGCAAAGGCACCGTGACGTGTTGACGCGCTCGATGACATTGCCTGCATGAGCACCGACACCTCGTTTCTCGAGTTTCTTGAGGAACTGTTTGCCGGACTCGGCCATGTCCGAACGCGGCGCATGTTTGGCGGCCACGGCGTGTACTTTGACGGAATCATGATCGCCCTGGTGGCCGACACACGCCTGTTTCTCAAAGTGGATGAAGTCACAAAGCCAGACTTCCTGACCGCAGGTTGTACCCCATTCGTGTATGAAGGAGGAGGGCGGCGCATTGAAATGAGTTACTGGTCGGCGCCGGAGTCGGCGATGGATGTCGCCGACGAGATGACGCCATGGGCGCGCCGGGCGTACGCCGCTGCGCTGCGAAAAGCGAACGCGCCAGCTGCGTCGCGCAAGCGTAAACCGAAAAAGATACCGAAGCCGACGCATCTGCGCGCCTCGGCCGATGATCGCGACTAGGCGAAGATATGTGGCCCGGCTACACGTCGCGGTGCATCGACGGTCGATGCCAGTTGCAGGCAGGTTTCACCTTGCCAGCGTTGCGACGCTCACGGGTCCCGCTGCGCACGTATTGCAGATCGACGCCGCGTCGCCTGAAAGCGGCGCCATTGCGGCGCGTGTTTCCGTTTCCCTCAGGCGCGTGGCGTTGCGCTCGTATTGCTGTTGTTGCGGATGAAGTCGCGCACGTCCTGGTAGACCACGTCGCGCCAGCGGCGACCGCTGAAAATGCCGTAGTGACCCGCCCCTTTTACCGTCAGATGGCGTTTGTTCGCCGCCGGGATTCCAGTGCACAACTCGTGCGCCGCTTCGGTCTGGCCGAGGCCCGAGATGTCGTCCAGCTCGCCTTCGATGGTGAACAATGCACTGTGCGTGATGTCCCCCGGCTGTACGCGCTGGCCGGCAACGTCCCATTGTCCGCGCGGCAGCAAGTGCTGCTGGAAAACGCAGCGAATCGTGTCGAGATAGTATTCGGCGGGCATGTCCAGGACGGCGTTGTACTCGTCGTAGAAGCGCCGGTGTGATTCGGCATCGTCGAGGTCGCCCTTGAGCAGGTCTTCGTAGAAGTCCCAATGTGAACTCAAGTGCCGGCTCGGATTCATCGCAATGAATCCTGCATGCTGCAGGAAACCTGGATAGACCCGGCGACCGCGGCCCGGATAGTTGGCGGGAACGTCGTTGATGACGTTGCTCTGGAACCACGACAACGGCTTGGTCGTTGCCAGATCGTTGACCTTGGTCGGACTTTTGCGCGTGTCGATCGGTCCGCCCATCATCGTCATCGAGCGCGGCGTCGTTTCGCCGTTGCTCGCCATCAGCGAGACCGCAGCAAGCACCGGAACGGTGGGTTGGCAAACCGAAATCACATGCAGATGCTTGGCGCCGATATGCCGGATGAACTCCTGGATATAGGCAATGTAGTCGTCAAGATGAAAAGCGCCGTGGTCGGTGGGCACCATGCGTGCGTCGACCCAGTCGGTGATGTACACCTTGTGATCCTGCAGCAGAGTGCGCACGGTATCGCGCAACAGAGTCGCATGATGGCCCGACAAAGGCGCGACCACGAGCACAACCGGATCATCCTTGAGATCGGCGACCGTGTCCGGATCATCGCTGAAGCGCTTGAAGCGGATCAGGTTGCAGAACGGTTTGGACAAAGCGCGATATTCCACAATCGGCACTTCATGGCCATGGGCTGTCACGCTGCGGATGCCGAATTCGGGCTTCTCGTAGTCCTTGCCGAGCCGGTACATCAGTTCGTAGCCCGCGGCGATACGCTGGGCGCCCGGAAACTGAGACAACATGCTGCCGGGGGCGGTGAACATCTTCGCGCCGGCTTCGGCGAAATAGATGAACGGACTCATCAACGAACGCTGGATTTCGTGCAGGTGATACAGCATTGCGCGCTACCGAAAAGAGGCTGCGCGCATTGTAGCGGGCATTTTGCTGCGCTGCGCAATAGAACGGTTCAAGCCCCGTACGACTTTCGTCGGAAACATCCAACCAGTTGATTTGGCGAGAATGTTTCGGTTCGTCGAGGGTCACTCCAAAGGGACGGGAGTGGTTTCAAGCGACGATTGCGCGCATCAGGCCCCAAAGACTGATGGCGAACAGGCCGAAACTGGCAACGATGCTCAGGATGAACGCTGGACCGCGTTTCTTCGCCGAATCCGCATAGGCGAAAACGTACCAATACCGCGCGACCACCCAGACCAAGCCGAGGCCGCCAGCGATGCGCGGGTCCGAGTACACGGTGCCGAGCCATAGGATAGGCAAAAACAGCACGACCGCTTCCAGCGTGTTCATCTGGACACGGAAAATGCGTTCAAAGTCCAGGTTGCCAGTCGTCGCGGGCGCGTGAATGCCATATTTGCCGCGAGCGCGACCAACCAGGAACGTAGTCAGGATCAGCAGCAGTACGGTCAGCGCAACAACGATCGACGGCAAGTGCGACAGCATGGAATTCCCCAGGGACCGCAATGGTGCGGTCTGCAGGATACCTTAACGCATTGTGCACTGACGCCAAAAGTGGCGGATAGCGCCAGATGACTGGGCCGTTTCCGCCAAAATCGAAACGCGATTTTATTTCGGGTCGGTGGCGAGGCTGGCTGACATGGGGCCAACCAAAGTCTGTTACCAGGATTCGGCCTCCTGCCGTTGGATCGTATCGACCGTTCGCACCTGGCTGACTTGTGCCGCGCAGTGCTGCAAGACCTGCACTGCGATGCGCCGCGCCTGCTGGCGAATTTCGGGAATGGCGGTAGTTTCCCATTGTGAACCGCGCCGCAGCGCGCCGATCAGCCACAGGGCCCGATGCGTATCGCCATCGGCCGCGACGGTCCGACCGTCGGTATCGGTCAACAATCCCAGACCCAGCGGGTCGGGCCTGGTCAACCCTTGCCGAAGCAGCGAGCTTACGAACGAATGATGTGTTTCGCGCGCGTCCGTTTCCATGCCGCTCGCCTGAAGCACGAGATCGAAATTCTCATATTGCAGATCGGACTGGCCGCGCGCGCGGAGCCCGACGCGCACTCGTCCTGGCCGCGATGCGGGCCATTCGGCGATCTGTCCGGCGCGGATCTGCAAGCGTCGATCACCGAGCAGCTCGACCATGCGGCGAGCCACCTGCGGCGGCATGCGATGGCGGGCGCGCTCCCATATGCCGCGCACGTGCCTCAGAAAGCTGCCACGTTGAGGCAGCGACAGCGCCTGCCACAAGACGGGTGTGGTATGCCGCAGGCCGTCGATCACGCTGCGCCAGTCGTCGGACTCCTCACAGACTTCCCGAACGATGCGTGACCAACGAGCCAACGAAGGCCGCTGCAACAACTCGGTCACCAGCGCAGCCGCATCGTGGCCGGGAGCGCTGGTATCCGGCGCGTGCGCAGCAGGGAGGCGTCCGCGCCGCGACAGCAGGGTCACGCGCGCCTGCGGCCAGCGTTCCGTGATGGTCAATGCAAGGTCGACTGCTGACAGGCCGGCGCCGACAATCAGTACTTTGCGCAGTTTGTCAAAAGGCAATTCGTTGGCCGACAGCCATTGCCACGGATCCAGCACGTAGCGTCCGCCGTCGATCAGCGACGACGGCGTTCCCGGTAGGGCGCGGGCAGGCAAAGCGCCGACCGCACCGATCAGCAGGTCCACCTGTGATGTAAAGCCGGATGCATCGGTAAGACGAAATCCGCCGTCAGGCAGCGCTTCGACCTGATCCGCTTCGGTGCGAAGGCGAGAAACACGAATTCCGCGGAAAGCCGCGCCTTCAAGGGCACGCGACACGCGAGCCTCCAGGAAATCGCCATACAGTTGCCGAGGCAGGAAGTCGCTGGCACGCGCTTCGGGAAGGTGCCGACGAGCAAAGTCGAGGAATTCGGTTGGATCCGGGGAATTAGCGCCCATCGCCGTCGCGCGCACATTCAACAGATGCTCGCTGACCGGAGTGCCATAGGCAATTCCCCGACTTCCACCCCGGTAGCCCGAATACCACTGCAGCTCGGCCGGCATGCCGACGCCGTGTTCGAGCAACTCAGTCATCGTGAACGCCGCCGCGGCGCCGCCGCCGACAATCGCCACTTTAATACCCATGGACGTGTGTCCTTGCAGAGGATGGACGCGCTGGCCGAGAAGACGTGCTGTTGCGTTGGTATGAAAGCAGGGGCGTTGTTAAACCCCGGCTAAATAAGACCTGAAAACGACCGGTCTCGTCATGACGAGCGATTGGATGCATATGCCCGTTCGATCATCTGTCTTGAGGCACGGCCGGGTACAAAAAAGCGCGCCCCATGTTGGGGCGCGCGTCGTGGTGGGGCGGGCGGTCTACAAGGTCGACTGGTTGGGATAGATCAATCGCTCGATGGCAAGCGTCAGGTAGCGCCGTGCATAGATTGGATGCGCGCGTTTGAGCAGTGCGAGCGCGCGATCCGCGTCAGCATCGGTCGGTACGTGCACGAACAGAAATCCGCCACCACGTCTCGCAAGTTTCAAGTCATCGTCGATATAACCGGCTTCCGTACCGGCAATGCGCGCGATTTCGGCTTTCATGCGATCAAGCAGACTCGCGTCGTCCTGCGATTCCAGCTGATTCACGACGAAATCGCCGGTGGCAGACGTGACTTCGTCGGCAGCAAATCCCGCATCCAGAAAATCCTGTTCGACGAGTTGCGCACGCGTCGGCGTATCAAACCCGGCCACAATGTAGTTGTGAGGGTAGAACAGTCCGAACGATGAATCCTTTTCCTTGAAGAACGACCAGCGCTGTTTCATGGCGTGCCTCCGCTAGCTGGATGGTGTACGCGCTCCGATGCTCCGACGAGCCACGTTCGTATTGATGCCTTGCCAGCGCTAGCGGTTTTCCTCTGTGTATTTCGCGAATTCCTCAGGCGACAGCTTGCCGTCGCTATTCGCGTCGTAGCGTGCGAACTTGCTCGACGTGATCGGACTGCCGACGGGAATTTCTGATTTATCCACAAAGTTGTCACGATTCGCGTCCAGTTGCACCATCGAAGCCAAGCCACCAGTCGGAACGGCTGTTGATCCGCCGGGCGGAATGCTGGAAACGCCGTTGCTCGGCGACGTTGATGGCAACGTGGTACCCGGAGGCGGCGACGTCGATGGAATCGAGGTGGTGGGTGGATTCGTCGTTGGTGGAATTGCCGTCGTTGGCGGCGGGGATGCCGGTTGCGGCGTCAGCGGCGGCGGCGCGGGGTTCTGCGGGCTGTTGCTTGGCGGAGAGGTTGGCGTGTTCTGCGCCATGCCGATCGGCGCGCTTCCGAGCAAAACCGTTGCGGCGAGCAGACGAAATCCATTCCGATACATATAGGTGTTCATGGCCAGCATCCTTGACGAAAGGAAATCTCTGCTTGGATCGCAGCGAACGTGCCACTTAGCCTTGCATGCGTAATTCATTGATTAATAATGGAAAAATGTGAAAGGAGGAGCGCCTCGGCCGGGCAAGCTGCAGCGTCCGGCGACATTCTCGGGCGACTTGCAACGCTGGGCTTGACGCTATGTCCGCCACGGGTGACGCTGCGCGATCTTTCTCCGGAGCATTTCGATGACGCACTGGCTGCGATGGTTTGTTGGTTTTGCACTGCTGCTTGCCTGCCTTTCGCCTGTGCTCGCCGCCCCCGGTGCACGCGACCTTCCTCTGGGGCTGCAGATTCCCGACGCCGCGCGCCCTGGCCCCAGCTTCGATGTGGACAAGGCGACCGATGCCTATCTCGGTCTGCTGTCGCCCGAACAGAGAGCGCAATCGGACGCTTACTTCGAGGGAGGTTACTGGTTGCAGCTTTGGGGATTTCTGTACAGCGTCTGCGTCGGGCTTTTGCTCTTGTTGACGGGCTGGTCGGTTCGTTTGCGCAACCTCGCTCGACGCATCAGCCAGCGGCCTGGGTTGCAGACAATGCTATACGCAGTGTTCTGGCTACTGCTGGGCAGCGCGCTGAGTTTTCCACTATCGATTTATGTGGATTTTCTGCGAGAGCACCAGTATGGCCTCGCGACCCAGTCGTTCGGCCCGTGGATGGGCGATCAGCTGAAGGGTCTGGCGGTGAGCTTGGTCATTCTGCCGTTCGTCCTGCTCGCACTGTATGCGGCGGTGCGCAGAGCAGGCGAGCGTTGGTGGATCTGGGCAAGTGGTGGCGCTTTTGTATTTATCCTTTTTATCGGGATGATTGCGCCGGTCTTCATTTCGCCATTGTTCAATGACTACAAGCCATTGGCCGAAGGTCCGGTGCGCGCTGCGGTGCTGTCACTCGCGCATGCCAATCAGATTCCGACTGATCATGTGGAGTGGTTCGATGCCTCACGACAGACCACGCGCGTGAGCGCCAATGTTTCGGGTTTCGCGGGCACGACACGGGTCAACCTCAACGACAATTTGCTCAACAAGACCTCATTGCCCGAGATAAAGGCCGTCATGGGTCACGAGATGGGCCACTATGTGCTCAACCACGGCTTGCGCTTGACGATCTACATCGCCTTGGTGCTGGGCCTGGGTTTCTGGTCCGTGCATCGCAGTCTGGATTGGGCATTGCGCCGCTGGGGAACGCGGTTGCGCCTGGAAGGGAGAACGGACCCCGCCGCTCTGCCGCTCGCGCTGATTGCCTTGTCCACTTTCATGTTCCTGCTGACGCCATTGCTCAATTCCATCACCCGGCAGGCAGAAGCGGAAGCCGATGCGTTCGGTCTGAACGCAGCGCGCGAGCCGAACGGGTTCGCGATGGCCGCGATGCGTTTATCCACTTATCGCAAAATCAAACCCGGTGCGCTTGAAGAGATCATCTTCTACGATCACCCCAGCGGCTACGCGAGGGTGCACGGGTCGATGTTGTGGCTGAAGGAAAATCAGGACAATGCCACGGCGAATGCACCGCTGGCGCCGGCGGCGATCGACAAATAGATTCACCGCAGGGCACGGCGCAACAACAGGCAAGCGCACCCGGCGACAATCCCTTCCCCCGGCGGGAGAACTCCCGGGAGAAGGTGGCCCGCCGCGCCGGATGAGGGAGCGAGGTGGTTCGCGTCCCGTTTCGTCCGCGATTTGGCGGCGTCCCATCAGCTGGGCTCCGTCACCCGATGGGAGCGGGGACCAACCCAGTGCAGCGCATTCAACGAATTGGACTGAAATGTGAATGCCAGCGGCTTCGTCTCACGTTGCCGCAGCGGATCTGCGGGTCACCGGAAATGATTTGATTTTTTGCAGATTTTCATATTTAGCAACAAATCAAGACCCTCGCTGAAGTCGATCGAAGTCACAAGCCGATCAATTTCCGCAAGCGGAACCTGTCAGAAAGGCGATCAAGGCGTCCCTTTCAGCCCGTTGCTACAGAGTTCGATTGAGAGCTGTTTCGCGGAATGATCGCTAGCGCGCCGTGCAGGGCCCTACCGCCGTTTCGATGGTGGAAAGCGATCCCGGTCGTTGCGCGGCCCCTTGTCGGAGGATGGTGCACCCGAGCGGGCGGGCTTTTCCGACGCGTGTGAAATGCGCAGTTGCTGGCCCGACACCCAGACCTTCTTGAGGTGCTTGTAGACATCGGCCGGCATGCCCGCGGGCAGGTCGATGTAGCTGTGATCGTCGCGGATGTCGATGCGCCCGATATGCGCGCTGTCCAGGCCCGCTTCGTTGGCGATCGCACCGACAATGTTGGCCGGCTTGACGCCGTGCATGGTGCCGACTTCGATGCGGAATGTTTCTTTGTTGTCGTCGCCATCGCGTTCGCGCTCGTCGCGGCGTGGACGATCGCGCGGCGTCTCTTCGCGGGGTCCGCGGTCACTGCGCGAGGGCGCTTCGTGACGCGGTGCCGCGGTTTCGACCATGCGCTCGATGGTATGTGCGGGCGCAGCCGGTTCGGCGTGTGTCGTGGTGGCGGGAATCGGTGCTCGCTCGGGCGCAGGCGTCGGCACGATGACTTCCGGTGCGCGCGGCGGTTGTGCACTGGGCATCGTCGGCGGAATGTATGGCGGCATTTGTGCGGAACGATCGGGCCTCGCTGGCCGGTCATCGCGATTGCGTTCCGGCCGGGGCGATGCCGGTCGATCCGCGTTGCTGCGCTCGCCGCGCGGAGTCGGGCGGTCGCGGCGCGGCGGGCCGTCGTTCTTCCAGGCGGGGCCCGATGAGCTATCGCGGCGTTCATTGAAAGCGGGGCGATCATTCCGGAACGATCTGTCCGGTTCCAGCAGCAGCGGCGTATCGCCCTGCACGATGCGCGCAAGGGCTGCGGCGATTTCCAGCGCCGGCACGTTCAACTCGCGCTCGTATTGTTCGATCAGATGCTGGAAAAATTCCAGATCTCCACTACTGCGGGTATCGGTGATGCGCTGCTTGAAGCGCGCAATGCGCACGTCGTTGACGGCTTCAACCGAAGGCAAGGTCATCGGCGTGATCGGTTGGCGCGTCGCGCGCTCGATCGCGTGCAGCATGCCGCGCTCGCGCGGCGTGGCGAACAGGATGGCCTCGCCACTGCGCCCGGCGCGGCCTGTGCGACCGATACGGTGCACGTAGGCTTCCGTGTCGTAGGGAATGTCGTAGTTGAGCACGTGGCTGATACGCTCGACGTCCAGTCCGCGCGCCGCCACGTCGGTTGCGACGAGGATGTCGAGCTGACCGTCCTTGAGCCGCTGGATGGTGCGTTCGCGCTGGGCCTGAGGGATGTCGCCATTGATCGCTGCGGCGGAAAGGCCCCTTGCCGCGAGTTTTTCAGCGAGCTCCTCGGTGGCCTGCTTGGTGCGCGCGAACACGATCATCGCGTCGAAGGTTTCGGCTTCGAGGATGCGGGTCAGCGCGTCCAGCTTGTGCAGTCCACTGACCAGCCAGTAACGCTGGTTGATGTTTGCCGCGGTCGAAGTCTTGCTCTTGATCGTGACCTCGGTCGGATCCTTCAGGTGGGTCTGCGCGATGCGCCGGATCGGTGCGGGCATCGTCGCCGAGAACAGGGCGACCTGCCGGGACGCTGGCGTCTTCTGCAGAATTTTCTCCACATCGTCGACAAATCCCATACGCAGCATTTCATCGGCTTCGTCGAGCACCAGAAAACGCAGCTCCGACAGATCCAGGGTGCCACGGTCCAGGTGATCGATGATGCGACCTGGTGTTCCGACAACAACCTGCACGCCGCGCTTGAGCGCATGCAACTGCGGCCCGTAACCCTGGCCGCCGTAGATCGGCAGCACCTGGAATCCCGGAATCTGCGTTGCGTATCGCTGGAATGCTTCGGCGACCTGGATGGCCAGTTCCCGCGTTGGGGCCAGCACAAGTGCTTGCGGCAGGCGGCGATTCGGTTCGATGCGGGCGAGAATGGGCAGCGCGAACGCGGCGGTCTTGCCGGTGCCGGTCTGCGCCTGACCCAACACATCGCGGCCGGCCATCAGCGGTGGAATGGTTGCGGCCTGGATCGGCGAGGGCGATTCGTAGCCCACATCATGCAGGGTCTTGAGCAAATTCTCGGGCAAGCCCAGATCGCGGAAGGTGGCCTGCGCCGCGGCTGCGGTGTCGGTTTCAGTGTTCAAGGCAGGCTCCAGACAAATCGTCGGTGGATTAAGAGATGGCGTATTGTCGCCGATGCAGGCCGATCCTGCTTGATCGGCGCGATAGTGTGGGATCGGTCGGCGGATTTGCGACACGTGCCGCTACACTCGCGACCCTATGCAACCACCCCTCGAATCCTCAGCCGTGATCGGTCCAGGCCAGGCGCGTGCACTGCATCTGGCCGCTCAGGGCTTGCTTACGCGTCCACGTGGGCGCGCCAGCCGCACGAGTCTGCTGGCGGCGATCTCGCGCATGCAAGTGCTGCAGATCGATACAATCCATGTCGTCGCACGCAGCCCCTACCTGGTGCTGCATGCGCGCCTCGGTCACTATCCGCCAATCTGGCTCGATGATGCGTTGGCGGCCGGCAAACTGTTTGAATGCTGGTCACACGAAGCCTGCTTCGCCGGCATGGCCGACTATCCACTGCACCGCGACTTTCGTGGCGCACGCGCGCACTGGGCCATGCGCAATGCGCAGCGCTACGCGGCCAGCCACGCCACTGAACTGAGTCAACTGCTGGAACGGATCGCTCTGCACGGCCCGGTAAAAACCAGCGACTTCGAGCGAGCGGACGCGGTGGCCGGGAATGCCGGTGGCTGGTGGGGATGGAAGCAGGAAAAACGTTGGCTGGAAGCCTTGTTCGCCCTCGGCGAACTGATGATCGCGCGGCGGGAGAATTTCCACCGCGTCTACGATTTGCGCGAACGCGTGCTGCAGAATTCACAATGCACCGATGTCGCGTTGCTGGAGGCTCGCGACGCGACGCAGGTGCGGCGCGAATTCATCCTGCGATCGGTGAAGGCACTCGGCATCACTCAGGCGCGCTGGATTGCGGACTATTTCCGCCTCGGCCGCCAAATCCGCGATGCGGAGCTGACGTCGCTGGTGGAGACAGGTCAGATTCGGCGCGTTGCGGTACGCGGATGGGAGAATCCGGCCTATGTCCACTGTGATCACGAATCCTTGCTCCAGCGTGCAATCGCTGGCGGATTACGCGCTACCCACTCCGCGCTGTTGTCCCCCTTCGATCCTGTCGTCTGGGATCGCGAGCGAGCGCTGTCGATGTTTGGCTTTGACTACCGCCTGGAATGCTATACGCCGGGTCCGAAGCGCCAGTTCGGCTACTTCGTGTTACCGATCCTTGTGCGCGGCAGGCTGGTCGGAAGGCTGGACGCAAAGGCGCATCGCCGTGAAGGGCGCTTTGAGGTCAAGGCACTGCACCTGCAGGAAGACGTCGAAAGCGACGGGCGCATGATTGCCGACATCGCAGCCGCCATTGTCGATTGCGCGCGCTGGCACGGCACAGAAAGCATCAGCATCGTGGTGGCCACGCCGAAGTCGTTGCGCGGGCCGATTCAAAAGGCGGTCGACGCTTGCTCCGCATCGCCCGCGAAAGGCACAATGAGCGAATGATACGCAGAGTTTTCTTGTTTATTTGTTCACCATTGCTGCTCGGTGCCAGCAACGTGAGCTACAAGTGCAAAGGCGCCGACGGCACCTGGAGCGTCGCTGCGTGCTATCCCGGCGTTGTCGCCCCCACCGACCGCGCGAATGCCGGTGCGGATCCGCAACGTCGCGAACGGTTGCAGCATTTGCGCGATACGTATGCGGGCTGGTGCCGCTTGCGCGAAACGGAGGATCTGGCAGTGGAACGCTGCGTGCTGGACCAGATGAACGCGATGGCTTTCATCGATACCCGCCTGCGCGCTGCGGCACCCGATTCGCAGGAGTCGCTCTCCCTGGTCCAATGCATCACGACGTTTACCGACAAAGGCTCCCAACTGATTGACGCAGTCGCCGCGCGAGCCTGCTACTCAGGCCCGGCGCACTGAGAACCGTGTGGCGTCGATGTGCTCAGAACAGATCGAAGCGCAGGCCCTCGCGCTCGTTGTCCCAGATTGTGCTGACCACCCACCAGCGGGCTCCGTCATTGTGCAATTGGATACTGTTGGCGCCGCGCTTGAGCAGGGTGGGTGATCCTGGTGACGGGCGAGCCTCATAGCTGCTCCACACGTGCGCAATCTGGCCGAACCGCTCGATCCGTTGCGCAGTTTCGAACTCGAAAAAGTCGTTCTGCGCGAAGAACGGCTCGACATTGGCGATGTAGGCCTCGACGCCAAATACTTGCGCCTCAATGCGACCATCGTCGTGGAGTAGATTGCGCAAACTCAGTGCGTCTGGCCGCTGCAGGTAGCGGAAGCGCGACCAATCGCGCGCCGCGCCGGCTTTGCCGGAAATGCATGCGTAGATCGCCGGCACCAGGGTTTCGATGTGACGCGCCTGTTCCAGCCATTCTTCCTGCATGTCGGCACTCCTCTGGCGAGCCCGCACCATCGAGCATCCCGGCACCGGCAACCAGTGCTGGAAGTCGGCCTGGGCGACAGCCTTTGACCGCGTCGATGCGAGCGGGTAGCCTCGCGCGCCGGGGTGACGATCGACCATGCGCATCAGTTTCGAGCTAGAAGCCAACGACATCGCACGTTTCCACGCGGCGCTTGAACGCGCTGAGCATCTCGCGGCGTGCATGGACGAATGCGATATTGTGGAAACTGCCAAGGAAGCGCTGGATCGGCTGCCGATCGGCAGCGCACCGGGCTATGTGCGGCAGCGCCTGGTCTCCGTGCAGCGAATGATCCTGATGCTCGAGGACGAGGCGTGGGCCCTGCCTGCCCTGGAACGGACCGAAGTACTGCGCACGCTGGTGTATTTCGCAGATCCTGACGACTTGATACCCGACGACGTCGCGGTGATCGGATTGCTCGATGACGCGATCATGCTCGAACTGCTGCTGCGCCGGTTGCGCCATGTGCTCGACGCCTATGATGATTTTTGCGTGTTCTGCCGCCAGCAGGCAGCGGCAATGGCCAGCGATCGGATCGCCACCAGTGGGGTGATCGCCCGCCGACGCGATGCCTTGCGTGAACGGATGCGCCGACGCATCGCGCGGGCAGCCACTGCCGACAATCGCTCGGCCAATCGGCGATAGTCGTGGAAGCGCTGATCCGGACTGCCTCTCCAGCCGATGTGGAGCGCCTCAGCGCCTTCATGCGCAGCAGCTTTCTCGCCGCATACCACGACTCCAGTGAGCCGGCGAATGTTTCCGCACACGTGGAAAAGAGCTATCGCGTCGATCGGCAGGCAGCAGAAATCGCGGACCCGGCGATGCGCACGATCGTGATGGAACTCGGAGCCGCTTTCATCGGCTATGCGCAGTTGCGCATCGACGTTCCAGTGCCCGCGGAATTGACTGTGGGGAAGGCGATTGAAGTCGCCCGCTTTTACCTGGCCCCGGATCGCAAGGGCGATGGCAGTGCACAACGATTGATGGAGTCGGTGCGGCACACCGCGATCGGGCACAGCGCCGAGGCGCTCTGGCTGCTCGTCTGGCAGCAGGCGCCGCGCGCGCAGAGGTTCTATGAAAAATCCGGTTTTCGCATTGTAGGCACGCGAACTTTCCTGATCGGCGACGATGCGCAGGCCGACTGGTTGATGGCCTGCCCGGTCGGCGACTCCGGCTGAGAAACGCCGTGCTCGCGCGCTTTGCGCGGTCCATGAGCGGGTCGCGCTGAGTCCATCCTGTCGGCCTGGCGCTAATTTCGCGGCACTTGCGCCATGGCGTTCGGGTGACGGCGCGGTGCGGGCTGTTGCGCGCGAGCATCAGTGTCGAGTGACGCCGGGAGACGAACCGGCTACCCTGTGCCCCCTTTTTGCGAGTGCGTGACATGAAAGCCGAGAAGAACAAGGTTGTGAGTTTCCACTACACCGTGGCTGACGAGTCCGGCGAGACTGTCGACAGCTCGCGGGAGAAGGGCACTCCACTGTCGATCCTGCTCGGCCATGGCAACGTCATTCCCGGTCTCGAGGCTGCGTTGGAAGGCCGCGCTGCGGGTGACTCATTCGACGTTACGGTGAATCCGGAGCAGGCATACGGTCCACGCAACGACAATATGCAGCAGCGCGTGCCGAAGAAATACTTCCAGCAGGGGAACAAGCTCAAGAAAGGCGACGTCACCGTGCTTGCACTGAAGGATGGCGGCCAGCGCGTCGTCACGGTGGTCAAGGTGGGCATGACTGCGGTCGATGTGGATCTGAACCACCCGCTGGCCGGGCAGGCGCTGAAATTCGATGTCGAAGTCACCGACGTGCGCGACGGCAGCGAAGAAGAAGTCGCGCACGGGCACGTGCATGGCGAAGGTGGTCATCAGCATTAGGCTACAAGTACCGAGCGGTACAGGTCCGCTACCGCCGGAAACCCCGAATGCGGGCCGATTTCATCGGTATCGCGGCGCTTTTGAAGTGTTACTGCCCGATCAAATGCGCAGATTCCTCGGATGAGTATCCCCGGTCTGATCCGGGGATCGCGCCGCCAAAGAGGCTGGACCGGGTTCTGCCAAACTAATGCAGCAAGCGCCGCGCGCTGTCGTAGTGCTCCCGCCACCAATCGCCGTCGAGCAAATCGAGGCGAACCGTCCCGCCTTCATTGGGGGCATGGATGAATCGCCCTTTGCCAACGTAAATCCCGACGTGGCCGATGTGTCCGCGGTGTCGAAAGAACACCAGATCGCCCGCTTCAAGCCGGTCGCGCGACACGCTGAGCGCATCGAGGCGACTCATATCTTCGGCATTGTGCGGAAGATCGAGGCCGACGGCATCTTTGTATACATAGGCAACCAGTCCGCTGCAGTCGAAGCCCCCCTGCGGCGTGTTGCCGCCGCGGTGGTATGGCGTGCCCACCAGACTGATCGCACGAAACAAAATGTCATTGGCGTTTGCGTTGACTGTCTTGAAATCTGCCTGCCTCCGACTCGAGGGGCCCGATGAGCACGCGCTGATCGTTGCCGCTATCGTGAGCACGATCAGTCGGAGCCACGCGCCGCGACTCGGGAATCGCGCGCGGAGGCGTTGCCCGGCAATTTTATCAAGAGATATAGTATTGGATAAAAACAGGGCATGGCGGATCATCGCAAACGCTCCAGCCCGCTGACGGACATGCGCGACCAGGGGAAGTGCTCGCCCGGATCGCGTTTGCGGCGAACCATGAGCACAGGGTTGTCGGTGGCCTCAACTTCGCCACGGTCCAGATCCTCATGCCCGGCAATCCAACGCAGGCGCGGGTATTCGTTGCGCAGCTGGCCCAGCAGTCGCAGTAATGCGTCGATCTGTGCTTCGCTGTAATTTTCCTGCATGCGTTGGTGATTGGCGGCAAGCCAGTCCGGCCAGCGGCCGCGGTTGACCAGCTCGATGCCGATCGAGCGCTCGTTGTAGCCGCGCGTGTGGTGCGCGATGCGATTCGCCTCGACGTAGCGATACACGCTGCCATCGCGGTCGACATAGTAGTGACCGCTGTTGCCGGTGCCGGCATCGTAAAGCGCTCGCTCTCCAAACTCGCGAGCCATGGCCAAATCCGGCAATTCGGTACAGTGGATCACGACAAGGTCAATGCTCGTCGTTTCGCGACTCTGCAACTGCGCGACATAGGGCAACGGTTGATCATGAACGACAAAAGAGGTCGGCATGCGGTCGAGTTTCGCACTGTTGGCGTGCACTGCCAATGCGGTGCCGCGCGACGCGCATGCTAGGATTCGCGCCGATTGTCACCGTCCGGCAGGATGATCGAAGCTGATAATTGTGGATATTGTCGAAAACGCAGGCGGGGGTCGCGCATGAAGGGGCATGTGGTTCTATCGCACGGTTCAGAAAGCGGTCCCGAAGCCACCAAGGTTTCGGCACTGGCGGCGGTGGCCGAGGCGGCGGGATGGCGGGTCAGCCGCATGGACTACCGGGATCTGGACGCGCGCGGCGAGCTGGCCTGCATCGGCCCACGTACGACTCGACTCAAGCAAAAATTGCGACGCGGAGAGCGCAGCGTGCTGGCCGGATCCAGCATGGGCGCGTTCGTGTCCGGCATGGCCTCGCTGGACGTTGAATGCGCCGGCCTGTTCCTGCTGGCATTGCCGCTGGAAATCAGCGGGCACGAACGCGCCTTCGATGCGGCACGGGTACCGACGATGATCGTGCACGGCTGGAATGATGAGCTGTGTCCTGCCTCCGAAGTGGTGAGCTACGCGCGGCGCCGCCGCGCCATGTTGGTGATGCTGGATGACATGCATCGCCTTTCGGACCACGTGGAATTCATCGCTGCGCAGTTTGGTTTGTTTCTGCAGCGCGTCGAGCAGGAACTGGATCTGTCCGAACTTCCGGACATCGAGGAATAGCATCGGAATGCAACGATTTTTCGCTACATGTCCCAAAGGTCTCGAATATCTGCTGCGCGATGAACTCGCCGCATTGGGCGCGCTTGAGGCGCGTGAAGCGCTGGCTGGCGTGCACTTTCAGGGGACTCTGGGAACCGCGTACCGCGCCTGTCTGTGGTCGCGCCTGGCCAGTCGGATCCTGATGCCGCTTGCGGAATTTGATGCGGCCGATGGCGACGCACTGTACAGCGGGATCGAGGCCGTCGACTTTTCCCAGCATCTGGCCAGCGAAGGCAGTTTTGCGATCGATGCGAATGGCGCGACGCGCGGTATCACGCATAGTCACTACGCGGTGCAACGCGTCAAAGACGCGATCGTGGATCAGTTCCGTCGTGCCGATGGAACTCGTCCGGCGATCGATACCGAACGCCCTGACGTGCGATTCAATCTGTTGCTGCGCCGCGAGCGCGGCACGCTTTCGCTGGACTTGTCGGGAGCTCCCTTGCATCAGCGCGGCTGGCGCCAGGGACAGGGCAAGGCGCCGCTCAAGGAAAACCTCGCCGCCGCAATGCTGCTGCGCGCCGGGTGGCCTGGGATCGCCAGCAAAGGCGGTGCGCTGCTCGATCCGATGTGTGGTTCAGCGACGCTGCTGATCGAAGGCGCCTGGATGTCGGCGGATGTCGCGCCGGGCTGGAAGCGCGAGTACTACGGCATGCTCGGCTGGCGCGGCCACGATGTGGCAGTGTGGAAAACGCTGCGAGACGAAGTATCCGAGCGCGCGCAGGCCGGTCTGACCCGGCTCAAGGCGCTGTACTTCGGATTTGACGAAGATCCCGCCGTACTCAACGAAGCCCGGCGCAATGCGCAACAGGCGGGCGTTGCCGGATTCCTGCACCTGGGGCGTCAATCGGTCCCGCATCTCAAGCGCCCCCTGGAACTGACCGACAACGGTGGACTGGTGATCTGCAATCCTCCCTACGGGCACCGCCTGGGCCAGCAGCAGGAATTGGTGCCGCTGTATCGCGAACTGGGTCAACGCTTGCAGCAGGAGTTCGTCGGCTGGCAGGCGAGCGTGATCACCTCAGACCCGGATCTGGGCCGTGCGATCGGGCTGCGCGCGCACAAGCGCTATGCGCTGTACAACGGCGCGCTGGAATGCCAGCTGCTCAACTTCGATCTGAGTGTCCCGGAAAGCAGCGAGCCGCGCTTGCTCAAGCCGTTATCGGCGGGTGCGCTCATGTTGCAGAATCGCATCGAGAAAAATCGCAAGCATCTCAAGAAGCGCCTCGAGCGTGAACAAGTGCACTGTTTCCGTCTGTACGACGCTGACCTGCCCGAATACGCGGCCGCGATCGACGTCTATGCTGACCACCTGCACCTGCAGGAGTACCAGGCCCCTGCCAGCATTCCCGAGGAAACCGCCCGGATACGTTGGCGCGAAATCGTTCGCGTTGCCGGCGAGACCCTCGGAGTGCCGCGCGAACGCATCGCGGTCAAGCAGCGCTATCGGGCGAAGGGTGGGGAAAAATATGGACAAATGGACCAGCGCGGCGAGTTCCTGGTGGTCGAGGAAGGCGGGCTGAAGTTTCTGGTCAACCTTTGGGACTACCTGGACACCGGCTTGTTTCTCGATCACCGGCCGATTCGCGCCCGGGTTCGGGAGCTGGCGCAAGGCAAGCGTTTTCTGAATCTGTTTTGCTACACCGGTGCGGTCAGCGTCTACGCCGCCGATGGCGGTGCCGCGACCACGACCAGCGTCGACCTCTCGGCCACCTATCTCGAGTGGGCATCGCGCAATTTGGCGCAGAACGGATTTGTCGGCGCGCGGCAACGGCTGGTGCAGGCCGACGTACTCAGTTTTCTGGAACAGGATCGCGGCGAATACGACCTGATCTTCGTGGATCCGCCGACGTTCTCCAATTCCAAGCGCACCGAAGATTTCGACGTGCAACGCGATCACGTGCGTCTTTTGACCCTCAGCGGTGCGCGTCTGGCTCCCGGCGGACTGTTGATTTTCTCGAACAATTTCCGCCGCTTCCATTTGGATACTGAAGGATTGTCGAGCTTTGACGTGAAGGAGATTTCCGCGTCGACGATTCCGTTCGACTTCGAGCGCAATCCGCGTATTCACCGTGTCTGGGAATTGCTGCGACGCTAACCAGGCCTGCGGGGAATTCACTAAGCTACGATTCAGCGTCAGCGTCGCAGGATGCATCCAAACTGCCACTGCCCGGGTAGGGAGCCATGAACAGCGCAATCCGCTTCTCGATTCGTCGTATACTTTTTCTCTTCGTGCTGATTGGATCACTCGCGCTCGCGTCGTCGGCGTTCGCGCGTGGCGGTCACGGCCACACCAGTTTCGGCATCTCGATTGGTGGTCCAGGCTATGGGGTGAGTTATTCCGGATGCCGCCACTGCGGTGGTGGCTGGTGGAATGGCTACGTTAACTCCGGCTGGGGTTATCCCCGTTACGGCGGCCATCACTATTATTCCGGTGGCTACGGCGGTGGGTACTACGGCGGTTCTCCGGCTGCGTACTACGATAGCTACTATCCTGGCGATGCCACGGTGGTATACGAGCGACCGGTCGTGAATCGCGTGTATCGCGTCCGTCACGTCGATCGGTATGCCGACGACTCGTATGATGACGAAGACGACGATGAACCTGTGAGCCATCGCGATCGCTACGTCGACGACGACTACGAACATCTGGATCGTGACTACAGCCGCTGAATCCAGCGGACGAGTCCACAAAAGCCCGGCTCTCGATGCCGGGCTTTTTGTTGGTGGCGACGAGACGCGCGGCAGCTTCGGCACGTCCCGTGCAGGTCTTTCCAGATACCCTGCTGATCGGTCGATCGCAGGTATGCCGTCAAGCCGTCGCGCCGTGGCGGTCAACGTGGTAAAAAGACCGCCCTCATCACGGTATTGCGCATGCCGCACCACGTTAAACCGGCTTCGCGACGCAACGCTCAGGGCGCTTCACCGACTCTGACTTTTTTCCGTCAATGGCTGAAGAACCCGCTGAAGGTCGCGGCGCTGTCGCCGTCGAGCCGCCAGCTCGCGCGCTTGATGGTCCGTGAACTGCCACGTGGTGCGCAGCGCGTTATCGAACTCGGCGGTGGCACTGGTGTGTTCACCCAGGCGATGCTCGACCACGGCATAGCGCCAGCGCATCTGATGGTGCTCGAACTCAACGTGGAGCTGCATCAGTTCCTGCAAAACCGGTTTCCGGACGCCAAAGTGATCTGCGGCGACGCGCGCGAGTTGAGCGACATCGTCGCCAAGAATCAGTTCGCGGAAAACGCGGAAGTCGATGCGGTGATCAGTGGACTCGGCCTTTTGTCGATGTCTCGACAACTCCAGCGCGACATTCTTGAAGCCGCCTTCAGCGTGATGCCGCCGGAAGGTCGATTCATCCAGTTCACCTATGGCCCGGTCAGCCCGGTCTCCCGCGAATTGCTGGATGATCTCGGACTTGCCGTTCGTCGCGGCGGCTTCGCTTGGTGGAACATGCCGCCCGCTTCGGTTTTTGTCTTTCAGAAGACCCGCTCGCGACCGATCCGTCCGGTACGCGCCAATGGCGCGGGGCGCTGATCGTCTAACCGCGTTGTCGCTATGTGAATTATGGGATTTTCAGAACGCGCAGCAATGCTCGCGCTGCCCTGCAGGCGCGCGTCGACGTCGAACAAGCGGCTGGGTTCCGCAGAACGGGTTATGCGACTTGACGCCCGGGAATCCGGCTTGCCGACCCGGCCAGTGAGCGCACCTCGCAAGCAATGCAGC
>JBDTLV010000038.1:0-41919 GCA_039934615.1 Tahibacter sp.
CGCCTGCGCGTAGACCGTGCCGTCGATATTCGGATTGAATCCACTACTGTCCCGTGTTTGCGCGTTCGCTCCGGACATCATCCCCGACAGCGTCAGCAGCGCGAGGAATCCGCCGCCGCGGACCGGATTCGTAAAGATGCGCGCCGAGCGCGTAAAGCGCCGACACGCGATTGACAGGATGGACAGCATGCTTGACTCCGATATTTGTGCAAACGAGAAGGGATCGTTGCGGAGAAACTCCGCATGAGCTGCAGGGCGCAACGGATGCCAGGCGACGTATGGGGTGACTGCCGGAGTCGACGCATCCGTGGGTTGCACCATGGTCATCATTCGCTCGGCGCAACGGGATCGTCGCGGTTCCAACAGCTAAACGCTGTTCTTCGCTGAATCGCGACACACGGCGGAAAAAATCGCTCTCCGGCGGTACTCCGCGCGCGCACCTTCGGTCAAACCGCACAGGAGTGACTGCCGGTCATTCCCGTGATGAGGGCGTGAAGCGATGCTCGAATCGGACTTCAGTCGGCTGACTTGCTGGTCGGCAGTCGTGCAAATGCGCACCGAGCCGGGCATGAACGATCTTTGACGCCGCATGCGTTCGAGTGTTCAACGACTTTTCTTTCTACGACTCGCGCATGCCGGCGAACCCATCGCGACGAGACGACTCGCGTGCAGCGGATGCAGCAAATCGATTCGGTTTCATCGCCCGCCGCGCGCGCGCATTCGTGACAACCCCAGCGAAACGTTCACTGCATCGGTGAAGCGCCAGCGCGATGCGTGCAAGCCACTATTGCAGGGTCGATCCGCCGTCGCGGAACAATGGCACAGTGGCGCAATCTAAACGTGTTGCAATGGCAACATGCTGATTGCAACGCATCGCCGCGACGGGGAATGCGCGGACTATCCGCGCACGGACGGTCCAAGCAGCACGATCGCCAACGTTGCGTGCAATGCCAGCATGGTCAAGCCCGCGCCGATGCTGAGACTGCGCGGTATCCAGTGCTCGGACCAACTGCGGCGCAATACCATCCACGACAACGGCAGATTCAGCGCGACCGCAGTGATCACGCCAGGCGCGTAGCCGCGCAGGACGATTGCCGCGCAAACGTGCCAGAACGCGTTGATCAGCATGAGGGTCTGCAGCAGCACGAGAATGCGCGCGCCGCGTCCGCGCGGATTGCCGATGTTGCCGAACGCAGCCGCGGCAAAGGCCGCGGATGTAATCAGCGCGAGCAAAATATAGAAGAGCGACGGCGCGTGCGCCGGGGAACCCCAGGCGTCCCGCCAGATCGGCGGAAGCGTCGAATTGCGGGACATCCCGTAGACGCCCAGTCCTTCCTCCAGATTGTGCAACGCAAAGGCTATCGGTATCGACCACAGCAGTCGCAGGTCCCCGATGTCGTGCACTCTGGTGCCCATCGCGTTTCCACGCCAACCGCCGTTGCGGGAATGGTAGCGCGGGTTTCGGCGTGCTGGCGACCGGCCGTTCGTTCGAACCGCGGCAACAGCGCGAGTTCAGTGCGGCATTTCGGATGCTATGGCGCGCATGCGATCGCGGTTCAGCAGCGCAAACAGCACGCCCATCACAAGACCGCTGATGGCGCCGCCGATGTGTGCCATGTAATTGATGTGCGAAGCGCCATCGTCGTGCATGAAATCGTACACATTCCAGCCGACATACCAGAGCGCGATGACGAACAGCGGCAGCGTGAATCGACGCACAATCAGCAGGATCCAGAACAGACACCAGATGCGCGCTTTCGGCATCAGCGCCGTGATCATCACCATCATGCCCATGACGACGCCAGACAGGCCGATCGTCGGCAAGGCGCTTTCGCTGTTCGAAACGCTGAGACTGTAGGCGATGCTCGAAGCGACCGCCATCACGACGAAAGCGACCGCAAAGTAGCCGTAGCCGATTGCGCTTTCGAGGCAGGAGGCAAAAATAAAAAAGAACAATAAATTGCCCAGCAGATGCGACCAGTCCGCGTGGGCAAAGGTCGAGGTCAGCATGCGAACGAAGTCGCGATGCTCCGGATCGTAGGCCAGGTTCTCGGTTAGCTGCTGGGGAACGCTCAGATCAAAGTCGTCGAATCCGCTGGCGATTTTTGCGGTCTTGTAGGCGAGATCCGCCGCCTTGTCCGGATAGAACGTGAGATTCTTCACCGATCGGGCCAGCGCAGCGATCGTCGCATCGCGATCGCCAGCTTTGCGAATGGCCAGAAAGTTGCCGATGCAGGGACCAAACCCGCTGTCGTCACCCACACCGGCCAGGATCGCTTCGAGATTCGGATCCAGCCCCTGCGCGCAATAGCTCGTCACGCGGCGAACATAGGTTGTGCGCGATGCCAGCTGGGTGGTGAAGGTCACTATGCAAACCAGACACACCAGCGCCGTAAGGAATGGGATGCGGTACAGACCGATGTCCAATTTGTACGGAATGAACAGCATGCGGATCCCTGAACCAGCGCGACGTTGCCCGCGACGAATAACACGGAGCCATTCGCGACACTGCCCCTAGTCTGCACGCTTGAGCACTTCCTCGCGACTGCCGAAGGTCGAATTGCCGAACGGGTCGTATGGACCGCGTGCGTCACGGCACCCGCAATCGCAGTGATCGCGAACGCGCGACGGCCGCCGCAAAACCGCGTGTCGCCGTGATGTTGCCGCTGAATCTTGACGAATGGCCACGCATCCGCGTCGCTGCGGTTCCAGACCGGAGCGGCGCATCCCGCCTACGATCACGCGACGGATCGGGGGCCTCGCCGCGCCGATCAGCGTGCAATCGACGCCCGGGCATGGTCCGGGCAATGATATCGAACCTACTGGCCGGGAAACACGATGCAGCGATGCGCCCATCTCACGAAATGTCGGCGTGCCGCCGCGACAATGTTCACCCTGGGTATCACTCTGTCGAACACGATTTCGGCGAGCGCAGAACCTGCCCACTACGTCGTTTTCGAGATCGAAGCCGGCGGCCCTGCCATGCCGGTGTTTTATCAACAAGTGGATCTTGCGGTATCTGACTCGACACAACGGGCCATCGCGTCGGTGGAGTCGAGCGGCGAAAAGCGGATCGTCTTTCACCGCTGGTTCGCTGGCGCCGACCTGGGCGAGGACTCGATTGAATGGCCGCAGCTGATTCGTGGCGAGTTCGCGCATGAATCCGGCGACCTTGCCGCCATCGACCACATCATGATCCGCGATGCGCGGCGCGCGTTTGTCCTGCGGCTGCCCATGCGCTCGGCAGACGCGGTGGAATTCAAGGTCGGGGCGGCGGTGACGCGCTTCGACCTTCGCGCCATTGCCGCGATCGCCGACCAGCTGCCGCTGGCTGGCGTCGTGCCCGCAATGTCCGTACGGCGCGGCGCGCTGGTCGGCAGCCCCGCCAATCGCGTCGATATGCTGATTATGGGCGACGGCTATACGGCGGCTCAGCAGACCGCCTTTGTGAATAATGCAGCCGCGCTGCGCGACACGTTTTTCGCGCTCACGCCCTACAAGGAGTACGAAAGTTTTGTCAATTGGACAACAGGATTCGTAGCGTCTACCCAGTCGGGCGCCGACCATCCGCCATACCAGGCAGGATGCACACAAACGACCTGCTGCGCCGACGCCAGTGCGAATGGCGATCCACTCGCGGGCCTGCAGGTCGACACCGCGTTTGATGCGCGCTACTGCACAAGCCAGACGCAGCGATTGCTGACCGTGAACACGTCCAAGGTGCTCGCCGCAGCCGCGGCTTACCCGAATTGGGATAAAATTGCCATTCTGGTTAATGATACGACCTACGGTGGATCCGGCGGAACTCTGTCGGTGACGTCGGTGAATGCCCAGGCGCGGCAGATTTTCCTGCACGAATACGGCCACAGCTTCAGCGGTCTCGCGGACGAGTATTCCACGGCCTATCCGGGTTTTCCGGCCTGCAGCGACACGGCTGGCAGCAGCCCCTGCGAACCCAATGTAACCAATCAGACGAGTGCTGCACTGGTGAAATGGTCCAGCTGGTTCACGCCGGGAATCGCCATACCAACACCGCCGGGTACGAGCGGCGTCGGCCTGTTCGAAGGCGCACGCTATCAGATGTCAGGCGTCTATCGTCCGGTCGACAACCAGTGCCTCATGCGTTTTCTCGGCCAACCGTTCTGTCCTGTGTGCCGCGAAGCCTATCTGCGTAAGTTATACAAAGGCGGTTTTGGTGCGCCGAGCAGCGGCATCGATCTGATCGAGCCGGGTAGCGAGTCGCCACCGTCCGCGACCGTCGTCAACTATGCTGCTGGCAGCAATCGCGTATTTCAGGCGACGCTGCTGGCACCCAGCATTGGCCGTGTGAACGCCCAGTGGTATCTGGATGGCAATCCGATCGGCGGCGCGACAGCGGCGAGCTACGTGTTTTCTCAAGCGAATCCAACGCCGGTTTCGCATACGCTGCAACTGCGTGTGGTCGACCCGTCGAGCTACATCAGCGGGGTTGTCGCCAGCGGTCTACCCGTGCACCAACGCACCTGGACCATCTCCGTAACCGACGTGATATTCCGTAACGGCTTCGATTGATGGTCGAGGATGGTTGTTGCGAGGTCGCAGCCGCGCCGCGAGCACAGAGGCAGTGCGTCGATGATCATGGCAAGACCTCCCCCGAAACGGCGGAAGTCCGCGGCCGCTTCGATAGGGCGGCTCTCGGACCCGCGGTTGTTGCTTTCGCGCATAAATGGAAAGGCCCCGGGTACGAGACCCGCCCTACTGTAGGCTGCTGCACGTGTAGTCGTGGTTGTCTCGTGACGTTCGAGATCGACCCCGAGAAGTCCCGCGCCATTATGGACTATGGAACAACACCGCGACGCAGATTTCTTGCACGCCATCGGTGTGATGGATCCGCACGAAGCCGGGCGTCCCTGCCCGACTCCTTCGTGCTGCGAAGCTGCGTCTAGCGGAATGCCGCAACCGTTGCGCGCGTATTGTTAAGCACGCGGTGGTTGTCACTGCGCGTCGTGGTACCCATCGCGTGCCCCTGATAGGTCTTGCCGGGGTTGGACCAGAAGTTCAGCCGCGTGCAATTGCTGCTGCAGTTGTACGCCATGATCGTGCGCCAGCCGCCGCTCGCGTACTGATAGCCATGCCCGTAGGTGTAGGGCGAATTGGTCGGATCATTGGCAGGATCGTGCCGTGCCGACTGCAGATGCCCCACTTCATGCGCGAACGAGTAGTAGCCGGTTGCGCAATCCCAGTAGACCGCAACGAACGCAGTAGCCGCGGTCGCGCCAATCGCCGAAGCCAAACCACAATAGGCGGTATCGTTGACCAACAGTATGCCGACATCGGCGCTGGTGCTGTTGCGCTGGGTGTGGATCGAATCCATGTAGCCGTCGGCCGTACCGCGGTAGCGCGCCAGATCCGTGTCGAAGTTGCCGGTCTCGCTGTACGTGACCTGCCCCGTACCGGCCAGCTGCATGGTGATGCTCACGTCGCTGTTCGTGTAGCCCTGGTTCGACTCGGCGACCGCCAGATTGATCAGGCCGGCGACGTCGCCGACCGCGCTTTTTACCGCCTGGGTGTAGTTGACCAGCACGCGTATGACCGTGTTCGCCGCGACCGCTTCCGGCGCAACATCGCTGGCCGATTTACGCGCCGCCTGCGAAGCGTCGAAAATCGCCTGGTACGCGTCTGCCGGATGATCGACCGGCATCAGCGCTTCGTTGACTTCGACGATGACGTGTCGCGAATCGTGCAGCGGGCGAATTTTATACAATTGCCCCATGACCCGGACATTGCCGGTGACTTTGTCGCCATTGCGCACGAGCATGACGGAATTCATCGGATCATCCGTGATCTCGTCCGCTCCGACCCGCCCCCGCGCGGTCGTATCGGCAACTACGCCCTGCCAGACCAGGCTGCCATCGGGATTGCGATAGCTCGACTGGCGCATGGCGGTCAGCTGCGTCGCGCCGCCGATGTCCAGGGTCAGGCTGATCTTGCCGGAATTTTCGTCGACGGCCGAGGCGTCCACGCTGACGACACTCAACGTATTCGCCGACGGATCGCGCGCGAGTGCCGCATAAGCGGCATCCGTTTCCACCGGTGCGAGTACCAGCGGTGCAGCCCCAAACAAGTCACCCGCCTGAGCGGTGGCGACTTGCAGTCCGAGCACGCCGACGCATACAAAACTATTCCACAAAAGTGAACGTTTCATGCAGCTCTCCCAGCGTTGTGCGCGCCATCGCGGGTCCGGCATCAGGGAGCCGGCGCGCCAACGAACGGATAAGGACCGAACCCCGCCCCTCCACTCCACTCCATCTGGCAATGTGGAGGAATGACCGACCGCGGTCAAGGAATTTCTACAGTGCTGCGTAGTGGACAGTCTCTCCTTCTACCTATTTCGGGGCAGGGAAAACCACCAGCATCGACCACTGAGAAACAGGTCTCGGAAAGCCCGGAACCAGCGGAGCAAGCTCGACCGGATGTGCGCCGCGGCGATTGAATCCGGACGAGCCCGCCGGATCGTCTGGTCAGCTTTCTTGCGCTACTGGAAGCATCCTCGTCAGCCACTCATTCACGCCGCAATCCAGAACCAGATGCACGCGATCGTGATCGCTCCGGTTCACGACCGAATGCGGCTTGCTGAAATCGATGTACCAGACCTCGCCGGGCTGCATGACCAGCGGTTGCCGGTCGACGATGAACTCGACGCGGGGATCGGTGACGATCGGAATGTGGATGCGCACCAGGCCGTACTCGAAGCCGAGCATATAGTCCTCGTGTTCCTTGATCGTCGAGCCCGCACTGAGACCAAGCAGGCGCACGTTGTGCAACGGACACTCGAAGGCCTGCAGCACGGTCTGGAAATAGGCGCAACGCAACAGCAGGGGCGTGTCGATGGCGGTGCGTTCATCGGTCGGGTCGCGATACAACTGCTGGGCATTGCCGGTCGTCGAACGCAGGGCGAGACCCTTCCATTCGCCTTCGTAGTACCCCTTGTTGAAGTGCTCCTTCCATTCGCCCCCTGCGATCTGCGCCAGATCCGCCTGCAGCGATGACGCGTCGAAGCCGAGGGCAAGCCGGTAACTCGTCAACATGGAGGTTTCCCGCGGGGCAGTGGCACCCGATTGTACAACCCTCACCGCTGCCGCCGCAGCGCGCGGCTCCCACGCGGTGCGGCCGTTTCGGGTCCCCGCTATTTCATATTGTTCACTCGTGCAAGCGTATACTCGATGCGACACCCGGGCGCGCCCGCGCTTGAGCGGCATGCGCTGATTTGGCGGATCTCGCGCGATCGGCCGTCGCGCGATGCACGGAGACGCCAGCCGGTGCCGCGACCGGCGCCGGAAGGATTTCGAAGCCATCCCGAAACAGGATCTGAATGCCGTTCTGGATCAGCAGCACGACGTCCGCCACTTCGTCGGCGAGGACCAGGTCGAGATCGCCGTCGTTATCGAAATCGTAAAGCGATGCGCAGGACGCGTTGTTGTCGGCGAGGATTTCGCGCACCTGGGTAAACACGCCACTGCCATTGTTGGTCAGCACGTACCAGCGGCCGGCACCGTAGCTGGACACCACCCAGTCCAGATCGCCGTCGCCATCGAGATCGCCGAGATCCGAAGCGACCATCGATCCGCCGAACGGGTACACCGTCGCCGCCTGCAGGCTGCCATCCCCATTGCCGAGCAGGATGGAGGCGTTGCTGCTGTCGGAGCTGACGTTGGCGATATCCAGTTTGCCATCGTTGTTGACGTCGCCGAGTACCAATTTCCAACTGTGCCCACCCGAATTTCGATTCGAGGCGTGCGTGAATGTCGCATTTCCGTTGCCGGTCAGCACGTGTATCTGACTGTCGTTGCGCGTTCCCACCACCAGGTCCAGGATGCCGTCGCCGTTCATGTCACCGGTCGCGAGCGCGTATTCGCCATTGCCGCCGGAATCGAAGTTGCTCGACGCGCCGAACACGCCACTGCCATTGTTGAGCATCATCGACATCGTGTTGCCGCCCTCGGTGGAAACGACCAGATCGATGTCGGCATCGCCATCCACATCCAGCGCGGCCATGCCGTGCGGGATACTGCCCACCGCGACGACCTGTTGCGGGGCGAATGTTCCATCCGCGTTGCCGAGCAGGATCGACACACTCGCATCGCTGGTGTTGCTGGTAGCAATATCCATTTTGCCGTCGTTGTTGAAATCCGCGACTTCGCTCGGACTCGCCTGCAGACCGATGGCGCTCGGTGGAAGCAGCACCGGACCGAGCTTGCCGCTGCCATCCGCGCGATTCAGCATGACGCGCAAATCGGCGGACTCCTCGTTGATCGCCATGAAATCGACCCAACCGTCCTTGTTCAAGTCGGCATAGGCGCCGCCATACAGGGTCGTGTGCGCCGCACTCGTGCGCACCGACACGGTATCAATCTTGTTGAGCAGCAGCGGACTGACCGTGACACCGGCAACGGTGAGAAACTGGAGCGCGTATCCCGCCTGGCGCAGTGTGCTGGCATTGGTCGACGCGATCGCGTGCGAGAGCTGCACCGACACCATCTCTCCGGGAAAGAACCGCCGTGCCGGGATGAACGTCAGGGTCTGGTTGCCGTTGGAAAAGTTCACTGTACCTGCGGCGAGGCCGAGCATCTGTCCCCACACGCGAAAGTTCGTCGCATTCACGGTGGCGGTCTGCAGCGGCGCGTCGAACTGGATCGTGATGGACGTGTTGCGCGGAGCATTCCGCGAATTGGCAGCGGGACTGATCGAAACCACCGCGAGGGCGGATGCGAGCGTCGGAATCATGAGCAGGCCGGATGCAATGGCCAGGTGGACGAAGCCTTGTTTCGCGGCCATGGAGAATCTCCGGTGCATGCGACTGGATGCGGCGCCCTGCGATTCCCCGCAAGCAGCCTACCGCTAGCATCGTTGCGGACATTGTGGCGGAATGCACAGTTTTGCTGGACGGCAGGCGCCAAACCGTGGTCCTCGTCGAATGTTGGTGAAACGCCGGTGGAGGTCCGGCGGGTTTCGCCGGAATGGTGGTCCCGCAATCGCAAGACGACGCCGATGCCCAAATACGTCAGATCGCGAGGTTCGCGGCGCCGGCAAGCGTTCGGCGGAAGAATTGAAGGGTACTTCGCGAACTTCCTGCAGCGTACTGAACCATCGGGTTCGCAGATCCATTCGCTGCGCAGCTACGCGATCAGCGACAAACTTCACTATGTACACATTACCCAGATCCACCCGAAGATTCAGGATCATGCGACGCAAGACGGATTTCCAGTGCATCGCGTTTGCTCGGCGCGATCATCACGGATCCGCACAGCGCCGAATGGCGTGGGTAGAGGCAGCGTGCGAGACCAGGCACCCTGCCTGCGGTCCTCGCACACTGCCCGCCCTGAAACAGGGAGCGCGCTACGACATCATCAGTTGCAGGCAAACCCGCTGATTCCGGTCAAACGCTGCCATTGCAGATGTCCCTGTCCTCCGGGAACACTTTGCGGCAGATCGGCGTTCGCCGAATAGTCCAGGGACAGCGTGCTGCAATCGCTGAACTCCATTTCGACCGTGCCCCAGCTGGTGAGCGCATCCGCCCGTCGAGCGCCGCCGAAACGACCGCCTCCGCGAATCGCCACCGGCATCCTCAGGTGCTTGTCGCCATCGAGAAAATTGGTGCCCCCGGAAATCCAGAATGGTTTTCCCTCGCTGTCGTAGCTGAACCAGGAAAATTGTAAATAGTGGGTTTTTTCCTTGTCGGGCACATCACCAATCTCGATGGTCACGCCTTCGCCCGGCTTGTCCGGATCGAAATAGTTGCCGGCGTAGCGTCCATTAACCGGCCGCGCACCATACGCGTCCGGGCTGGTCTCAGGCGTCGGCCGGAACGGCGCGACGCTGAGCCTTGCCGAGTCGCCAAGTTTTCCCTCGGGCTGGGACGCGATCAGGGTGAACGGCAGGTTGAGGTCGACATGTCCATCTTCGATTTCGAGCGCGTAGCTTGTGTCGTAGCCGATGCGGTTGCGATCACCCGCATATACATTATCTTTATTATACAATGAAACTCCACGCACCCTCGATACCATCCCTTCCTGCTCCGCACTGAGCCGCGGAAACATCAGCTCGTTGGTGTCGAACGTATGCATGTTGAACGCATCGAGAGGATCGGCGATACGCAGCACGACCAGTGACGTGTCACCGCCGCAGGGGTATCGCTTCATATCCATGGAGACTTCGTGCGCCGTAACGGCGTAGCCACCGTCGCTGTCAGTACCGACCGCTGACAGACTCATTCGCGCGGGAAACTCATGTTGGAACAGGTCATGCTCCCAAACCGGCTGCGGTGATGACCGCAGGGCGTCCAGGCAGGCTTTGGGATAGTGACCGGCCCAGGCTGGCGAGGCCAGGGCGGCAATCGCACACAGCAGAATAGGTCGCGCAGGGCGACTTTTGCTTCGTTGGTTCATACGTTACTCCGAGTATACTTATATTATTGTTATTGCCGGCTACGCCGGCGCTTGGAGTCTACTCAACATCTGTAAAAGGCAAGTTATGTTGCCGACGCGCAACGGCGTTGCGCCGAAGCAATGCCGTTGCGATTTTGGTCATTGCGGGTCTGCGCGCTTTGCGCCGCTTGATGCGGGTGGGCGCGACGGGCCTTGGGTGTGGTCACGGAAGTCCTGGCGAATCCATGCGCGTGGCGCAATCGGCGCATCGCGGCAGCATCGGCCTCGCAAAAAAGACCCGGCCGGCTGGACGCGCGAGACTCGACTCGCTGCCACGTCAGCCCGGTCGCATGGTCGCTGCGTCGGTATCGATCTGCGCGGTGTTGCTCCCGAGACACAGCCGGGGCGAATGATCTGCGTTGCTAGCGCGCAGCGCCAGGCGTCGAAAGCAGCGAATCGGTGGCGGCCGGTACGTTTCGCCCGGTGCGCGCAGCGATGATTTCACGCAGGGCGGCGGGACGTACCGGCTTGCGCAAGGCGGTGATGTTGGCAGCTTCGCTGGCAGTTTCGATGGCCTGCAGATCGCCGCTGATCAGCAACGCAGGAATTGCCGCGCCGTATTCGCGCCGCAGCGCATCGATCACGTCGCGCCCGTTGCAGGCTTCGGCGAGGCGATAGTCGCAGATCAGCAGATCGGGAGGACGATCGCTGTGCCGCAGAAGTTCACCGAGGCGTACGCTACTGGTGGCGGCCAACACATCGCAATGCCAGCGACTCATCAACAGGCTCATTGCTTCGAGCACGTCGGGATCATCGTCCAGCAGGGCAATAATGAGGTTGCTCAGATCTGCTGCCACGCTGCGCGTCGGCGTTGCTTCGGTACTGCCCGCAGGCGGCACTTCGCCGGGAGATTCCGCGGCAGGCATGCTGATCCGGAAACACGCGCCATCGCCGGGCTCCGATTCCAGACTCAGGCGATGGCCCAGCTCGCGCACGAGACGCTCGACGATCGCCAGTCCAAGGCCGAGGCCCTTGCGGCGATCGCGCTGCGGATTTTCGAGCTGCACGAATTCCTTGAAGATTGCCTGTTGCTGTTCGCGCGGGATGCCCCTGCCGGAGTCGCGCACCTCGATAGTGACTTGATCGCCCATCTGACTGGCCGACAAGTGCACCGGTTGCCCGGCCGCGTGGCGCATTGCATTGTCCAATAGTTGCCTCAGGATCCGCTCCAGCAACAAGCGATCGCTGCGCACCCAAACGGGCGTCGCGTCGACATGCAGCGTCACGGCGCGCTCCGCCGCAACGTCTGCATAGTTGTCGGCCAGATGTGTGAACAGCGGCTGCAACGGGAGCGACGTGATGTCGGACTGCACGCTGCCGGCATCCAGGCGGGAAATGTCCAGCAATGCATCGAACAGCCCCTGCAAGGCCGCGACCGATTGATCAAGCTTGCCCGCCAGAATTCGTGCAGCGGGAGGCAGCGCCTGATCCAGCAATGCCCGCGATCGCATTGCGACCGCATGCATCGGTTGGCGCAGATCGTGGCCAGCCGCAACCAGGAAACGCGACTTGGCTTCATTGGCCGCCTCAGCATCGGCAGTGCGCAGGCGTAGTTCCAGCAAGAGTGCCGTATTACGCTCACGCAGTTCGAACTGCTCGATAAACTGGCGATTGAGTGCCACCAGCATGCGCTGCAGCACCAATCCCAGAACCAGCGACGTACTACCGACGATCAGAAAAAACCGGCTGCCGTCGAACAAGCCGTACAGGGCTGGCGCAAGCATTGGCGGCCAAAACACGGCAAGCGCGGTGCGCAGCGATGCCAGCGAAGCGAATGCGCCTCCGGTCGCCACCGCAACGCAGGCGAACAGCACAACCATCTGCAAGGTGCTGTCACCGCCCGGGCTCAATACCCACGGCGTGGACGCCCACACCAGCCCGTTGACCAGCGCATAGAAGGTAAAATGCCACAAATAGCGTTCTTCTTCGGCGGGCATCGCGTCGCCTCGCTGCACGCGCGCGCGCAAACGCAGGCGCAGTGCACCGACAGCCACAATGAGCGCCAGCCAGCACGCGCCGCGCCACAAGGGCAGCGTGTCGCGCAGGAACAGGACGAGCACGATGGCGCCGAGAATTCCGGCCACGACGGATCGCAGCGCGTTGGCCGCAACGAACCGCAACGGCTCCTGGACGCGCAGATCAGCGCGACCGATAGTGGACGACTTTTCCATTAGCCCCTGTGCGAAAGGACAGTCTACCCAGGCGGCAATACTGACACGAATGCCGCGTGGCTGCGCATCGCGGAGCGGCAGGCGCCTCGCACCCGTGCTCTGCGGTCGTTTGTCATACGGCGCTACCGATCGGTGTGGGCGACTGTGTTCTGGAGCGCGCGCGAATCTCGATACGCGACGGTCCGATGTGCGTGCGCCATGGACCGATCAGATTTGCGCTGTTTTCGTCTAGTCAGCAGTGAGCCTGCCGACTCCGCGAACGGCGCGATTTGCGCACCGCCATCGAAGCACACCACGACGACAGTCGCCTCGACCGTTGTCGCACTGCCGCAAAAATCCGAGCGAACAACGGATCACGCGGCGCTTTCGTTCGAAATATCGGCAGCTGATGGCGCGCGCGCGCTGCGCCGCACCGCAGCATCATTTGCCGACTGACGGCGGCCATTGTGACGCATGCACCCCGACCCTTCCCCAACGCGCGCAGCAGTCGCCACAATGCCCCGTTACTGTCAGGGCATGACATGAAAGGCAAAGTCACTTCGTTCGACATCGCGTATCGTGCCGGCGTCTCGCAGGCGACGGTTTCGCGCGCGCTGCGGGGCAGCTCAGCGGTCACCCTGAAAACGCGCCGACGGATCGCGGCGATCGCGAAGGAGCTCAATTACAAGGTCGACAAGAACGCATCGAATCTGCGACGCCAGCACTCGGTGACGCTGGCCTTGTTGCTGTTCGAAGACCCAACCTCGGACGACTCGCTGATCAACCCGTTTTTCCTGTCGATGCTCGGTTCGATTACCCATGCCTGCGCGAAACAGGGCTATGACTTGCTGGTTTCCTTCCAGCAGCTCTCGGAAGACTGGCACGCCGACTACCAGGACAGTCACAAGGCGGACGGTTTGATCCTGCTCGGCTACGGCGACTACGTGACCGCCTGCAGCAAGCTGGAGCACCTCGTCGAGCAGGGTACGCACTTTGTGCGCTGGGGTGCTGTGGTCGAAGGCCAACCCGGTTTGTCGATCGGTTGCGACAATGTGCAGGGCGGTCGCGCCGTGACGGGACATCTGTTGTCGCTCGGTCGGAGACGCATCGCCTTCATCGGCGATATTTCTCCACATTGTCCCGAATTCTTCGAACGCTACGTTGGCTACAAAGAGGCACTGCTTGGGGCAGGCCTGGCGATCGAGCCCTCCCTGCAGGTCGACGCGGCGGACTCCACCGAACTGGTCGGACATGCTGCGCTCGGCGAACTGCTCGGGCGAAACGAACCGTTCGACGCGGTGTTCGCCGCGAGCGACCTGCTTGCGATCGGCGCCATCCGGGCACTCGCGGAACGTGGTTTCGTGGTTCCTGGTCAAATCGCCGTGGTCGGCTTTGACGACATTCCGATGGCGAGTTTCGTCAATCCGCCGTTGACCACCGTGCTGCAAGACACCAAGCGCGCCGGCGAACTGCTGGTCGAGAGCCTGCTGCGGCGCATTCGGGGTGAGGAAGTCGGCAGCATCATGCTGCCCGCGCGACTGGCAATCCGTCGATCCTGCGGCGCGTCCCTGCCGCCCGGCGGCAAATCCGATTCCTGATTCCGCGCTCAGCCGCCGCCACAAGCGCGCCGCGTGTGCCTGTAAATCCTCGCGTCCCGAACGTCGCATAAGCGCATGCATTGCGCAACGGCGCGCACCAGTGCATCGAGGGCGCCGCGTGAGGCCGCCTGAAGGTCGGCTCGCGGCGGCCTCTGGCCCACTCCAGGCAATACCATTATCGAGTGTTGATGGCGCCGGAAGTGCCCGGCCCGCGTGACAGGACGGCGCTGAAATCTGCCGGAACGAGCGGCCCCTGCAGCAGGTAGACCTGCACGTCGTGGGCATCGACCCGCACATGCAGCCCACCGTCTTTTTCAACGCTGACCGCGCGGCTGTCCAGCACCGCTTTCCAACGCCCGGATTTCGCGATTGGATCGGGCACATCGAAGTTTGTCGCGTCATCACCCTTGTTCAGCAACACCAGTGCGATCTGTCGTTGCCGACCCGTACGCAGCACGCGATAGAAGGCGGCGCGCTCGCCCTTCAGTGCAATATTAACTTGTACACCTTGCTGCAATGCAGGTGTCTTCGCGCGCAGTCGGGCAATTCGCTGGAGATGCCGATAGATCGTGTGGGATGGCGCGGTCCTGATCCGTTCCGCGCCAAAATAGTTGCGGTTGCCCTGGTGCTCGGCGCGGCCGCGCATGAAGCCGATTTCCGAACCGTAGTAGATCGCCGGAATCCCGCGCGCCGTGAACAGCCAGTTGTGCGCGTCGATGAATCCCGCGTCGGTGGCGTCCAGACGCGCCATGTCGTGATTGTCGTAGAAGGTGACGAGTTCGTAAGGATTGCGGAATGCGCTGCCATCCAGACCCAGCGCAGCACCGAGCAGAGCATAGTCGCCATGCTCCTTGCCGAACACTTTGGACATTTGCGCTTTCAGTGGAAAATCCAGCAGCGAAAGCGCACCGCTGTCGGGCTGCGTGTACTGCGCGATCTTGTTCGCATCGTAGTCAAACGCTTCGCCAAACATGAAGAATCCGGGATGCTTGGTACGGATGCGCGCGGAAAACCGCTTCCAGAACGCTTCCGGCATATGGCTGACCGTGTCGATGCGAAAGGCGTCGGCACCCTGATCTATCCATTGCAAATAGGCTCCGGTCAGATACTCGAATACCGTCTGCGAGGTGTCGTCGAGATTCGACAGCTGTGCGAGATCCTTCTCCGTGTGGAAAAAGCGGTGCAGCGGCTGGTTCTCCGGATCCAGCTGCTCTGGCGGCAGATTCTGATGGTCGGCGACGAGAGTCCCCGAAGCATCGAAAATCTGCCCGAACTTCGCTTGCGCAACCGGCATCGTGAACGATGGCGAGCCATGGTTGCAGACAATGTCCAGCACGACTTTGAGACCGTGCTGATGCATCGCCCGGGTGAATCCGGCGAAGTCCAGGCCGGCGCTGGGCAGGTGCTCGTCGAGCCGGTAGAAATTGACACCCCAATAGCCGTGATAGCCGGTCTTGCCGCGGTCCGTCAGGAAGCTGCCCCAGCTGACAGGGTCGCCGCCGGTGAACGCCTCGTCGGGATTGTCGACGATCGGGGTTACCCAGACGGCGCCGAAACCCAGTTGACGGATATAGTCCGCATTGTCCACAATGCCTTTGAAGTCGCCGCCGAGGTAGCCGATGTTGTCGGCCTCACCCGGCGGAGCGCCCTGCACCGGAATATCGAAACTGGGGTGCTCACCACCCTGTTCGCGCTGATCGTTGGTGGGATCAGCGTTGACGAATCGATCCGTCATCACGAAGTAGATGGCGTGCGCGGCAAACGGTTCGTGGGTGCCAGCGATGTCCGGAAGCGACGCCGCCGCCGCGGTTCCGGCATTCAGCAGTAAAGTCAGTGCGAATGCGTTGGCGGCGAGCGCCGGACGCCGCGTGGGTCTGCTGCGATTCATGGTGCCACCACCGCATTGCGATGACTCGCCGGCGCCTCGTGTGGCACGCGCAGTACGCACAGCCCGGCGATCAGGAGGCTGACACCGCCCAGGGTAAGCGCGTGCATCGGTGCGCCGCCAAAAAAGGTCTTGAGCAGGAAACCAAGGATCGTCGCGGCGACGAGTTGCGGTATTACAATAAAGAAATTGAAGATTCCCATATACAGCCCCATCTTCTCCGCCGGGAGACTGTCGGCGAGCAGGGCATACGGCAGGGACAGGATTGAGGCCCAGGCAAAACCGACCCCTACCATCGACAGCAACAGCCAGTGCGGATCATGGATCAACGCGATCGAAAGCAATGCCGCAGCACCGATCCACAGGTTGATCAGATGACTGCGGCGCGCATCGAAACGACGCACCATCCACGGGATTGCGATCGCGGCAAGCATGGCAAAACCATTGTAGGCGGCGAACAGGACGCCAACCCAGTTGGCACCTTCGTTGTAGGCAGGCGACTGCGGATCGGACGATCCGTAGTGCACCTGCGCGACCGCCGATGTCGTATAAATCCACATCGCAAACAGTGCAAACCATGAGAAAAACTGCACGACTGCGAGGCGTCGCATCGCGTCAGGCATCGTTGTCAGGTCGCCCATGATCGTGGTGAACATGCCGCCGCGCCCGGACGAACGCGAAAAGGCCAGCAAGGCGATGCCATACAGGGCAACTCCCGCGCTGAGCAGATACAGCTCGCGGTCCAGACCCCAATGGAGAACGCCAAAGGCGAGCATCGCCCCGATCGCAAGCCACACCACACCGTGACGCCCGGCCTGGGCAGTGTCGATCGCGCGCTGCGCAGCACGACCCGTGGTGTCAGTTGCCCTGAGTTGTTCCGGGGGCATTTCGCGGGTGCGCACGATGGTCCAGCCCACAGCCAGCAGCAACACCAGGCCGCCCAGCCAGAAGGCAAAACGCACCGAGTCGGGAACCTGCCCTGCCGCGGCCGTATTGGCGACGCCCGCCCGCGTGAGCATCCACGGCAGCGCACTTGCCACCACCGCGCCGAGACCAATGAAAAAGCTCTGCATGGCAAAGCCCGCAGCACGCTGACGCGGTGGTAGCTGATCACCGACAAACGCACGAAATGGTTCCATGGAAATATTGATCGAGGCGTCGAGCATCCATAGCAGGCCTGCTGCAATCCACAATGTTGGCGAACCCGGCATCATCAGCAATGCGCCGGTCGCGAGCAGCGCGCCGACCAGAAAGTAGGGTCGGCGCCGACCGAGACGGGACCAGGTGCGATCCGACAGATAGCCGATGACGGGCTGCACCAGCAGGCCGGTCAGTGGCGCGGCTATCCACAGCATCGGGATGTCGTCGACTTTCGCGCCCAGAGTCTGAAAGATGCGGCTTACATTGGCGTTCTGCAGGGCGAATCCGAACTGGATGCCCAGGAAGCCGAAGCACATGTTCCATATTTGCCAGAACGACAATGCAGGACGTTGCGACGGATTCGGATCGGGTGCGGTCACGGAACACTCCACCATGATGCCAGGACGAAAAACCGGGATGACGCGACGCATGCTACGCGCTGCGGTGCGAGGCGCGGGAGTCCGGCATTGCCACACTTCGCCGGGCTCACGTCGCAGCGCACGCGAACGCTATTCCCGTGCCGCACTCGCGTGGTGATGAATACGTTTGCACCGCAACAGTCCCGTACTCGTGGAAGGTTTAAGCTTGGCGCCACATCGGAATCGGCGTCCCGGCGGAGTCAGGCGTGAGCGAAACAAACCGATTCCCCTGGTGGCGCGGTGCGGTCATCTACCAGATTTATCCGCGCAGCTTTCTCGATGTCAGCGGCGACGGTGTCGGCGATCTGCCCGGTATCCTTGCCCGACTGGACTATGTAGCCAGCCTCGGTGTTGACGCAATCTGGATTTCTCCCTTTTTTCGTTCACCCATGGCGGACTTCGGCTATGACATCGCTGACTATCGCGCGGTCGATCCGCTGTTCGGCACACTGGAAGATTTCGATCGGGTGCTGGCCAAGGCGCATGCACTCGGCCTGAAGCTGATGATCGACCAGGTACTGAGCCATACCTCGGATCAGCACGCCTGGTTCCTGGAGAGCCGCGAAAGCCGCGACAACCCGAAGGCCGACTGGTACGTCTGGGCCGATGCGCGCGAGGATGGCACGGCACCGAACAACTGGATGTCGATCTTCGGTGGCGTTGCCTGGCAGTGGGAACCTCGCCGCGGCCAGTACTACCTGCACAACTTCCTGACGTCTCAGCCGGATCTTAATTTCCATCATGCAGAAGTTCGCGCCGCGACCCTGGACAACGTGAAGTTCTGGCTGGACCGCGGCGTCGATGGACTGCGCCTGGATGCGATCAACTTCTGCTTTCACGACCGACTCCTGCGGGACAATCCGCCGAAGCCGGCAGTGGAGCGTCGCGGACGCGGCTTCAGTATCGACAATCCCTATGCGTTTCAGCGGCATCTTTATAACAATACACAACCTGAAAATATCGCATTCCTCGAAGAACTGCGCGCGCTGCTCGATCGCTATCCTGACGTCGCCGCGCTCGGTGAGATCTCCGCCGAGGATTCGCTCACCACGATGGCGGAGTACACGCGCTGTGGCCGCCTGCACATGGGCTACAGTTTCGAATTGCTGACCGACGATGGATCCGCAGGCTACATTCGTCGCACGGTCGAGCAACTGGAATTGCAGATGCGCGAGGGCTGGCCGTGCTGGGCGATTTCAAATCACGACGTGCAGCGTGTCGCGAGCCGTTGGGGCGGCGCTGCGCACTCCGTGGACCTTCCCAGCCAGCTGACTGCAATGCTGTGTTCGCTGCGTGGCTCAGTCTGCGTCTATCAGGGTGAGGAGCTCGGTCTTGACGAAGCACAGCTTCCGTTTGAATCGATCCAGGATCCCTACGGCAAGGTCTTCTGGCCGAGCTTCAAAGGTCGCGACGGCTGCCGTACGCCGATGCCGTGGGACTCCTCCCCGCGCGGTGGTTTCTCCGCGTCCGCTCCCTGGCTGCCGATCCCGGCCGCACATCGCGAGCGTTCCGTAGCTGCGCAGGAAACACAGGCGTTTTCGCCACTGCAACGCTTCCGGCAGTTCCTGCGCTGGCGCCGGCAGCAACCGGCGTTGATTGATGGCTCGATTCGCTTTCTCGACAGCCCGGAGCCGGTTCTGGCCTTCGTACGATCGCATGCACGGCAGTCCTTGTTGTGTGTATTCAATCTGTCCGGCGAACGACGCGAATTTGCACTGCCGCTGGACTTCGCCACGTCGATCCTGAGCGGACATGGACTGGTGGCTGGCGAGATTCACGCGGGCATGCTGCGCCTGCCCGCGCAGGGCAGCGTGTTTGCGCAGGTCGTGACGGTCGGTGCGCCGGCATCTGTTGCGGATTAGCACAACGGTATTTCTAGACACTTGTACGATGGGAAGCTCTGTGTAGACGGCCATTGCGGTCAATGCGCGGTGGTTCGGCAGACTCAGCGGGGCGCCAGGATTGAGCGTTGCGGCGCGCAGATTCATTCGACAACTCATCGTCGCGCGCCTCGATGCGCGCAGTACGCCCGTGATGCCGAGTATGGCGGGCATCTCGAATGAGATTGGCGGATGTTCCAATCACGAATTGCTGATGATCCAACGGAGCGTCGACGAAACTTTCAACCCTGGATATGCTCATCGTCGCGGTTTATCTGATCGGCATATTCGTGCTCGCGCAGTTCGTTTCGCGCGAAAAGGCAGGCCATGAAAAGAATGCCAAAGACTACTTCCTGGCGGGCAAGTCGCTGCCGTGGTGGGCGATCGGCACCTCGTTGATCGCGGCGAACATCTCCGCGGAGCAGATCATTGGCATGTCCGGTTCGGGCTACGCGATCGGACTCGCAATCGCGTCCTATGAGTGGATGGCGGCAGCGACTTTGCTGATCGTCGGCAAATTCTTCCTGCCGATTTTTCTGCGCAACGGCATCTACACGATGCCGCAGTTCCTCGAGCAACGATACGGCTCGCGCATCCGCACCCTGATGGCGGTCTTCTGGTTGGGCCTCTATGTCTTTGTCAACCTGACCTCGATCCTCTGGCTGGGGTCGATCGCGGTGACACGCGTTACCGGCATCGACCCATTGCTCGCGATTGCCCTGCTCGGCGCGTTCTCACTCGCGTATCAGCTGTACGGCGGACTCAAGGCGGTGGCGCTCACGGATATCGTGCAGGTGTCGCTGCTCGTACTTGGCGGACTGCTGATTGCCGGAATCACGCTGGCCCGGATCGGCGATGGCGCGGGGATACTGGCCGGATTCAGCAAGCTGTGGGCCGCCCGCCCTGAACATTTCCACATGATCCTTACGCGGGATAATCCCTTTTACAAAGACTTGCCTGGGCTGAGCGTGGTCATCGGTGGCATGTGGATCATGAATCTGAGCTACTGGGGTTTCAACCAATACATCATCCAGCGCGCACTTGCCGCGAAGGATATCGCCGAAGCGCAGAAGGGCGTGGTGTTCGCTGCGTTTCTCAAGCTGCTGATGCCGCTGATCGTCGTCGTGCCGGGAATCGCCGCGATCGCGATCGCGCCAGGGCTCAGTACATCGGATCAGGCTTATCCGGCGATGATGGCGCTCCTGCCCAGCGGGATTTTCGGTCTGGTATTTGCCGCGTTGATCGCGGCTGTCGTCGCATCGCTGGCATCGAAGATCAATTCGGTGGCGACGATCTTCACCCTGGATTTCTATGCCAAGTCGCGTGCCAATGCCAGCGAGGCACATCTGGTGCGTGTCGGTCGGATCACCGCCGCTGTCGCGATCGTTGTCGCAATTCTGTGCGCGAAGCCGCTGCTCGGCAACTTCGATCAGGGATTCCAGTATATCCAGGAATACACCGGGTTTTTCACTCCGGGCATTGTGGTTATTTTTCTTTTAGGATTGTTCTGGAAACGCGCGAACGAGACGGGCGCGCTTGCTGCGGCGATCGGTTCGTTTGTTTTATCCGTGGGGCTGAAGCTGGCATGGCCAGCGCTCCCGTTCATGGATCGGGTTGGCCTGGTTTTCGGACTTGCGCTGGCGCTGGCGGTGACAGCATCGCTATGGACCCGCACCGAAACGGCGCGCGATCGCATCCGCAGCGACGATGTCAGTTTTGCGACGCCAATGAATTTCAATGTCGGCGCGCTGGCGGTGTTGGTCATCCTGATTGGACTGTATGCGGTGTTCTGGTGAGCGCGGTGACCGCGCAAGGTGACAACCACCGTGATTCATCCGCTGGCGCTCGCGAATTTTGCGCCGCGTTTGGCGCAGGCATGGTCGGCCGTACGAAATCTCCCGCGCACTTGCGCAGCTTTGAAAGGAATTCGGCATTCACGAGCAAGAGGGTCCGGCAGTCGCCTGCCGCAAAAGACAGTGACCGGCGTGCGCCGGTCACTGTCATATCGCTTGAAGAGCGTGCTTGTGCGACGCCCGTGCGATCACGAAGATCACACGGGTACGGCAAGACGCGCTTATTCGAAGCCGTGCTTGAAGATCTGATCGACAGGCGCTGGAACCGCCGGCATCAGGCACCATTCCTGGATCACGCCCGTGTCGGTCGAGGCAAGATCGGCGACGTTCAACCGCCACGTGCCATTCAATGCGAGACCGTTGAACGGCGCGAGCGGACTTGAAGGACGAATTTCGCCACCGATTCCCGGCGACGTCGCCAGACAGGCCATCGCAGTGGGCGACGCGTCATTCAGGCGCGCGTCGACATTGTCGATGCCGCAGCTGGTGCCGCCCATCCGATTGCCAATGATGACCGAGGTGCCAGTGGCCACGTGAGTCAGGGTGACTTTCAGATCGCCGGGATAGGTATGGGCAAACTTGAGTTTGACGTCCAGGTCAGTCAGCGCGCCGCTCTGTGTGACCACCAGATCGGAATTGACCCCGGCCGGCGTGTTGTCGAGGATGTTGAGGTTGGGCTGGATACAGATCTGATTGGCCGTGGTGAACGAGAAGACCGGCGAATCCACGCCGGCACCGCAGGTGTTGGTCGCACGTATGCGCCAGAAGTACTGCGTATTCGGGGCGAGCGCCGTGGTGACATTGGCCTGCGTGGTACTCACGGTCTGACTGAAGACAATCGTTCCAAATGCGGCATCAGTCGCCATTTCCACGGTATAGGTTTTCGCTTGTGGAATAGCTGACCATTGCAGCGTCGGCAGGACCGTGCTGCCGGTCGCACCGTTGGCCGGTGCCACCAGCGTACCGGCGGCCGGTGCGGCGGTGTAGAGGCTGAAGCCGAGACCCAATGTCTGCGCACCGCTGGTCGAGGTGGCGTTCACGTTAAACGTGTAGCTGCCGGCCGCCAGGCTGCCTGTGCCCGTCAGGGTCGCGGCGGCGCTTCCGCCCGGTGCGACCGAAGCCGGCAGTACGCTGGCGCTGGCACCGACGGGTACGTTCGCCGTGACCAGATTGACCGCATCGGTGTATCCCAGAATGGAGCCGACATTGACGCTGTACGTCGGGGACGCGGGCGCGCAAATTTCCTGGCTGGCAGGTGTGGCGGCAAGGCTGTAGCCCGCGGTCAGCGAGCAATTACTGCAAACCAGCGCGTAGTCCTGGTCGGTCGCGTCGCCGACTCCGGGTATACCGTCGCCGGGCAGATTGGTCGCCTTAACCTTTACTGTCACGGCACCGGTCGTGCCACTCGGCAGAAACACATTTTCCACATTATTCTTCGCATCCGCAGTTCCGCCGGTGACGGACTGTCCTGCGGTCATCACGTTGCCTTTGTAGGTGTTGCTGCCGTTGACAACCTCCAGGTCCAGATTGTTGACCAGGGCCGGGTTCGCGCCCACTGCGCCGGGAGCGTCGGTCCAGGCCAGCGTGACACGCACCGGTTTCAACGGATCGGGAATTCCCAGGGTCAGCGTGTTCGAATCACCGGTGTTGTCCAGCACGACCGTCTGATCGACGGTGTGGCGCTGGCCGGCACCGATGCTGTTGGGCAGATTGATTCGTCCCCAGCCTTCATTGTTGTTCGGCACATCGGCGGTCGCCAGATCGATGGCGCCATTGACGAGTAGCGCTTTCGCCATCGCAGGACTCGGTACCGCGCCCGCATGACTGGCCTTCCACCATTGGGTGACGATCGCTACCGCACCCGCGGTGTGCGGCGACGCCATGCTGGTGCCGCTGCAGAATGCGTAATGGCTGGAAGTACCGGCAATAGCCGTCGCGCAAGCTGCGCCGCCCGCACGACGCATGGTCGACGCAATCTGCTCGCCCGGCGAAGTCAGGTTCGGCAACACACGCCCGTCGACCGCGGGACCGCGGCTTGAGAAGCTGGCGATGTTGGTGATCGCACCGACGCGGAAGTTCTGCGAGGCCGCGCTGATAATGGGATTTTTTGCTTCTTTCGGGGACGTGAGCGTACTCGCACCAGGGCCGGAATTGCCGGCCGAGAAAGCGATGATGTACGGCTGGTTTCCCGGCGCGTCGAAATCGCCGTCGCGAATCATCGTATCGAATGTGCGCTCACTGGCCTGGTAGCCGTGCGCGGCGCCTTCGCCGGTGGTCCAGCTCGCATTGGTACCGATCGCATTGCCGGCGATGCCGCGCTTGCTGAGTTCCTGCCAACCTTGCGCTGGAGGCCAGGAAGCTCCGCAGTCCACGGTTGCCAGCGCATATATGCTGGCGCCCTTTGCAACACCCAGCCCATACAGAAATCCGTTGGCGTCCGCTTCGGCGACCGTGGCGCCCGCGCCATCGCCGATGGCCTGTCCCGCAATAATGCCCGCTACGTGTGTGCCGTGGCCACCGCTGGGATTGTCGTCGCCATTACCACCGCCGCCGGCGCAGCCCGGAAATGTGTAGCCACCCGCCATGCGCGGTGCGAGATCGGGATGGGTCAGATCGACGCCGGAATCGGTGACGCCCATGACCACGCCAGTACCGTCGTAACCAAAGCTCACGAGCCAGGGCGCGTAGCCGATTTGCGGCTGGTTCGAGCCGTTGTAATTGCCGGCCAGGATCTGATCCGACATCTCGTCATCGAAATGTCCCTGCGGCGAGGCATAGCCGAGCCACACGACCTGTGGCATGTCGGCGATCTTCGTCAGCTGGGCCGCATCGACCGTGATCCAGGCGTCGAAAAATGCCCGGTCGGGCTGCGCCGGCGCATGACTCAGCACGTTTGCACCCAGCGCCTTCAACTGAGCGATGACTTGGTCAACATTGCCATCATTATAGAAGTGAACATCAACATTGCCGATGCGTCCGCTGCGGCTGTCCAGGTCCTGATTGATCTTGTAGTCCGCGAGAAAGCCGCCCTGCCAGCGCACGTAAGGATCCGCGGCGGTTTCTGCGACCGTATCGATGCCGCCCCAGACCAGAAAAGTATCGTTTGGGTAATATTGCAGAACGCGCAATCCGCGCGCCTCGAGCGATTCGCGCCAGGCCTGTTTGATCGGTGCGTTGAATTGGACCAGGTGCAACCCCTTGCCATCCGGCGTGGTGGGGAACTGACCCTTGACCGACGGCTGACCATCGCGCAGCGGATTGAAATCGATTCGATTGAAATGGATGCGGCCGGCATCTGCGACGACGGACGCCGCGCTGGAGCGCGCAAGCAGCAGATCGGCTTCTTCGCGCGTCAGCTCCAGGATCCGGAAATCGGCGTAGTCGGTGCTGCGCGTGGGGTGCAGTTGCAGCGCTTCGACAGCGATCAGGTCGGCATGATCGAGGCGGACACGCACGGTATCAATGGCGGCGTGACTGGCAGCGCCAGTTCCCAGCAGCGCGGCGAGCGCAAGATACAACGGTTTACGCATGATGATCCCCATTTTTGACAATGGCACATGCAAACCGGAATCCGCCTGAAGCACGTCCAGCGACGCGCCAAATCCTTTACTGCGGCGGATGATCCGATGTGATGCGCACGGCACTGACGACGGAATGGATTTCGGCGACCGCGCACGCTTGCTGCGCTCCCTTGCACTGGCGGCAAAAACCCCGCCGACTATAGAGGAATCCGGCGACGCTTCAATACCGCTTAAAGGCGGATTCGATGCAGATTGCCGCGATCGTGAATCCGCCAGCGTTCCCTTGCCGCCGGCTCAGCCGACCGCTGGTGCTTCAGCCCGTGCGTATTCCGCCGGCGTGCGTCCCACCAGCTTCTTGAAGTCGCGGATGAAGTGCGCCTGATCGAAATAGCCCAGCTCCAGGGCGATCGATGCCCAGCCGACCGAATGTCCCAGCGCGAGTTGCTCGACGGCATCGTGCAATCGGTATCGGTTGATCACCCATTTGGGAGTAGCGCCAACATAATCCCTGAAGAGTCGCTGCAGGGCGCGCTTGCCCAGGCCGGAGCGTTCGGCCAGCTTATCCACCGACGTCAGCGCCCGATCGTCAACGATGCCCGCGACAATCGCGGCAACGTGCTCGACCTTGTCGTCCGGCGCACGCGGCTGGCTGCGCAGGAACGCACAGGCCACGCTCATCATCGACGCATCGTCGGAATGGGCCAGCACGGCGGTTTCGAGCCCGGCGCCCGCCTCGCCAAATACCTCCTCTATCGCCAGAGTGCGGTTCATCAGAGATGCCACGGGTTTGTGCAGAAAGGGATAAAATCCACCGACCCGGAATTTGATGCCGAACACACGACCCTGCCCCGCCAGCTCGCGCACGAAACGGCCGGTGTGGATCCCCACGACGCGCGATCGATCCTGCTCGATGACAATGTGCACGTTGGGATGTGGCAAGGTCTCCTGGATCTGCGCGGGCTGCCCGCGCAGATCCCAGGCGACGCTCCAGAAGTGTTCGACGATGTCGCGCAGTTCCGGTGCAGGCGCGTGGCGCGCGTGCCAGAACGGGCCTCCTGCCAGTTTGCGTCTCAGGATGCCTCGCGCCGGACCGACATCGGCGTCAGTGCTGCGCGTGGCGACTGACGCATCCTGTAACGGGGAATGTCGCGTTTTTCCAATCACCGACTTCGCAACCCTGCTGGAATCGCCAGCGGATGTTGCGGGCAATCACGCGGCACCGCAACAAGACGGAGCCACACATGCAGTTCGACCCTGGTTTTCACTGGCGCGGTTGCGTCGCCATTGCACTGGCGTTGTTGGCGCCCGGCCTGGCAATGGCGCACGATTCGCACTCCCTCATTTCCACCAACAAGAAGGACTCCAAAATGGACCAAATTGCAAAAGGACCTTTTGACGTCAAGCTCACACCACAGAGCGATGCGGATGTCGACGCCAGGATCGGCCGCATGACGATCGTCAAGCAGTTCCATGGGGATCTTGAGGCAAACAGCAGCGGCCAGATGCTGTCAGCCATGGGCGAGGTACAGGGTTCCGCCGGCTACGTTGCCATCGAGCGCGTCGTGGGCACCCTGCAGGGTCGCGAGGGAAGCTTTGTACTGCAGCACAGTGGCACGATGAATCGGGGTTCGCCGCAGCTGACCTTGACGGTAGTTCCGGACTCCGGCACCGGCCAATTGGTCGGCCTTGCCGGATCGATGGAGATCATCATCACCGATGGCAAGCACGCCTACGCGTTCAGCTACTCGGTTGCGGGAAGTCCCTGAGTCCGGCGCGCCCCGATCGGCGCCGGCCGATGCCCCGGCATCGCCGGGATTTGTATTTTTATCCATAAATGGTACTCAAGCCCGGCCCGCTGAGCAGCGGGTGCCGGGCCAGCGTGAACCCTTGTGCTGCCGCTCCACGGAAGTTTTTTGCGGGATTGCATGATCCCTGCCCTGTGTCTTTGCCGTATGCAATGACAACACCGGCAAGCACGCCGGCGACGGCGAGGACAAATCATGCGATCGAAACTGGCAATACTGGCGCTGCTGGCCGGTTTGTACGGCATCCAGGCAAGCGCGGAGACCACACAGGTCAAGCAGATCAACGGACGCGAATTCCGCGGTACCAGCGCAGGAGCCCACGTCTTCTCACCCAGCGGGGTGCTGCAACTTTTCTGTTTTCCGGATTCGAACAATTCCACAGCGGCGGCCCAGTTGCGGCTCCCCTCGGGCGCATCCTTGCAGAGCATGCGTTTATATGCGGTCGACAGTGGATCGCAGGACTTGCAGGTTTCCTTGTCGAAAGGCTGTCAGCCCAGTTTTGCCGGCGGTCCGATCACGTCTACCAGTCTGTTGACTTTGTCCACGAGCGGTACACCCGGCAACACCACGGTCACTGGCGCAATTCCTTTGCAGCCGGTGGTCGACAACGAGCAGTGCGTCTACACGATCATCGCGCGCTTTGGCGATACCACAACCGCCTGCGATCCCAACCTGCAGCTGCAGCGCGTGCGCCTGCAGTGGGCCAAATGAGGGGACTCACCATGAAAACGTTCGGATTGTATGTGCTTTGTGGATTCTTCCTGGTGGCGGGTGTTCGCTCCAAGGCCACTGAATTGACGCTGGATTCTCGCGACTTTGTTCCCACCGACACACCTTCGCAGTGGGCCGAATCGTCGGGAGGCTCTCTGATTTGCACCGGCGGCGTCGGCGTATTCGCTGCACAATTGGATCTGCCTGCGAACTCGACGCTGACTCAGATTGCGGTCTGGGGCGGCGATTCCAGCACGTCACGAGACTCCTCGGTTTTTCTGAGACGTGTGTGCCAAGCCGAGTTCCTGGCGACCTCACCGACCTTTTCGAATTTGGCCCAAGTCGGATCCAGCGGATCGGCCGGCGCCTACTTCGATTCTGCGGTGCTGAACGAGCAGGCATTCAGCACCAACACCTGCACCTACTCCGTTGTGCTCTCGTTCGGGGACAGCCCCTGCTCGACCAACCTGAGCGTGGCAAAAGTACGCGTTCGGTATACGAACGATGCCATTTTTGCCCACGGTTTTGAATGATCCGCCGAGACTTGGAGAAGACCATGCGCAGCCCACTTTATATGTGTTTACTATTTACCGCATTGTTTGGCCCTTGCTGCCAGGCTGATGCCAATTTACGCCTACTCTCGCCGATCGAAGCGCTTGACCTCGGCCTGGGCAACAGCGACGGCCCCGTGTGGCGCCTCGGCGAGCCAAGTCATGGCGACGCGGGTGACACGGTCAATCAAATTGCGGCTACCGATTACACCAGCTATTCCGCATTCGAAATGCGCGGTATCTCCAGCCAGGCCTATTTCGACCGGACCGCTGGCGGTGTTTGGTGCGATGTGGCGTCGGACGACGGCTTTGGCGATATCGTGGTGAACGACTTGCCCAAGAACGCGACCGTGCAAGCGATGCGCATCTGGGGACTGGACGCTGACACCAACGACGATTTGACGGTGAGTCTGATCCGGCGTTGCTTCCCGACCGAAACCTCGGGTGGCGTGATCACTACCGTGATTTCGGAACTCACCTCGAGCGGCAGCAGCGGCAATTTCAGCGAAGCCGTGATTTTGCCGACCACCACGATCGACAACAACAGCTGCAGCTACACTCTGCGTACGCGCTTTTCCACACCGGGCAGCGGTATTGCATGTGCCGATAGCAATCTTCGGCTGCAGAAAGTGCGTTTGCAGTGGATTCCATAAATAGACTGTTGTTGCATATTCCACAACAATAGTGACTTGGGCGGTTCTCCGAAAGGCGGCCGCCCGTCCCTTCAGGTCACTTCGGAGCGTGGTTCCGCGATGGGAGTCACAAACGCGCTGCAGTGACGCGGTAGCATGTCTGGATACTGACTTCCGGGCGACGCCGATGCGATTCGGATTGCTATTCCTGCTGGGATTGCTGAGCGCGCCAGCCAGCGCGCTGACCAGCAGCGATTTCCTCATTCGCACCGTGAGTACGGATGGCGGAAGCGGCTTCGCGCTGCCGTATCGGATCGATGTGCCGGCCGCCTGCGCGAGCCGGCGTTGCCCCGTCATGCTGTTCCTGCACGGCGCCGGCGAAACCGGCACGAACAACACCGCGCAACTCGGCAATCGCGCCAACGGTGCGTTCACGCTGGCGGAGGCTGCCGCAACCCTCGGTGATCCGGTCATCATGGTCGCTCCCCAGGCACCGGAATGGTGGACCAATGACGGGCCTATGGCGGGAACCGCGGATTTGCTGGATGACGTCCAGCGCGAATTCGGTTTTGATCCCGGCCGCGTCTATGTGACCGGTCTGTCGATGGGCGGCGGAGGAACGATCGGATTCGTGCAGCGCTTCGACGCAGTTGCCGCGGCGGCAATTCCGGTCTGTCCGGCCGCGGTCATCAGCAGCACCATCGACCGGGATCGCTTGTGGACCGTACCGTTCTGGTTTTTCCACGCGGCGAACGACGGCACGGTCACACCGGACAACTCTCGAACCAGCGTGTCGACGCTGCGTGCTGGCGGTGGTGATCCACTGTTCACCGAATATGCGAGTGGTGACCACTTTATCTGGACGCAAACTTATGCGATCGCCAGGCTGGCGCCGTGGATGCTCGCGCAGCGCTGGCGCATGCCGATGCAGGCGACAGGTCCCCGAGTGGAATTGTCCGCACCGAGTGCATTGGCTCATTGGTACACGAACGCGGCGACGCTTTCGATTGCCGGTGCGGTGACCCCCGCCGATGCACTCCCCGGCGTCGTGGACTACAGCTTCGCCGCTCTGAACGGAACGGCCACTGGCACCACGAGCTTTAGCGCCGGTCCGCTAGCGATACCCGCTGGCGCAACCAGCGTGCTGCGCGTGCAGGCCACCGGAACGAGCTATGTCGCCAGCTTGGGCGGCAACAGCACTTTTTCCCGCAGCGTGAGGGTGACAAATCCCATTGTGGCAAATCGGGTACCGAAGATCGCCCTCTGGGCGGAACCGGTGGCGCAGCTGGGACGCCCGCAGCGATTGCGCGCACTCGTTGACGACGACGACCAGCCGCAGGCAATACCGACCCTGAGCTATCAGGTCCTTGAGAGCCCATCCGCACCGAGTATACAGGTGGACGCCGCGGACCCCGCGCTCGCCTCGTGGACACCGACCCAGCCCGGACTGTATCGGTTTCAGCTCAGCGCCAACGACGGGTCGGGCGCTGTAACAACCCAGAGCAGCGTGCTCGTGCTTGGCGCGGGAGCGCCGCACCCGGTTGTGACGGCGGTCAACGTCGGTGGTGGTGCATTCACCGGCGCGGATGGAACTGCGTTCAATGCGGATGCGGGATTCACCGGCGGAACCGCCGAGACGTTGACCGGCGTCACGACGATTTACGCAACCCAGGACGATGTGCTCTATCAAACGACGCGACACGGGAACAGTTTCAGCTATGCGGTGGCCGTGCCGAACGGGCGCTATCTGATCACGCTGCATTTTGCCGAATGGCGCTGGTTCACTGCCGTCGCGCGGGGCATCGATGTGCAACTGGAGGGCATCGCCGCGCTCACCGGCTTTGATCTGTATCGCTGGGCCGGGCTGCGTCAGGCGTTGCGCGTCGGATTCGTGACCACGGTCAATGACGGCGTGCTCAATATCGCCCTGCAGAAGTCAGCGGGCGCCAGCGGCGAGGCGGTCCTGAGTGGATTCGAGATTCTCGCGCTCGGAGCGACCGACCTGATCATGCGCGACGGTTTCCAATTATAGCCAATTGAACAATGCCCTTCGCGCCGGGCGCGCCAGGCACTGCGAGACCGAAGCCCTTCAGCCGCGATCGCGCGGTCGCTGGTTGGACGGTTTTTTGTGGCCGCGCTGACTCGCCTGGCGTTTCAGCTGGACTTCCAGCTGCGCCGCCTGCGCATCGCGCTCGCTGCGCAGTTTCTCGTAGCTCGCCCAGCGATCCGGATCCAGCGAGCCATCTTCACGGGCACTACGCACCGCACAACCCGGTTCGCTCTGATGGGCACAGTCGCCAAATCGGCAGTCCGCCGCGAGCGCATCAATGTCGGCGAACTGGCCATCGACGAATTCTTCCTCACCGGTCAGTTTGAGTTCGCGCATTCCCGGCGTGTCGATCAGGCAGCCGCCCTGGGGAAGATTGATGAGGGCACGGAACGTGGTGGTGTGGCGGCCGCGGCTGTCGTTCTCACGCACCGGCTTGGTCGCCATGCGCTCGATGCCGAGCAGGGTATTCGTCAGTGTTGATTTGCCCACACCGGACGATCCCACCAGCACACTGGTGCTGCCGGGCCCGAGGTACTGATGCAGCACGCGCAGGCTGTCGGGGTCCTTGGAATTGACCGGATGGATCGGCGTGTGGCCGGGCAGCACGTCAGCGACGTCCGCCATGACCGCATCAAGATCTTCGTGGTGATCGGCCTTGGTCAGCACCACCACGCTGCGCGCGCCGGACGCTTCGATCAGCGCGAAATAGCGTTCGAGGCGGCGCGGATTGAAATCACCATCCAACCCCATCAGCACAAGCACGTTGTCGATGTTGGTCGCGATCAGCTGGCGGCGGTAGCGCTCACCCGCAGCGGCGCGGCGCAGGGTCGAGTGGCGCTCGACGATCGTTTCAATGTGCGGCGGTTTGCCCGCTTGCAGCAGCACAAAATCGCCGACGGCGGGGCGATCGACGGGATCGAGCGTGCGCTTCAGGAAGTGTGGCGCCGGCTGCACGATGAATTCGTGCGTCCCATCGTGCACGACATAGCCGTTCCGATGCTGGATGATGACTCTCGCCAAAATGGACGAATCCAGTTTGTCGGTCGGCAGGGTGAAGTCGGCGCGCCAGCCAATCGTGGCCAGGCGCGCCAGATGATCCAGTGTCAGCGGCATGCATGCATTGTCGCATGCCGCGGCGGTTTGCAAAGACTCAGGCTTTCGGACTCGCGGCAGCGACGGCGACCTGCGACTTGATTGGCTCGACCGGGCTACCTTCGCTGAGCGCGCGCTGTCCCGCGATGACTACTTCGGCGCCCGGCGACACGCCACTCAAGACCTGCACGTTGTTGCCAGCTTCATAACCGAGCTTCACCGCCACGCGACGCGCCTTGCCACCGTCAACCACGTAAACGTTGCTATCGCGTTCGCCACTCAGGAGTGCCGATTTCGGGAGCAGAATCGCCGCTGCAACGTGGTCGTAGGCCACATCAAGGCGCGAGAACAAACCAGGACGAAGGTCGTTGGAGCTGTTGTCCACCTTGATCAGAATTTCCACGGTACCGCTCTTTGCATCCACCACCGGGCTGACCCGGGCGACTTCGGCGAGATAAGTCTTGCCGGGCATCGCGTCTGCGTGGAAATCGACCGCCTGGCCGGCACGCAAGGCGACGCTGGCACGTTCCGGAACACGCAGGCGCGCTTTCAGATCGCGGAAGTCGGCCATTTCAAAGGCCACTTCATTGGCCTTGAGCAACTGGCCCTGTTTGATGAAGCGACGCGTGATCACGCCATCGAACGGGGCGATCACCGCGCTCTTGGACAGGGTCAGGCGTGCCAATTCGACTTCGGCCTTGTGGGTCGCCAGATCGGACTTGTTCTGTTCGTAGGCGTTGCGGGCAATCAGTTTGCGCTCGAACAACTGCTCGTTGCGGGCGTCGTTGTGCACAATGCGCTGCATCTCCGCTTCCGCCTGGCGCAGCACGACTTGCGCGCGTTCGGCGTCCAGACGGGCAAGGACCTGGCCTTTACGCACACTCTGGCCTTCTTCGACGCTGAGAGCGAGCACCACGCCGCCGACTTCGCTGACCACCTTGGCTTCGCGCTCGGCTTCCAGAGTTGCCGTTCCGGCGTAGCTGGCCGTGATGTCACCCAGCACGACTGCCGACGTTTCGACCGTCAGTACTTCCACCTTGGGCTTCTCAGCCGCTTCGGTGGCCGCCGCCTGGGCGGATTTGGCATCAGAACCGCAGCCACTCAAGGAGCTGGCGATGGCGGCGGCTAACAACAAACTGGCGTATTGGATGGTCTTCATGGTCATTGCCCTGGTGTTGTAGGTAACTATAACACCAAAACGCATAGTGTCAAGGCGAAATGGTAGATTTGCGCGCTCTTCAGCACATCTGCCACAGGGCAGCGTGACCTCTGGCCTAGTCGATTCATGCTCGACGCAGCGCACCCCTATCGGATGATTGGAAGGCGCAAAAGGTTGCGTCGCGCGGCAACGTCTGGTCGCAACTAACGCTCGGTTCGGCCCGCTTCATTCCAGATCGTGGTTTGGAAAATCCACGGGCAGTCGCTAGGATGCGGTCATTTTGTGAGGATCCAATGTCATGCCGCAGCGCAGTGTCCCGGTGAGTGCCCGTCTCGGTGAGGTCCGTTATGAGATTCGCGGAGCCTTGTCGCGCCGAGCGCGCGAGCTGGAGGCACAGGGCCAGCACATCGTGCGCCTGAACATCGGCAACCCCGGGTTGTTCGGTTTCAGCGTGCCGGACCATGTGCGCAATTCGGTACGTGTTCAATTGGATAAAAGTGAAGCCTACTGCCACCAGCAGGGTTTGCTGTCGGCGCGGGACGCTATCGCCGCACGGGAACTCGAACGCGGCGTGCAGGGAGCGCACGCGGAAAAGATTTTCATCGGCAACGGGGTCAGCGAACTGATCGACCTCACTCTTCGCGCATTGCTCAACCCGGGTGATGAAGTGCTGCTGCCGAGTCCCGACTACCCGCTATGGAGCGCGGCGACCACCTTGAACGGCGGTGCGCCGGTTTACTACCCGTGCCCTGCCCAGCGCGCGCATTTGCCCGATCCGGACGAGGTCGAGGCGCTGATCACGCCACGCACACGCGCCATTGCGCTGATCAATCCAAACAATCCGACCGGCGCGGTCTATCCGCGCGAACTTCTGCTCGCGCTGGTCGGGGTCGCGCGTCGCCATCGCCTCGTTTTGCTTTCCGACGAAATCTATGACGGCATCCTGTATGACGGTGCCGAATTCGTGCCGCTCGCAACCCTGAGCGGGGACGTGCCCTGCGTGACCTACAACGGCCTGTCCAAACTGCAGCGCGCTTGCGGCTATCGGGTCGGCTGGATCAGCCTGTCCGGCGCCGACGCAGCCCTGGGCGACTTCCGCGCCGCGCTGGATCTGCTCGCCGCGCTGCGCTTGTGCGCCAACGTGCCCAGTCAATGGGCCATCGAACCGGCGTTGCAGGGCCCCGACACGATGTCGGCGCTGACCGCGGTCGGAGGGCGGCTTCACGAAGCGCGACGCGCCGTGATCGACGGTGTCGCAGCCAGCCGCTATCTCGATGTGGTCGCTCCACAGGGTGCACTGTATGCCTTTCCATTCGTAAAGAGCGAGTATTTTCCACACTTTGACGATGAGGCATTCGCACTCGACCTGCTCGAGAACGAACACGTGCTGATCGTGCCTGGCACGGGGTTCAACGTGGCGGACAGTCGTCATTTCCGCTTGACCCTGCTGCCCGAACCAGCGCAGATCGGCGAGGTGTTCGCGCGCATCGAGCAGTGCCTGCAACGCCGTGCCGAAGCAGCGACGCCGGCACGGCATGTGGCCTGAGCTGCTGCTCGCCGCGATGCTTGGCACGCAGACTCAGGGCGTCCATGCCGGTAACCTGCGCTATCTCGCGCTCGGTGATTCTTACACGATCGGCGAAGCGGTCGCGGAGACATTGCGCTGGCCGCAACAGCTGGCCGTGCAACTACGCCAGAACGGTTTCGACATCGCCGATCCACGGATCCTCGCCAGGACCGGCTGGACCACGGACGAATTGGCCGCGGCGATGGATGCGGAACGCTTCGACCCGCCGTATGACCTGGTCAGCCTGTCGATCGGCGTCAACAACCAGTATCGCGGGCGCAGTGCGGACGAGTACCGGAATGAATTTGTCGACTTGTTGCGTCGTGCCATTGCGCTGGCTGGCGACCGACCAACGCGCGTCTTCGTGGTGTCAATTCCGGACTGGGGCGTGACGCGCTTTGGCCGCGGTTCGGGTCGCGACCTAACACAGATCTCCGCCGAGCTGGATGCGTTCAATGCCATTAACCGCACCGAAGCGCAGCGGCTCGGCGCGGGCTGGGCCGATGTGAGCGCTCTGTCGCGGGCGCAGACTGACGATGCGTCGCAACTCGCCGACGACGGCCTGCACCCGTCCGGTGCGCAGTACACGCGATGGTTGCGCACCATCCTTCCGGCAGCGCGCAACGCACTGGGCGCGAATACCGCGCGCTAGCAGAGCAGCGCGCGGCGCGAGCTATTGGCCGATCAAGGATCGCCAGGCAGCTGGAGGATCACCACTTTTACGCGCGCCGTGGCGGTATGCCCGTGGTCATCGCTGATCGTGTAGGTGACCCAGTCAATACCCTGCGTGCCATGATGATGCACGTAGCGGATCGTGCCATCGGGATTGATGGAAAGATCCACATTGAAAAACGTATTGTGACTGACCTCGATCACGCGCAGGCGATCGCCGTCCGGGTCGCTGTCGTTACCCAGCACGTTGATGTCGATGCCGGTGCCTTTGATCAGTACCACTTCGTCGTCGACCGCGACCGGCGGCCGGTTGCCCGCACCACTCACCGCAACGCTCACCTGTGCGGTCGCGCTGCCGCCATGACCATCGCTGATCGTGTAGCTGAAGCTGTCGCTTCCGACATAGCCGGCGTTCGCGGTATAGCTGACCGACCCATCGGTATTTTTCACCGCAGCGCCATGCGCCGGCGTGCCCACGGTCTGCAGGGTCAGCGCGTCGCCATCCGGATCGCTGTCGTTCGCCAGCACTGCGATGCGCACCGGTGTCACACCGCTCGCCACAGCGGAGTCATTCTGCGCGACGGGTGGGCGATTCGCCGCACCGACCGTAATCGCCACGGTGGCGGTATCGGTGCCGCCAAACCCGTCGCTGATCGTATAGGTGAAACTGTCGACGCCCGTGTAACCCGCGGCGGGCGCGTAGCTGACCACGCCGCCGGCGAGGCTGGCGGTGCCATGGCTGGCCGCGCTGACCGCGGTAATCGTCAGCGGATCACCATCAGGGTCGATGTCGTTGGCGAGAACGGCGATCGACGTGGCGCTGGCATTCTGCGCGAGCGCGAGCGCATCGTCCCGCGCATCCGGCGGCCGATTGGCGAACTGCTTGGGACCCAGCGCACTGCTGCTGCTCGCGCGCTCGAAGCGGTACACGTCGACGGTCCGTTTGTGCTGGGCCGGATTGCGCAGCGCGCGCTCGATCCAGGCGGCCGGCGCGGCGACCGGTTCCTTTCTCCATTCCACGCCAGCGACGGGAGGCGGAGCCGGTCCAGGCTGACTGATTTCCTCGACGGTCAGGAAATCGACGTCGACGCGACGGTTCTTCTGCCGATTCTGCTTTGTATCATTCGGAAATTCTGGATTCCGCTCACCATCACCGCGCGTATCGATCTGTGTCGCGTCGACGCCGTGCGCGATCAGATACGCGCGGGCACTCGCGGCGCGGCGTTCCGACAGGGCCTGGTTGTAGGCGTCGGTGCCGATGCTGTCGGTATGGCCGACCACGCTGATGCGGCTCACGCGCGAATTCGAATTGAGCTTCGCCAGCAGCGTGTCGAGCGCGGACACCGCGTCCGGCCGCAATTCGGAATGATCGAAATCGAAGAATGCATCGCCATCAAGGCGGATTTCATTGCGCACCACCTGCATCGGCGGCGCAGCGGGCGCCGCCACCGGTGTCGCGCGTTCCACCTGAACCATGCGATAGGGTTCGCGCGCGCGGAAGCTCTGGCCAAACTCGTAGCGTGCGAACAACCAGCCACGCGTGTCGGACTTGTCGCGTTCAAAGTCGCCGGATTTCTTCAGTTGCTCGCCTTCCAGCGTGAAACTCCAACCTGAGTTGTCGAGGTATTTGTCCACGCCCAGCGACAAGGTCAGCTGATCCGAACTGTAGCGGCCACGTTCGTAGTCCAGACCACCGCGCACGCGCACCAGCGCACCGTCGAAGTAGCTGCCCAGGCGCACGCCGACGCCCTTCTCGTACGGATGCTCGAATGCGTCGGTCAGCGTCGTGATGGTCTCGGTCTGCGTATAACTGTGCCCGTTCTCCACACCGCTGAGATTGTTGATCACCTGCGTGCTGCTGCGGCTGACAAAGCGATTGCCGGTCATGCTTGCAGATACGTAGGTGTCGAGGAAGAAATCATTTTTCTGGTATCCGACGCCGACGGTGGCCTTGCGGTCATCCCAGACATTCTGGTCCACCGCGACGAAGGCCTTGGCGACGCGCACGCCATCGGAATGATCAATAGTGTCCTGGCGCGTCTTGCCACCCCAGAGCCAGTGGTAGTCGAACTGCAGGCCGCCAGCGCCGTGCTCGGCGAGCCAGAGCTGCGCGATCCAGGCGGAATCGCCATCGAAGCCGAATACGCCAAGGCCTTCGCCGCTGAGATCGCCATTTTCGTTGATGCCGAAACTGGCGCGGGCATTGCTGCCCACATAGGTCAGCGGAATGTTCGCATCGACGGCCGGGGGTTGCCCGACCTGAGCTTCAGTGGCGTAAACGGGCGCGGACAAGGCGCAGGCGATGGCCGCAGCCAGCAGCGAACGGTGCATAGATTTTTCTCCCAGGGGTATCGATGGTCTCGCGACCAGCGCCGCGGATTATCACCGATACGGCCAAGTGAGTGGAAAACCGACGTGCACGCCCCGATGTGGGTGCTTTCCGGGCAAGCCGCCGGATGGCATCCGCCGGCGCCAGCGCTATCATTGAAACCTTACTCTTTGGAACACTGCCATGAGCCTCGCCCCCGACATTCGCACGCGTATCGACAACCTTCTGCAGCACAATCGCATCGTGCTGTTCATGAAGGGGACGCGAGACGCACCACGCTGCGGATTTTCAGCCGGTACTATCGGCACCTTGAACGCGTTGCTGGATGATTACGTCACGGTGGATGTACTCGCCGATCCGGACATTCGCGAAGGCATCAAGCAGTACGGCAACTGGCCAACCATTCCACAACTGTACGTGCAGGGTGAACTGATCGGCGGCGCCGATATCGTGCAGGCAATGCACTCTTCCGGCGAACTGCACGCCTTGCTCGGCCTGCCCAAACCCGACCGAACTCCGCCGGCGATCACGATTACCGATGCCGCTGCCGAAGCGATGCGCGCCGGACTGTCCGATGCCCGCGGCATGGGCCTGCACCTCACGATCGATGCGCGCTTTCAGGCGCAATTTTTCCTGCGCGAAGCCGAGGGCACCGAGATCACGAGCCAGGCCAATGGCATCGACATCCTTATGGACCTGCCCAGCGCACAGCGCGCGCGCGGCATCGTCATTGACTGGGTGGACAGTCTGCAGGGCGCCGGCCTTTCGATCACCAACCCGAATGCGCCGGCACCGGTGCAAAATCTGGACGTGCATGAACTCAGGGCTCGCATGGCGGCCGGCACGATCAAAGTGATCGACGTGCGTCCGGCGGCGGACCGCGCCGTTGCCGCTTTCGCTGGCGCCGACGCGCTCGACGAAGACAGCGTCACACGCCTGTCTTCACTACCGATGGAACAGCCGCTGGCGTTCCTGTGTCATCACGGCAATTCCAGCCGGAGCGCCGCCGAACACTTCCGCGGGCTGGGCTTTCGGCAGGTGTTCAACGTCGAAGGCGGAATCGATGCCTGGTCGCGGGAAGTCGACGCGACCGTGCCGCGCTACTGAACCCGTATCAACAAATTACAAAACTATTCTTGTCATTTTTTTGGCAATACCGGATGGTGGCATTGTGACAATCCCTGCCGGGCGGGCCCCTACCCGCCGGGTGCTGGCATCCAGGCCCGGCGCGTTCACGACCTGCGATCATCAAGTCGCGCAACAATGCGGTGACGGTGGGCATCACGCGGCACGTTATACTGGGGGCGAGCCGTAAAGCGGTCTGCGAAAAATGCCAGAGCGGCGGCAGCAAGTCTGCGAGGTGATCACAATGCGAGCACGCATACTGGGAATGATGGGCGCTGTAGTGCTGGCAGGCTGCGGTGGCGGGCGGGAGCAATTGGCAGCACAGGCCTGCGACGACGCCATCCGGACCAAGCTTGCCGGACGTGGAGTGGACATCAACCTCAAGGATCTGGCGGCTCACGCTGCGCCCGAAGGCGCCGACGCGCTGCGCCTGTTGTCCACCATCGTGTTCGACAAGGGACTGAGTTCCGAATACAAGCAGACTGCGGAATGCAAGGTGCGTTTCGAAGAGGGCAAGCCGGCATCGGTCATCTTTCTCCAGTTCAACTGGAGCATGGATGACGTCAAGAAAGACTGAGCCCGGCAGGCAATCGCGCCGGCCAAGCGCCGCTATCAGGCGGGCAACTCGATCTGGTCGCCGCCCGAATTCGATCGTGCGTCGCGCGGTACCAGGTCCGCACGACGCACCGAGCGGCATACGCTGCCGCTAGAACCTCAAGTGCTTGACCGATTGGCCTTCGTCGCGGATTTCTTTCAGCGCGTCGATGCCGATACGAATTTGCGCTTCGACGAATTCTCCGGTGACCTTTCGATCGCTTTCCTCGGTTTTCACGCCCTCGGGAATCATCGGCTGGTCAGAGACGAGCAACAAGGCGCCCGTTGGAATCTTGTTGTAGAAGCCGACGCTGAACACGGTCGCGGTTTCCATGTCGATCGCCATGCAGCGCGTCCGACGCAGATAGTTCTTGAAGGCCTCGTCGTGTTCCCAGACGCGGCGGTTGGTCGTGTAGACCGTGCCCGTCCAGTAGTCACGACCATGGTCGCGCACGGTCGAGGAAACAGCGCGCTGCAGGGTAAACGCCGGAAGCGCCGGAACTTCGGGTGGAAAGTAGTCGTTTGACGTGCCTTCGCCGCGCAACGCCGCGATCGGCAGGATCAAATCGCCTAGCTGATTTTTGCGCTTTAGGCCGCCGCATTTGCCCAAAAACAGGACCGCCTTGGGCATGATGGCCGAGAGCAGATCCATGATGGTTGCCGCGGTTGGGCTACCCATGCCGAAATTGATGATCGAAAGCCCATCGGCATGTGCGCTTGGCATCGCCTTGCCGACGCCCTGCACTTCGACCCCGTGCCAGGAGGCGAAAAGATCGACATAGTTGCTGAAGTTGGTGAGCAGTACGTACTTGCCGAAGGCTTCCAGCGGCACGCCGGTGTAGCGCGGCAGCCAGTTGCTGACAATCTCTTTCTTGTCCTTCATGGAATATTCCAATCAGCGCTACCGGCGACGCCACGCCGGCGAGATTCCTCAGTGCGAACCGCATCAGTCTAACAGCACTCGCCCGCGCTGCCCGAATCGACTAATTATCGGGCCCGATTCCCAGCGACTGGCAGAATTCATGTGACCGTCTGGCTGTGCTCCAATGCTGCGGGATGGCGCAGCTTCACACCGTTTGTTCACTTCGGGAAGTTTTCATGAATCGACGTATTCGACCGCTCATCCTGACCCTTTCGCTGGCCGCAGCCAGCGCAGCGCAGGGCGCGGACCTGCTGATCGAACATGTGCGCGGCTATAGCATTGACAGCAGCGGAGTGGCGCAACGCTTCGATGCCCTGCTGATCGATCACGGCAAGGTGGTAGCCGTGGGGACGCAGGCAACGCTTGCAGCGCAGGCCGGCAAGGCCCGGGTCGTGGACGGCGAGGGCCACGTGCTATTGCCCGGGCTGATCGACGCGCATGGCCACGTCATGAATCTGGGAGAACTGCGCAGCCAGGTTGACCTGACCGAAACGCGTACGTTGGCCGACGCCCTGGCAATCGTCCAGCGCCATGCGACCGCGCATCCCGGAACGACGTGGATACGTGGACGCGGCTGGAACCAGGAAATCTGGAAGCTCGGTCGTTTTCCGTCGGCCGCAGATCTCGACGCGGTGGTGCCCGACCGTCCGGTCTGGCTGCGACGCGTCGATGGACACGCGGGCTGGGCGAACAACGCCGCACTCAAGCGTGCGCACATCGTCGCTGCCACGAAGGACCCGCTGGGTGGACGCATCGAGCGCGATGCGACCGGAGCGCCCAGCGGCGTGCTGGTCGACGCAGCGATGGACCTGCTGGAAAAGACCCTGCCCGCAGCCAGTGCTGCCGAGAATGCGGCGATGCTCGATGTGGCGCTCGGCGAAATGACCAAGCTGGGCCTGACCGGCGTGCACGATGCAGGCATCGATTACGCAACTTTTTCACTCTACAAGAAATATGCAGATGCGCGAAAATTGACAACGCGCATCTATGCAATGATCGGCGATGTAGGCAAGGACTTCGATCGCCTCTCACGCAAGGGCCCTCTGATTGGCTACGGCGACGACTTTCTTACCGTCCGCAGCGTCAAGCTCTACGCGGACGGTGCGCTCGGCAGTCGCGGCGCGGCCCTGCTCGCGCCGTACTCGGACGACCCGGGCAACAGCGGCTTGCTGTTTCACCCCCAGGCGGAGCTCGACGCAATGGTCGGCAAGGCCCTGTCAAAGGGATACCAGGTCAACGTGCATGCGATCGGCGACCGCGGCAATCGCGAAATCCTCGATGCGTTTGCCCACGCTTACGCAGCCCAAGGAGGCGAGCATCTGCGCAACCGCATCGAGCATGCGCAGGTGGTCGCCCTGGACGACATCCCGCGCTTTGCCGAGCTCAAACTCATTGCATCAATGCAACCGACCCATGCGACGTCCGACATGAACATGGCGGAACAACGGGTCGGCGCGCAGCGCATCCGTGGCGCCTATGCATGGCGCCATTTTCTTGCGCAAGGCACGATCGTGGCCGGCGGTTCGGACTTTCCGGTCGAATCGGCCAATCCATTTTTCGGGCTGCACGCGGCAGTGACGCGACAGGACCACGCAAATCAGCCGACCGCCGGCTGGTATCCCGACCAGGCGCTCAGCGTCACGGAAGCGTTGCGCGCGTTCACGCGCGATGCCGCCTGGGCGGCACACGAAGAAACGACGCAGGGTTCGCTGGAGCCAGGCCGCTGGGCCGACTTCGTCCTGGTCGACCGCGACATCTTTACGACTCCGCACGAAGACATCTGGAAAACCAAGGTGCTGGA